>JBFKCG010000069.1:0-10586 GCA_041620675.1 Nevskiales bacterium
AGTGCCGCAATAAGCAGCTGGCCAAGTAGCCGTCGATGCGCAAGCCGCGTGCCGAACTTGAGGCGGCGATGTAACCAGCGCAGTGTGCCGCTGTAGCAGAAGGCAGACCATGCATGGTCAAACGCTGGCATGGACTGCAAGCACTTGGCACAGGTGGTTGTGCCTGCGCTGCCAGGCGGCAGGCTGCGCGCACAGCGTGGACAGGCCTGCCGGTTCCAGGGCAGATCCTGGTGGCAGCCGGCACATAAATCCTGATTAGCCACGCCGGGGTCCCCGCACAGCACGCAGGTCGCGGGATAGAGGCATTGCATCAGTCCCTGCCTGAACTGATCAATATGTAACCACATGTCAACCATAAGGCCTCCTTGCCTGTTGACATAAACGAAGGCTGCACCGACCATTTCGTCCCTAGTCCGGCCAGCATGCCCAATCTAATGGTGGGCGGGACCAAATTAAAGCGGGAGCCTCTACAGTGCAGACAACAACAGCGAATGCCATCCGTCACGACTGGAGCCATGCCGAGGTGCAGGCACTCTTTGACTTGCCGTTTATGGATCTGCTGTTCCGGGCACAGGCTGTGCACCGCCAGCATTTCGACCCGAACCAGGTCCAGCTATCGACCCTGCTGTCGATCAAGACGGGTGCCTGCCCGGAGGACTGTGCGTATTGCCCGCAAAGCGTCCGTTACAAGACGGGGCTGGATAATGAACCCTTGATGGATGTCGAGGCGGTCAAGTCCGCTGCCGCGCAGGCCAAGGCCGCTGGTGCCAGCCGCTTTTGCATGGGCGCGGCCTGGCGCAGCCCGAAGGACCGTGATCTCGACAAAGTCATCGAGATGGTGACGGCCGTCAAGGGCATGGGACTGGAAACCTGCATGACACTTGGCATGCTCAAGGCGCAGCAGGCACAACGCCTGGCCGACGCCGGTCTTGATTACTACAACCACAACCTCGACAGCTCCGAGTCCTACTACAAGGAGATCATCAGCACGCGGACCTACCAGGACCGGCTCGATACCCTGGGTCATGTGCGCGAGGCCGGCATGAAGGTGTGTTGTGGCGGCATCGTCGGCATGGGTGAGCAGGCCACCGACCGCGTTGAACTGCTGCGAACACTCGCCAACCTGCCGCAGCATCCCGAGAGCGTGCCGATCAACAATCTGGTCAAGGTGCCCGGCACGCCACTGGATGGCGCCGAGCAACTGGACAGCTTCGATTTCGTGCGCATGATTGCGGTGGCGCGCGTCCTCATGCCGAAATCATATGTGCGCCTGTCGGCCGGTCGGCAGGCGATGAGTGATGAGTTGCAGGCCTTGTGTTTCATGGCCGGTGCCAACTCGATTTTCTATGGCGAGAAACTGCTGACAACCGGCAATCCAGACCACCTGCGTGACCAGCAATTGTTTGCGCGCTTGGGCCTGCGCCCGGATCGTGAACAAGCTGCTGAGGCCGGTCTTGAGTCCGCGGTGAAAGCGACGGACTGTGGCGCACCAGCCTGTGCCCACGATCGCCCGGCCGCCTGAAATCCATGCAAGGCAATGCGCTGGCGCGTTTCCTGCGTGAGCAGTTGGCGCGCGTGCGTGAGCGCAAGCTGTTCCGTCGGCGGCGGATAGTCAGTGGCTCCCACGGCGTTATGCAGACGGTGGATGGCCAGGACTGCATCAGTTTCTGCAGTAATGACTACCTGGGTCTTGCCACGCACCCCAAGGTCGTTGTGGCGCTGCAGCAGGCAGCGGTGCGGCAGGGCATTGGCAGTGGCGCCTCGGCCTATGTGTGTGGGTGGAACGCCGAGCATCAGGCACTGGAAGCCGAACTCGCGGAATTCGTGCAACGTCCGCGTGCCCTGCTGTTCTCGACGGGTTACCAGTGCAACCTGGGCGTGATCCAGGCGCTGGCCGGCCGCAATGATCATATTCATTCGGATGCGCTCAACCACGCATCACTGATTGATGGCTGCCGCCTGTCGGGCGCGCAGATCCACCGCTATCCCCATGCCGATATGGCCACGCTCGAAGATGCACTGTCGCGCCCTGTGGCTGGTCGCAAGGTCTTGGTGAGTGACGCCGTGTTCAGCATGGATGGCGATGTGGCACCCCTGGCCAGATTGGCCGAATTGTCGCAGCAACATGATGTCGGCCTGATGGTGGATGACGCCCACGGCTTCGGAGTGCTGGGCCCGCAGGGGCGCGGCAGCCTGGCGGCCGCAGGCCTGGGTGTCGAAGACGTGCCAGTCTTGGTCGCCACCTTGGGCAAGGCACTGGGCGGCTTCGGTGCCTTTGTTTCGGGCGATGATGAACTCATTGAGTATCTGATCCAGCGGACGCGTACCGCCATTTTCAGTACCGCACTGCCACCCGCGCTGGCCGCTGCCATGCGAGTCAGCCTGCGTATCCTGCGCGAAGATGAGGCGCGACGTGAACACCTGCAAGCCTTGATCAGGCGCTTCCGTGACGGCAGTCGGCAACTGGGCTTGCCGGTATCCGATTCTGCCACGCCGATCCAGCCGCTTATCGTGGGTGATGCGGATCATGCCGTGGCCTTGAGTGCGGCATTGCTGGCGCAAGGATTTCTCATTGGGGCCATTCGTCCACCGACGGTGCCGCAAGGAACCTCGCGCTTGCGAATCACGCTGTCTGCCGCCCACAGCCCGGCACAGGTCGATGCCTTGCTTGAGGTGCTGGCCAAGACATGGCGCTCGGTGCACGCTGCATGAAGCCGCGTACGTTCTTTGTAACCGGCACCGATACCGAGGTTGGCAAGACGCATGTCGCGCGATTGCTGCTTGAGCAGGCCAGCGCACAGGGTATTCGCTGTGCGGGTTTCAAGCCCGTCGCGGCGGGGGGCGAGATGACGGCCGCGGGAGTTCGGAACGAGGATGCCTTGGCCTTGCAGGCAGCCAGTAGCGTTTCATTGCCCTATGAGCTGGTCAATCCTTATGCACTGCCCGCCGCCATCGCGCCGCACATTGCCGCCGAGGAGGTTGGGGTGGCGATCAGCACCGAAAGGATTCTGGCAGCGTACGCGGAGATCGCAAGTCAGGTCGAGCTGGTGGTGGTGGAGGGGGCCGGCGGCTGGCATGTGCCGCTGGACTCAAACCTACTGTTTTCCGATCTGGTCACGCGGGCCGGTTGGCCGGTCCTGTTGGTGGTGGGCATGCGCCTGGGCTGCCTGAACCATGCGTTGCTCAGCGCCGAGGTGATAAGCCGCAACTGTGATTTGATGGGTTGGGTCGGGAACTGCCTGCCACCGACGCAGCCACGCTGGCAAGCCAATTTGCGCAGTTTGTCCCAGCGCATGACCGCGCCCTTGCTGGGCGTTGTGCCGCCAGCTGAGGAAAGACCAGGCCATGCGTCTTGGCCTGCGTTATCGCTGGATAGGGTGCTGGCCGCCCTGAATTGAGGCTCGGGGCTACAATGGTTTGCCACAGCTTCCATGCTTCCACTACAATTTGCCTGTGAAATCAGGGGCGAACTCAGTGGATGTCACTGACGCAGTTGGCACGAGCGCCCAGGAGGAATCTCACCATCGGCTGGTTATCGGGCCGAACGCATCGCTGAACGGAACTCAGGCCGCACTATTCATGCTGTGGATGTGCAGTGTGTGCTTTGGTATTGCGATCGTGTTTGCCTGGCAAGGCTACTGGATGGTGTTGCCCTTCGCGGGCCTTGAGATGCTCGCACTGGGTGCGGGCCTGTGGTGGTCGCTGCGCGGTAATGCCTATCGCGAAGTCATCATCTTCGAGCCTGAGCTGATTCGGATTGAGATTGGACGGCGGCGGCCGGAGCATCGCTGGGGCTTTCCTCGCGCCTGGACCCGCCTGGAGTTTGAGCCGGAAACTACGGCTGATCACAGCCACCTGTGGTTGGCTTATGCGGGCGTCCGCTGCGAGGTGGGGGCCTGTCTGGGAGAGGATGACCGTGTGGCCCTCGCGCGGAGAATCCGGGAATTATTGGCGCGGCCCACGGGTGGGCCTGCCTCGGTTAACGACTTAGGATGATGGGAGTATGCGCATGTCGATGAGTACGATGCAGAAGCTGGCGGCCGGTTTCGCAGCACTGCTGATATCCGGCTCGGCCGGCGCAGCCTGGGATTTCAACATGCCGAGAGGCGTGACAGAGATCAGCCAGGAGGTCTGGAACCTGCACATGCTGATCTTCGGCATCTGCACGGTGATCGCCGTCCTCGTGTTCGGCGTGATGATCTGGTCGATGTTGCATCATCGCAAGTCCAAGGGATACAAGGCGGCCCAGTTCCATCACAGCACGACCGCTGAGGTCATCTGGACGATCATTCCCTTCTTTATCCTGATCGGCATGGCCATTCCCGCCGCGGGCACCCTCATCAAGATGGAAGACTTCAGCGACACCGACATCACCATCAAGATCACGGGCTACCAGTGGAAGTGGCAGTACACCTACCTGGATGAAGGCATCGATTTCTTCAGCAGCCTGCACCCGGACTCCAACCGCGCGCGCCAGACCGGTGCCTACGGTTGGGGTAGTTCCGCCTTTGACGAGCTGAAAAAGGTCAACGACGGGAACTACTTGCTCGAGGTCGACAACCCCTTGGTGGTGCCAGTGGGCAAGAAGGTCCGCCTACTGCTGACCTCCAATGACGTCATCCACGCATGGGGGGTACCGGATCTGGCGATCAAGAAGGACGCCATCCCGGGTTATATCAACGAAATGTGGACCAAGATCGAGGTTCCCGGCACCTACCGCGGCCAGTGCGTTGAGCTCTGTGGTCGTGACCATGGCTTCATGCCGGTGGTGGTGAAGGCCGTCAGCGAGGAGGAATACAGGGCCTGGGTTGCCCAGCAGAAGGGCGTCGAACCGGCGCAGCAAGTTGCCTCGGCGGCATCCGTGATCGCCGCTGTCGCCAGCGATGCGGTGGCCCCTGCTGCCGCGGCCGAGCCGGCCAAGCTGTCGAAAGAGCAGCTCATGGCCAAGGGCAAAGAGGTTTATGACACGCAGTGCGCTGCCTGCCACAAGCCCGATGGTAGCGGCATGCCGCCCACCTTCCCGGCAATCAAGGGTGGCAAGGTCAGCAATGGCCCAGTGAATGCCCATATCTCACAAATCATCAAGGGCAAGAACGCGATGCCCCCGTTTGGTTCGCTCAGCGACGAGCAAATTGCCGCAGTGGTGACCTACCAGCGTAATGCGCTGGGCAACTCCACCGGTGACGTTGTGCAGCCCGACGCGGTCAAGGCCGCGCGCTAAGAACTGAGTCAGCAAAGAATTCCAGGAGACAGCCGATGAGCCATGCCACACACGCCGATCACGGCCACGACCACCATCACGGACCCGCCACCCTGAAAGACGGGCTGTGGCCGTGGATGATGCGCTGGATCAGCACCACCAATCACAAGGACCTCGGTACGCTGTACCTGTGCTTCGCCTTCCTGATGTTCTTCATCGGCGGCTTGATGTCGCTGGTCATCCGCGCGGAGCTGTTCCAGCCGGGCATGCAGCTGGTGCAGCCGGAGTTCTTCAACCAGATGACCACCATGCACGCGCTGGTGATGATCTTCGGTGGCGTCATGCCGGCTTTCGTGGGCCTGGCCAACTGGATGGTGCCGCTGATGATTGGTGCCGGCGATTTGGCCTTGCCACGCGTGAACAACTGGGGATTCTGGTTGCTGCCTTTCGCCTTCGCCTTGCTGTTGTCGACCCTGTTCATGGATGGTGGTGCGCCAGCCGGTGGCTGGACCATGTATCCGCCGCTGGTGCTGCAGACCGGTGATGCCTTCCCGTTCCTGATCTTTGCCGTCCACCTGATGGGCGTGTCATCCATTACCGGCTCCATCAACGTGGCGGTGACGATCCTCAACATGCGTGCGCCGGGCATGACGCTGCTGAAGATGCCGTTGTTCGTATGGACCTGGCTCATTACCGCTTACCTGCTGATCGCGACCATGCCGGTGCTGGCCGGTGCCGTGACCATGTTGCTGACGGACCGTTATTTCGGCACCAGCTTCTTCAATGCCGCAGGTGGCGGTGATCCGGTGATGTTCCAGCATATCTTCTGGTTCTTCGGTCACCCCGAGGTGTACATCCTGATCCTGCCGGCCTTCGGCGTGGTCTCGATGATCATCCCGACCTTCGCGCGCAAGCCGCTGTTTGGCTACAGCTCGATGGTGTATGCGACGGCTTCGATCGCCTTCCTCAGCTTCATCGTGTGGGCGCACCACATGTTCACGGTCGGCATGCCGCTGGCTGGTGAATTGTTCTTCATGTTCAGCACCATGCTGATCGCGGTGCCCACTGGTGTGAAGGTGTTCAACTGGATCGCCACCATGTGGCGTGGCTCCATGACCTTTGAGACGCCCATGCTGTTCGCCGTCGGCTTCGTGATCCTGTTCACGATTGGCGGCTTCTCCGGATTGATGCTGGCCATCGCGCCGGCTGACTTCCAGTACCACGACACCTATTTCGTGGTCGCGCATTTCCACTACGTGCTGGTGCCGGGCGCCGTGTTCGCGATCATCGCGGGCGTGTACTACTGGGTGCCGAAGTGGACCGGCGTCATGTACAACGAGAAGCTGGGTCAGTTCCACTTCTGGTGGAGCGCGTTCTGGATCAACGTGACCTTCTTCCCGCAGCATTTCAGTGGTCTGGCCGGCATGCCGCGCCGTATCCCTGACTACGCGGTGCAGTTCACGGACTTCAACGTCATCTCGTCGGTGGGCGCGTTCGCCTTCTTCTTCGGGCAGTTCGTGTTCATCTACATCATGATTCAGTGCATGCGTGGCAAGGGCGAGAAGGCGACCGACCGCGTCTGGGAAGGCGCGCATGGCCTTGAGTGGACCGTGCCAAGCCCGGCCCCGTATCACACCTTTGAGACCCCACCCAAGGTCGAAGAGTCCGAAACCCCGGCGCACGCATGAGCCAGGCCATGACAGGACAGCAAGACAGCCAGCGTCGGCGCCGCGGTATTCGCCTGGCGATCCTGTTCGCGCTGCTGGCGCTGACTTTCTACGGCGGCTTCATCCTGATGCTCGGCTTGCGCTGACATGCAAGAGCAGCAGCCAACCCGCTCCCGCAACCTGCGCGTGTTTGCGCAGCTTTCGGCAGTCGTGGTTGGCATGTTTGCCTTTGGTTATGCGCTGGTACCGCTGTATGGCCTGATCTGCCAGATTGCAGGCATCAATGGCCAGCGCAGTGATGTCATGATGATCAAGGATTCCCAGCTGCCCGCGGTGGATGCCTCGCGCACTGTTACCGTGGAATTCCTGACCACACTGAACAACGGCATGGACTGGGAGTTCCGCTCCGAGGCCCGAAAGATCAAGGTACACCCGGGTGAACTGACGACCGTGAATTTTTTCGCTCGCAACAACACGGATGCGGACAAGGTGGCGCAGGCAGTGCCCAGCGTGGCGCCGATCGCGGCCAACCAATACCTGCGCAAGACCGAGTGCTTCTGCTTTACGCAGCAGAACTTTGCTGCAGGCGAGGGCAAGGACATGCCGGTGCGCTTCGTGATCGACCCGGCGCTTCCCGCGCATGTGGATACCGTGACGTTGTCGTACACATTCTTTGATGCAACAAACCTGGCTGTGGTTAACAACCCACGCGCCGGGCGCCTTAACTAGCTTTAGACAGGGGACATTCGATGAGCGCACACACTCAAGGCGATCACTACTACGTACCGGCACCCAGTGCCTGGCCCTTCCTGATGACCTTGGGACTGGTGGTGTACGTGATAGGGTTCGGCAACTGGCTCAACGCCGGCGCGGCGGGTGAGGGCACCGGGCTGTTCAAGCTGCTGTTTGCCGCTGGACTGGGCTGGATCCTGTACATGACCTGGGTGTGGTTTCGTGGCGTCATCAACGAGAGCGAGACCGGCCAGTACAACTCGCAGGTCGATCGCACCTTCCGCTGGTCAATGGGTTGGTTCATCTTTTCGGAAGTGATGTTCTTCGGCGCGTTCTTTGGCGCGCTCTATTACGCGCGTGAACTGTCCGTGCCCTGGCTCGCCGGTGAAGGCGCCAAGTTCTCGACTAATGAATTCATCTGGCCAAGCTTTGAGAACGTCTGGCCCACCAACGGCCCGGCGGCAATCGGAGGGGCTTTCGACACCATCCCGGCCTGGGGCGTGCCGTTCCTGAACACCATTATCCTGCTGACCTCCGGTGTCACCATCACGATCGCGCACTGGGGCTTAAAGGAAAACAACCGGGCCAAGCTGATCTGGGGCCTGGCTGCCACTGTCGCGCTGGGCGTGCTGTTCCTGTTCTTCCAGGTGGAGGAATACATGGAGGCCTACCAGCACCTGAACCTGACCCTGGGCTCGGGCATCTACGGCTCGACCTTCTTCATGTTAACGGGCTTTCACGGTGCTCACGTGACGCTGGGTACGCTGATGCTCATCGTCATCCTCGGTCGCTCCATCAAGGGCCACTTTACCGAGGAGCGCCATTTCGGCTTCGAGGGTGTGGCCTGGTACTGGCACTTCGTGGACGTGGTATGGCTGGGACTATTCGTCTTCGTCTACGTGGTATAGCCCAGAGGCTGACCGCAAGTAACTTGGGGGGCGAAGCGGGAGCTTCGCCCTTTTTTATGGGCTCGATGAATGTATCCGAGGATCAGGGCGTGATGCCGTGCGGCTTGATCCAGCCGGCAAGAAAGCCAATCACCAGGAACAGGATCAGGGCTACCGACAGGCCAATGCGGAGGGACAGGGCGCGCAGGGCGCGTTTCTTGCTGCCATCGTCACTCATCAGGAAAAACAGGCCACTGAATAGCGCAATGACGATGAGGACGAGAAACCCGATGATGACGGTAGTACTGCTCATGCTGCGTGACCTCGATTGAATCTCATGCGATTGCCCTTTCGATTTCGAGCGCCCTGGTGGGCCTGGGTGTTGACTGCCGTCCTGGTGGCGTTATTCGCGCGACTGGGTTTCTGGCAGATGCACCGGGCTGAAGAGAAGATGGGCATGATATCGGCCTACCAGCAGGCCGCCAAGTCAGCACCGCTAGACCTGGGCGAGGTCTTGGCCTCTGGTGCAGAACTGGCATTTACGCAGGCTGTGCAGGCCCCCGGCGCATATGACGCCGCGCGAACGTTGTTGCTGGATAACCAGGTGTCCAATCACGTCGTCGGTTATCGCGTGTGGAGCCCATTTAGCCTGCCGTCGGGCCAGCTTGTGTTGGTCGATCGCGGCTGGGTGAAGGGGAACCCGGATCGTCGCAAGCTGCCAGCAATACAAACCCCTGCCGGTGAGCTTGTCCTGAGGGGTGTCTGGCAGGCCTTGCCACGCCCTGGCCTGCGCCTGGCGCAGGATGATTGTGACCGGACGAACTGGCCACGCGTAGTACAATACCCACTCTTCGAGGAGCTGCGGTGCCTGTTGGGCCCTGACCTGGTCGAGGGCCTGATTTGGCTCGACCCGGCCGAACCGAATGGCTTTGTGCGTGAGTGGGATGCGGTCGATTTTCCACCCGAACGCCATTACGGATATGCGCTCCAGTGGTTTTCTCTGGCGGCTACCTTGCTAGTGCTGTTTATCGTCGTGAACCTGCGCAGGATACAACCATGACTGGAAATGCCTCCGTGCCGGGCAATGGCCGGCGCAAGCTGGTGTTGCTGCTGATTTTGTTCGCAGCGCCCGTGCTCGGCTCCTATGCCCTGTATTTCTGGGCCCCCAAGGATTGGCAGCCGGAAGGGCGTACCAACCAAGGCCATCTTCTGGTGCCCGCACGCGCTATCGAGCCCCTGTCCCTGCACGACGCTGCTGGTCAGGCCGTGAATAAGGCACTGTTTACGGACAAATGGACCTTACTGGTCATTGGCCCATCCGCCTGCAACGAGGTGTGCAACAAGGCCCTGTATGACACCCGTCAGGTGCGCACGGCATTGGGCAAGAATACCTTGCGCGTGCAACGTTACTTTGTTGCGACCGATCGGGGCCAAGTGGATGAATTAAAGGCCAGTTTTGCGCAAGAACATCCGGATCTGGGCTTGCTGGTTGCAGAGGGTGCTGAGGTTTATGCGATTGACCGACAGTTCACGGTCGATGACCGTAGCCCGCTGAACACGGCTTACGACATCTACCTGCTGGATCCCAACGGGAACTGGCTGATGTATTACACACCACAGGATCCTGCCAAGGGCCTGCTCAAGGATTTGAAGAAGCTGCTGCGGCTTTCAAATATCGGCTGATATGCGTAATTCCGCTTTCTATCGCGTTGCCTTGCTGGCCACTGTCCTGACCCTCGTGTTGGTGATGCTGGGCGCATTCGTGCGCTTGTCAGACGCCGGTCTCGGATGCCCCGACTGGCCTGGCTGCTACGGGCACCTGATCGGCGTGCCCGAGGCTGAGCATCATGTCGTGGCGGCCAATGAGGCCTACCCGGAGCGCCCTGTCGAGGCACCCAAAGCCTGGAAGGAGATGGTGCATCGCTATGTCGCAGGCGTGTTGGGTTTGCTAATTCTTGCCCTCGCCATCATGGCCTGGCTGCGTCGCGATCAGCCTGGCCAGCCTGTTGGTTTGCCCTTCGCGCTTCTGGTGCTGGTGATCTTCCAGGCACTGCTGGGTATGTGGACCGTCACCCTGCTGCTCAAGCCGCTGATCGTGAC
>JBFKCG010000070.1:0-10535 GCA_041620675.1 Nevskiales bacterium
CGCGCAAGGAAATCGATCAAGGCACGATGCGTGGCGATGCGCTCACGATCTTGTGCGCTGGCATTGACCACCAAGACGGGCAGGGGCTTGCCGGGCGAGATATCCATCTCGCCACGGATCTGGCGCAGGCCCAGGATGAATCCCTGCAACCAGCTCATTTCTGCTTCCGCTGCCGGATCACGTTTTTCGTCTTCAGTCCTGGGGAAGGGCTGGAGCATGATCGTGTCACCCGATTTACCCGCCAGCGGCGCAATACGCTGCCAGATTTCCTCGGTGATGAAGGGCATGAAGGGGTGGGTGATTCGCAGTAAGGCTTCAAGCACGCGAACCAGGGTGCGACGCGTTCCCCGTTGCTGCGCCTCTGAACCGGCCTGCAGGGCTGGCTTCGACAACTCAAGGTACCAGTCACAGAATTCGTACCAGGCAAACTCGTAGATTGCTTGGGCGGCGAGGTCGAAACGGTAGGCATCCAGGTTGCGCATGACCTCGGCTTCGGCATGCTGCAGGCGCGAGATGATCCAGCGCTCTGCCAGCGAAAGCTCGACAGGGGCATCGGCATTCAGGCCGCAGTCCTTGTCCTCGGTATTCATCAGCACATAACGCGCTGCATTCCAGAGCTTGTTGCAGAAATTCCGATACCCAGAGACGCGACCCAGATCAAAACGGATGTCACGCCCATTGGTGGCGAGTGCGACAAAGGTGAAGCGTAGGGCGTCCACGCCATGCGCGGCGATGCCCTGCGGGAATTCCTTGCGCGTGGCCTTCTCGATCTTCTGGGCCAGCTGGGGCTGCATCATGCCGCTGGTGCGCTTGCTGACCAGTGAGTCCAGGTCAATGCCGTCAATCAGGTCGATGGGGTCCAGGACATTGCCCTTGGACTTCGACATCTTCTGGCCCTCGGCATCACGCACGAGGCCGTGGATGTAAACCTCACGGAAGGGGACTTCGCCGGTGAATTCCAAGCCCATCATGATCATCCGCGCGACCCAGAAGAAGATGATGTCAAAGCCCGTTACCAGCACGCTGGTAGGGTAGAAGGTCTTCAGCTCAGGGGTCTGCTGAGGCCAGCCCAGCGTGCTGAACGGCCACAACGCGGATGAAAACCAGGTGTCGAGAACGTCTTCGTCCTGTTTCAGTTTTACCCCATCGCCAAGCTTGTGCTTGCTGCGAACCGAGTTTTCGTCACGACCGACATAGATGTTGCCGCTGTCGTCATACCAGGCCGGAATCCGGTGGCCCCACCAGATCTGGCGGCTGATGCACCAGTCCTGGATGTTTCGCATCCATTCGTAATAGGTCTTGCTCCAGTTCTCCGGCACGAAGCGAATGCGGCCATCCTCGACAGCCTTGATCGCGGGTTCCGCCAAGGGGCCAACTTTCACGTACCACTGGTCGGTGAGGTAAGGCTCGATTACGACCCCCGTACGATCACCACGCGGCACCATCAGCTTGTGCGCGTCAATCTTTTCGATGAGGCCAGCTTGATCAAGGTCCGCAACGATCTGCTTGCGTGCCTTGAAACGGTCCATGCCTCGGTACTGCGCGGGGGCATTCTCATTGAGTTCCGCATCAACGGTAAAAATGTTGATCAGCGGCAGTTGATGGCGCTGGCCAACCGCATAGTCATTGAAATCATGTGCCGGCGTGATCTTGACGCAGCCGGTACCGAAGGCGGGGTCAACGTATTCATCGCCGATGATGGGAATCTCGCGATCCGTCAGGGGCAGTCGCACGGTCTTGCCGATCAGGTGCAGATAGCGCTCATCTTGTGGATGCACGGCTACGGCACTGTCACCCAGCATGGTCTCAGGACGGGTAGTGGCGACCACCAGATGTCCCTTGCCATCCGACAGGGGATAGCGCAGGTGCCAGAGATGGCCGGCTTCTTCTTCTGATATCACCTCAAGATCGGAAACGGCCGTATGCAGCACAGGATCCCAGTTGACCAGGCGCTTGCCGCGGTAGATCAGTCCTTTCTCGTACAGGCGGACAAAGACTTCGGTGACGGCCTCGGATAGCCCGTCATCCATGGTGAAGCGCTCCCGTGACCAGTCCACCGAGGCGCCGAGTCGGCGCAATTGGCGGGTGATGGTGCCACCGGATTCTTTCTTCCATTGCCAGACGCGGTCAATGAACTGGTCTCGACCCAGGTCATGGCGGGTGGTGCCCTGGGCGGCGAGCTGGCGCTCGACGACCATCTGGGTGGCAATGCCGGCGTGGTCTGTGCCCGGCTGCCACAAGGTGCTGGCTCCCTTCATCCGCTGATAGCGGGTGAGGGCGTCCATCAGGGTGTCCTGGAAGGCATGTCCCATGTGCAGTGAGCCCGTCACATTGGGTGGCGGGATCATGATGCAATAGGCACTGCTGACGTCCGGCGCGGATTCGGGTGCTGCGTTTGCTGCGCCAAAGCCGGTGGGGGCAAACCAGCCACGGCTTTCCCAGAGGGGATACCATTTCGCCTCGATTGCCTTGGGCTCAAAAGTCTTGTCCATGGAGATGACTTACTCTGACTCGATCTTGTGGGTTTCCAGCGGATAGCCGCGATCTTTGTAAAACTGGTAACGCAGTCGCCCGGCTTCGCGGCCGGCTTCGTCCACTACCTCAGCCACTCGCTCGAATCGGCTGAAGAACAGCGGTACATCCTGCGCAAGGTTGATCATCACTGCATTCAGTTCATCAGGGGGTTCCGAACCGCCGATGATGACTGGTGCTGCATCATTCCAGTCTTTTACATCCTGTAATCGCTCATGTGCGACGAAGCTGCCTTGGCGAAAGGTCCAGAGCAGGTTGTCCAGTGTGTCCAGCGTGGCCTCATCCGGGCAATGGATGTAGGTCGATTGGCCCTCGGCCGCACCGGCACGCAAGGCCTTCTCGGCGATGCGGCAGGCCAGGCCCAGCCTGCCGTTACTGGTAGCCGGCTCAGTCTGGAGGACGTAAAAACTGACTTTAGTCATTGCCGTGCCGTGCTGCGTGGTTCAACAGGAACTGCGCGAGCAATGGCACGGGTCGGCCGGTTGAGCCCTTGTTCATGCCGCCGCTGATCCAGGCGCTGCCAGCGATATCAAGATGGGCCCAGCGCATCTTGCGGGTGAAACGATGCAGGAAGCAGGCTGCGGTAATTGCGCCGGCATCTCGACCGCCGACGTTGGCAACATCCGCGAATGGGCTTCTCAGCATGTCCTGATAGTCTTCCCACAAGGGCAGTTCCCAGGCACGGTCGCCAATTTCGTCGCCAGCGGCCAGCAACTTGCGCGCGAGCGCGGAGGTATTGCTGAACAGGCCGGAGGCATGTGGTCCGAGCGCGACCACGCAGGCACCGGTCAAGGTGGCCATGTCAATTACAACCTCAGGGTCGTAATTGCGTTCCACATAGGTCAGTGCATCACACAAGATCAGTCGACCCTCGGCATCCGTGTTGAGCACCTCGATGGTGATGCCCGCCATGGATTTGACGATGTCGCCGGGCTTGTTGGCGGCCCCGTCAGGCAGGTTTTCGGAAGCAGGGACGACGCCGACCACATTGATGGGAAGGTCAAGGTCCGCAACGACTTGCAGTGCCGCCAGGGTGCTGGCACCGCCGCACATGTCGTACTTCATCTCATCCATCTTGGCAGCGGGCTTGATGCTGATGCCGCCTGCATCAAAGGTCAGGCCTTTGCCGACGAGGACGACGGGCTTGTCTTCCTTCTTGCCGCCCTGGTATTCCATGATGATGAACTTGGGCGGCTGGCGGCTGCCTTTTGACACGGACAAGAGAGCCCCCATGCCAAGCTTTTCCATTTCCGCCTGTTCCAGAATCTTGACCCTGACCTTTGAGTTGCGCCTGCCAAGCTCACGGGCCTGGTCTGCGAGGTAGGTTGGGGTACAGATGTTGCCGGGCAGGTTGCCCAGATCCTTGGCAAAGGCCACGCCCTGGCTGATGGCAAGTCCTTCACGCAGGCCTGCTTCGCCGGCCGGGAGGTCGCTGCGCCGCTCGACGTTGAACGTCAATCGCTCAAGTTTGATGGTCTTCGGTACCGCCGAGTCGCCCTTGCAACGGTCAAACCGGTAGAATCGGTCAGTCGTTGTGAGCAGCGCCTGCTTGATTTTCCACTGCGGGTCGCGGCCTTTGACCTCAATTTCAGTGAGGAAGCTGACGGCGTCAATGGAGCCGGTCGCCTGTAATGCGCGGGCAGCAGCAGCGTTGGCCTTGCGAAACGCCGTTTCATCGAAGTCGCGCTCACGGCCGCAGCCGACCAGCAAGACACGGTCAGCAAAGATATTCGGCAGGGCATGCAGCATCAGGGTTTGGCCAATGTCACCATCCATGTCACCACGGCGCATGACGCTACTGATGACGCCAGCACTGGCGGTGTCGATTTCATTAGCCGAAGCTGAAGGCTTGCGCCGCGAAAAAATGCCGACAATGACGCAAGCAGCTCGCTGCTTGCTGGAATGGCCGCTCTTGACAAAGTATTCCATCACAACTCCGATCTCGCATTAGACTTAAGTGTACGAATCAACCGGCAAATCATGCAGGCTATAGGCATGAAAACACAAGGAAAACACTCTGCAGGTGGGCAGAAACCCTGCATAATGGCCAAGTCTTGCCGGAAGCGAGACTATTTTACGGATATGGTGAGAAAATACATCCCATGCGACTGACAATAATCGACCGCTACCTATTGGCAGAAACCTTGAAGACCTGGCTGGCGGTGGTCGTGGTGCTGGCCGCAGTCATGCTGGGCAATACCTTTTCCCGTTACCTGGCGCGCACTGCAGGCGGGGAATTCGATGAAACCCTGCTGCTGGGCATTGTCGGCGCAACCAGCGCCAGTTATTTCAAGACCTTGATCCCAATCTCGCTCCTGCTCGCGATCCTGCTGTCGCTTGGGCGTTTCTATCGCGACAATGAGATGACGGTTATCAACGCCTGTGGCATTGGCCTTGCCCAGCTCTATCGCCCGTTTATCCTGTTCGCGGTAGTGGTCGCCTTGATCACTGGCTGGCTCAGCCTCTACCTGGCACCCTTCGCCAACCTCAAGGCCAGCCAGCTGCGCAGCGATGCACGCTTTGCCACCAACCTTGCCGCTACCGGATCGGGACAGTTCCAGACCATGGCGGGAGGTCTCGGTGCCTTGTATGCGGAATACGTCTCACCCGATGAATCAGAAATGCGCAACGTCTTCACCTGGTTCAAGGGCAGGGATGGTACCAAGGTCATCTGGTCGGAACAGGGTTATCAGCGCCTCGACGCCCAGACCAGCGAAGGTGACCTGCTGCTGGTCAACGGAACGCGTTACGAAGGCAATGCGGGCAATAGCGCGTATCAGATCACGCGCTTTAGGCAGCATGGCCTGCATCTTCCCATCCGCAGGGACGAGAAAAATCTGGGGCGAGACTCCATGTCAACGCTGGCGTTGATCGAATCCGATTCGGCGCGGGACAAAGCCGAACTGCAGCAACGACTTTCAATGCCCTTGATGGTGATTATCCTGACCCTGCTGGCAGTTCCTTTGGCACGGGTGTCGCCACGCCAGGGGCGTTATGGTCGCCTGGTGATGGGCATCTTGTGCTACCTGCTGTATTCAAACCTGCTAGTGGCTGCTGGGGTTTGGGTGTCGTCTGAACAGCTACCCGTCATGGTTGGCGTATGGTGGGTGCATGCGCTTGCACTTGCGCTGATCGCCTGGCGATTCTGGCCCGGCCAGTTTTCATTCAAGACAAAACAGCGTTTGGGTGCGGCATGAGGCTGATCAATCGATATGTCTTTAACTCGATACTCACAACGACGCTGATCGTTGCGCTGGCGATCGTTGCTATTTCCGCCGTGCTTGGCCTGGTGGATGAGCTTGGCAACGTTGGCAAGGGCAACTATGGCCTGGTCATGGCGTTGCAGTTCGTGGCCCTGCAGTTGCCCCGCGGCGTGTATGAGTTGTTCCCGATTGTTGTTCTGCTCGGCACCATATTGGGCTTGGGTGGACTTGCGAATGGAAGCGAGCTAGTGGCCATGCGTGCCGCTGGCGTTTCCCTGGTGCGATTGGCCTTGTCGGCGCTCAGGGTGGGCCTGGTGTTTGCATTTTTCTGCGTATTCATCAGTGAGTGGCTGGCCCCGAGGGCAGAAGCGCTGGAACATAACTTGCGTGCGCTGACCAACAATCCGGACGAATGGTCAGAAGTGGAGGGCGGCCTTTGGATGCGTGATGGCGACAGTTTCGTACACGTCGGCACCGTCGTCAGTACCGACCTGCTCAAGGATGTCTACATCTACCGTTTCGGCCCGGAGCGACAGCTCCAGGCCGCGATTGAAGCGGACAACGCACGTTTTGACGGCAGCCGCTGGGAGTTGCTGCAGGTGCGTTCCTCGGAGTTCGCGCCCGGTGAGGTCAGGTCGTACAAGGCCGAAGTTCTGGAATGGAACACCAATATCAATCCTGAGCTGCTGCAGGTCTCGGTGATGGCGCCGGATCGCCAGACCATGCGTATTTTGTATGAGTACACGCAGTACCTGCATGGCTACCAGCTGGATGCCAGTAACTATGAAATCGCCCTGTGGAGCAAGGCGGCCGTACCGGTCATGGTGCTGATCATGGTGGTGCTGGCCATCCCGTTCTCGGTGGGGCCCCTGCGCAGCACCGGGGCCGGCCAGCGAATGTTCGTTGGCATCGTGGTGGGTGTGCTTTTCTTTCTGCTCAACGAGTTGATGCAGAGTACGGGTCGCGTTTACGGATTGTCGCCTTTCCTGAGTGCATGGCTGCCAACCATGCTATTGGCAATGACGGCACTGTCCTGGCTGGTGTACCTCAACTGGCCGGCACCGGCACAACGATTGTTACGACCACTCCGAGGCTAGACTTTCGGCAGACGTAACACGCGTGTATTGCTGAGCTGGTCATGCAACGCCACGCCGTTGCGCAGGCACAAAAGCAGCCCGATCACGCTGAACCAGGCCAGCCAGGCGACGATGAAGCGCAACAGCGCGCGAGACCATCGCAGCGCACTGCCATCTGTGTTTAGCACGCGCAGTCGCCAGGCGCGCATACCCAAGGTCTGGCCGCCATGCGTCCAGAACCAGCCATAGAACCCAAACATGACGAGTAGTAGGTAGGCCTGGAACCAGATCGTTCCCGTGGGAATGTGGTCGGAAGGCATCAAGGGCGCCACAAGCGCCGTGGCCAGGAAAAATAGCGCCACCAGCAGCAACCCGTCATACACCGCCGCCCCCAGTCGTGGCAGCAGACCTGCGGGATGAGGTTGTGGCGTGGTGGATGGCGTCATGTGAATGGCGCTCCCAGCGGGATTCGAACCCGCGTTAAAGCCTTGAGAGGGCTCCGTCCTAGGCCTCTAGACGATGGGAGCAAAGGATTCGCCGGGATACGGCGGGCGTGTATTATACCGTCGCGCTGCTTGGGCACAAGCTGCATTAATCGCTCAAATATTCGTGCCAATACCCGCTTTCACTTCCATGTTGCCGGCATAGCGCCGCAGTCTGCAGCATCAGGCCGCCAGTGTGTGCTCGTAGAGCGGGCGTTCCCTGTCGTCCATGACGGCATACAACTTCTGAACGTCAGGGCAGCCTGGCTGAAGCCACGTATCAAGGTTTGCGTGCTTGATGGGAATAATGCAGCGTTCGTGGCCCGTGGCGGCTATCTCCGGCGGCGGCTCGTCGGTAATGGCAGCAAACGAGTAAAGGTCGGGCTTGTCCCTGTCTTTGGTTTCCCAGTGCGACCACAGGCAGGCAACCAGCATGTCCATGCGTGGCTTGGGATTGAAATGCAGGACGACGTTTTCTGTCGCCTCGTCTTCGGCTTTTTGCCGATGCTCGTAGTCATGCCTTGCCACATTCTCATAAAAACTGGACATCACCACGATGCCGCGGGTGTTCTCGAACGCCTGCTTCCAGAATTTCCCAAGGTTATCTCGCCTGGCGTTATACAGCGTGCCTAGGCTATCAATCCGTGCCGGCTTTCCGGCGGGCCGGCAGTTGTAGCGCATGGGGCGGATGACCCGCCTGCCGTCTTCCATGACTATCACGGGCGCATACCACATGGGGAATATGCGCGAATCCCGGTCTTCCAGCCTGGTGCGGGCAAGGTCGGCGATCTTCTTCGAATTCCAGCGGACCTTGTTTCCGGCTATGCGTTCGTCCTCGCGGGCCTTCTTGGTCTCTTTCATCGCCAGCTTGCGCACGGCGTCTGCCAGTCGCTTCCTTTGCTTGAAAAGATCGGTCTCGAGCTGCTTGGTGCGGCGCTTGCGATATTCGTCGATCCGCTTCTTGATGCGCCTCTCCACCGCATTACTGGGCGCATCAAAGTTGGCTTCCATCGCCTTGGGGATGATGGCTTGGCTCTCGTCCTCAAGCCGCAGCTCAAACAGCCGCTCATAGGCCTCGTAATCTGCCTGGGCCCTGGCCATGCGCTCAAGCTTCTTGATTTCCTGTTCGAGTTGGGCTGAGTAGCACATCTGCGCAGGATCGTTATCGAACTCGTATGTCCATCAGCATGTTCTACCACAGCACGCCCATGGGGTTCTGTTGGGGCACGAAGCCTTGGCCACTTATATATACGAGACCGGATTGCATCACGACGCCTCCAGCGTCGACGCGGCAGAAGGCGCGGTGACCAGTCGTGGCCACTGCTCAAAATACGCCTCATCCGGGCCCGATTCCATTACCACCACGTAGAGTCGCTGCTCGTTGTCCACCCTGCACAACACGCCGCGAATAAACTGCCCGGCAACAATCGGGAACCACTGCCGGTTGCCTGCCACATCGGTTTCCATGAAAGCCTGCACGGCAATGCGCACCGACCGGGGTCGGTACGCCGCCCAGCGCCCACTTTGCACTTGCTGGAAACGGGCCCAGCCGCCCAGTGGCAGATTGCCGCGCTCGCCTTTCCTGCGGCCCCAGGTCATCAGCTCAAGCTCGCCTGAGCGAAGTTGCACGGGCAGGCGTGCCTTGGGGCTGGTGAAATGAACTTCCCAGTCCTTGCAGTCGAAGCTGTAGCGCGCGGCACGACACATGGGCATTAGTAGTCAATGGTTTCGCGGTGGCCAAACGGCTTCCATGCCGGGGAAATGACGTTGGGCATGGTGCTCCTGTTGATCAGCGGGGCAGGCATGATCGAGAACTCACCATAGCGGCTGTTGATCTTGTCGATGGCTGACAGCACCTGCAGGCGCTTGGGGTTGTGCTGTTCAAACATATCCATCTGCACACGCGCAGGCTTTGGGTCCAAAGCGCCGATATGCACCTGGAAAATACCCTCGCCATTCCAGCAGCTCGACAGCGTGCCTTCGGCAAGGCGAAAAACGACGTGCCCGTCTTGCGTGGGGTAGTCGAGCCGGAATTTCCTGCCGATCCATCCAAGCTGGCTGAGCAGCCCGACCGTGAAGGTCTGGGCCTCGAAGCCATACTTGCGCAGCCGCCTGCCAACCTTCTCAGCCATGTGACGCAGGTAAGTCAGTAGTACGACGGGGTCATCGGTGTCAGGGGGGATGACCTTGCCGTGCCCGATGGTCCTGGGGTCCTTTACCGTGGTTGTGACCGGTTCCGGATCCTTGCCTTGCGCCATCAGCCAAATGCGCTTGCCCGGATTGCCAAAACGCTGCGCCAGGGTGGAGATCGGGATGTGTTTCATCTGGCCACATAAGGCGACCCCGCGCTGTGCCAGGAAGCCGCCCACGCCAGCCTTGACGCCACACAGCTCGGTGACGGCAACGGGTGCCAGCCTTTCCTCGGATTCCCATGGCGGGATGACGGTCAGGCCGTTTGGCTTGATCAGCTTGGCTGCCCACTTCGCCGTGGTCTTATCGCCGGACAGGCCCACGGAGCAATTCAGGCCCGAGGCCTCGTACACGACTTCCTTGATCCATAACCCCAACTCGTTTGGGTTCATGCGCGCGTATAGGCTTTGGCAGCGGGTCAAATCCAGGAAGGCCTCATCAACGGAGAACACCTCAAGGGTGGGGCTGACATTGCCCAAGGCGCGCATGATCTGGGTGGATACCTCGGCGTAGCGTTGCGGGCGGGCAGGAGCCTGGATGAGGCCCGGGCATAACTCGCGTGCCTTGCGGATATGGGTGCCGGTCTTGATGCCATAGGCACGCGCCTCATAGCTGTTGGTGATGCAGCAGGTGCCCTTGGTGCCGTTGGTGACCGCAACGGGACGCCCGCGCCAGAACGGGTTATCCAGCTGTTCAATAGCGGCAAAGAAGCTGTTCATATCCACGAGGGCGATCATTCGTGGCCAGGGGCGTTGCATGACGTGATACCGAACGTATATTCGGTATCAGTGTAGACCTAGCCTTGGGCTGACTTCAAGTTAGGTTAGCTAAGCCGGGGCTCATTGGCTGAGCTTGGGGAAGGAAACTATGGCAACGCTTTGAATTGGCAGTTGGGCGAGTAGGGTCAAGTTCCGATTAGTAAAGTAATGTGAACAGGTAAGTAGGTAAGCCGCTACGGCCTGGCGTCTCTAGTCAGAAGGTCTGATTGGTTGGGTCTTTGAGGCTAGTGGACAGTTTGAAAATCTTTATCTCAATATATGCCGTGTGCCCTC
>JBFKCG010000071.1:0-10519 GCA_041620675.1 Nevskiales bacterium
GAGATGGTGATGCCGGGCGACAACACCAACCTGAAGGTAGCGCTGATCAACCCGATCGCGATGGAAGAAGGCCTGCGCTTCGCCATCCGTGAGGGCGGCCGCACCGTCGGTGCCGGCGTCGTCACCAAGGTTATTGAGTAACAGGTTGGCATGGATGGCGTGACCGGATTGCCGGTCACGCCATTCTGCTTTTCTAGAGGTTGGGTACAGGGCAGTAGCTCAATTGGTAGAGCGGCGGTCTCCAAAACCGCAGGTTGGGGGTTCGAGACCCTCCTGCCCTGCCAGACTCGAAGGCTAGCGTGCACTGATTGAAGGTTGTTGCCCCTGGAATGAACATGAATTCGGAAACTGAAGTCACCCGCTCACCGCTCGATACGCCTTTGCTGGCGGTCGCGCTGTTGGTGCTCATCGGTGGCATCGGTGCCTTCTATTATTTCGAGCAGCTGCCGGCGGCCGTGCGCTGGGTCATCATGCTGGCCGCCCTGTCGCTTGCCGTGGGCGTGACCTACCTGACGACGACGGGTAAGGCGTTGTTTGCCTTTGTGCGCGGCTCCAACGTTGAGTTGCGTCGAGTCGTTTGGCCGAATCGCAAGGAAACCTTGCAGACCACCTTGGTCATCCTGATCGTTGTGGTGATTCTGGCGGTACTGCTCTGGGGTGTGGACGGCGTGCTCATGTGGGGTGTGCGAATTCTGACCGGCAGCGAGGTTTAAGTAGTATGACGATGCGTTGGTATGTCGTTCATGCATATTCGCAGTACGAGAACTCCGTCAAGCGATCGCTTGAGGAGCACATTCGTCGCGCGGGCCTGCAGGACAGCTTTGGTGAAATCCTGGTGCCGACCGAAGAGGTGGTAGAAATCCGCGACGGCCAGCGCCGCACCACCGAGCGCAAGTTCTTCCCGGGCTATGTGCTGGTGCAGATGGACATGACCGATGAGACCTGGCACCTCGTCAAGAACGTGCCGAAGGTGCTCGGGTTCATTGGCGGCACCAACGAAAAGCCGGCCCCGCTGTCTGACAAGGAAGCGGCGCAGATCATGAATCGGGTTGAGGAGTCGGTCGAGAAGCCGAAGCCAAAAACCTTGTACGAGGCGGGCGAAGCCGTGCGTGTCACGGGTGGCCCCTTCGCGGATTTCAATGGCGTGGTCGAGGAAGTCAATTACGACAAGAACCGACTGCGTGTTGCAGTGACCATTTTTGGACGCTCCACCCCGGTGGAGTTGGAGTTTGGTCAGGTCGAAAAGGCTTGATCAATCAAATAATCGCGGGGAGCCGCAAGG
Organism: Nevskiales bacterium; assembly: GCA_041620675.1. Taxonomy (GTDB): domain Bacteria; phylum Pseudomonadota; class Gammaproteobacteria; order Nevskiales; family DATLYR01; genus DATLYR01. The sequence goes on from JBFKCG010000071.1 coordinate 1,283, forward strand.
CGTTCGCACCCGTCAGGAGTAGACATGGCTAAGAAAATCGAGGCCTATATCAAGCTGCAGATTCCTGCAGGCAAGGCCAACCCGTCACCGCCGGTCGGTCCCGCATTGGGCCAGCGTGGCGTCAACATCATGGAGTTCTGCAAGGCGTTCAATGCGCACACGCAGAAGATGGAAGCCGGTATCCCGGTTCCGGTTGTGATCACGGTTTATTCGGATCGCAGCTTCACCTTTATCACCAAGACGCCTCCGGCAACCGTGCTGATCAAGAAGGCCGCTGGAATCGAGTCCGGCAGCCCCACGCCGCATACGCACAAGGTCGGCAAGGTCACGCGCAAGCAGCTCGAGGAAATTGCAAAGATCAAGCAGCCTGACCTCAGTGCGGCGGACCTTGACGCAGCGGTTCGTACGATCGCTGGCAGCGCCCGTAGCATGGGCATCGAGACGGAGCTCTAGTCATGGCAAAGATCGCAAAAAGAATTCAGGCCTGGCAGGGCAAGATAGAGCCGGGCAAGACATACACCGCCGAACAGGCAGTGGATATGGTCAAGCAGTTCGCCACTGCGAAATTCCGCGAGTCGGTGGATGTTTCCATCAACCTCGGCATTGATGCAAAGAAGTCTGACCAGACCGTGCGTGGTTCCACCGTGTTGCCGCATGGCACCGGCAAGACCATGCGTGTCGCCGTGTTTGCCCAGGGCAAGAACGCCGAGGCGGCTACGGCTGCGGGTGCGGATGTGGTTGGCTTCGATGACCTGGCGACCCAGATTCAGGCGGGCGACCTTAATTTTGACGTTGTGATTGCAACCCCGGACGCGATGCGCGTGGTGGGCAAGCTCGGCACGATCCTGGGTCCCCGCGGCCTGATGCCAAACCCGAAGGTTGGCACCGTGACCGCCGATGTGACCACGGCGGTGAAGAATGCCAAGGGCGGACAGGTCCGCTTCCGTGCTGACAAGGCCGGCATTGTGCAGTGCTCGATCGGCAAGGCCGATTTCGAGAAGAGCGCACTGCTCGAGAACCTGCAGGCCCTGCTGGCAGAGGTTCGCAAGGTCAAGCCATCCACGGCAAAGGGTATTTACCTGAAGAAGCTCACGCTCTCAACCACGATGGGTCCGGGCGTGATTGTGGATCAGTCCTCGCTAGGCGAGTAGCAGGCATTTAGTTTGAATTCTTGACTGTGTGGTGAGAGCCACATCGTCCAAGACCGTCAGTGGCCCCGCTAGCTCAGGGGGTATTAAAGGCGAAAGCCGCTGACGCAGACGGTGAGACCGAGGGCTGCAAGGCCCGAGGCGCCGTACAGGTCGGAAGGCCCGCAGGGGTTTTCCGTGTTTCATGTAGCACCAGGAGATGTAGGTCTCATGCCTTTAAAGCTCGAAGACAAGAAGGCGCTGGTTGCAGAGGTGAATGAAATCGCGATGCGCGCGCATTCGGCAGTTGCTGCCGAGTACCGCGGCCTGACCGCTGGCAAGTTTGATGAACTGCGCTCACAGGCCCGATCCAACGGGATCTACCTGCACGTAGTCAAGAACACGCTGGCGAAAAAGGCCGTGCAGGGTACGTCCTTTGAATGTATGGGACCTGCCCTGACTGGCCCGCTGGTGCTTGGGTTCTCGTTGGAGGATCCGGGTGCGGTGGGACGCGTCATCAAGGACTTTGCCAAGGCAAACGACAAACTGGTCGTCAAGGCCGTTTCGATTGGTGGACAGCTGTATGGGTCCAAGGATATCGAGCGCCTGGCTTCCCTGCCGACCCGTGATCAGGCTCTGGCCATGCTCATGGGCGTCATGCTGGCTCCGGTCACGCAGTTTGTCCGCACCGTGGCTGAGCCTACCGCGCAGTTCGTTCGCGTGGTCAAGGCGGTTGGCGACAAAAAGGCCGCGTAACCGCACGCTCACCCTGCAAGGCAGCTTTGATTTAGTTAATTGGCTTTCACACACATTTGATAGAGAGATAGAAACATGGCACTGACAAATCAGGAAATTCTCGACGCAATCAGCGAGAAGTCCATCATGGACGTCGTTGAGCTGGTCAAGATGATGGAAGAAAAGTTCGGCGTGTCCGCCGCTGCCCCGGTCGCTGTTGCGGCGGGTCCGGCTGCCGCCGCTGGCCCGGCTGCTGAAGAGCAGACCGAGTTCACCGTGGTATTGGCCGCTGTCGGCGACAACAAGGTCGGCGCGATTAAGGCCGTACGTGAACTCACCAGCCTCGGCTTGAAGGAAGCCAAGGACCTGGTCGAAGGCGCGCCAGCGACCGTTAAGGAAGGCGTTTCCAAGAAGGATGCCGCCGACATGAAGGCGAAGCTTGAGGCCGCCGGCTGCAAGGTCGAGCTCAAGTAAGTCGAGAGAGTTAGTTCCCGTTTGGGAGCATGGATGGCAATGGCTGGGAGGTGCAAACCTCCCAGCCTGTTGCTACTGAATCAGAACGAGAGTTCATCGTCATGACGGCCGTCATGACGATGAACTTTTCCCGCCACTTCAGGCGGATATTTTTGAGAGCACCGAGGTAACGCCATGGCTTACTCGTTCACCGAGAAAAAGCGTATCCGCAAGGATTTCAGCAAGCGCCCCGAGATTCGCGAGGTGCCATACCTGCTGGCCACGCAAATCGATTCTTACCGCCTGTTCCTGCAGCTGGACAAAAAGGAAGATGCGCGTGAAGCCATCGGCCTGCACGCGGCCTTCAAGTCCGTTTTCCCGATGGTCAGCTACTCGGGCTATGCCGCGCTGGAGTACCTGAGCTACCGCCTAGGTGAGCCCGTATTCGACGAGAAGGAGTGCCGTCTGCGTGGCCTCAACTTCGCGGCCCCGCTGCGCGTGCTGACACGCCTGGTCATCTATGACCGCGAGACCAAGGATCCCAAGAAGATCAAGGAAGTGAAGGAGCAGGAAGTCTACATGGGCGAATTGCCGCTCATGACCGATAACGGCACTTTCATCATCAACGGTACTGAGCGCGTAGTCGTAAGCCAGCTGCATCGCAGCCCCGGTGTCTTCTTTGATCACGACAAGGGCAAGACTCACAGCTCGGGCAAGCTGCTGTATTCCGCCCGCATCATTCCTTACCGCGGCTCATGGTTGGACTTCGAGTTCGACCCGAAAGATGCGCTGTTTGTCCGTATTGACCGCCGCCGCAAACTGCCAGCAACGATCCTGCTGCGTGCGCTCGGTTACGACAACGAGCAGATGCTCGAGATTTTCCACGAGACGAACGTGTTCCATCTGGAGCCCGAGACCGTCCTGATGGAGCTCGTGCCGGATCGCCTGCGAGGCGAGCTAGCCCAGTTCGGCATCATGGTGGGCAATGACACCATCGTCGATGAAGGCCGCCGCATTACCCAGCGCCACATCAAGCAATTGCAGGATGCCGGCATCAACGCCCTGGTTGCGCCTGAAAGCTACCTGGTGGGCAAGTTGCTGGCCCGCAACGTGGTTGACCCCGGCACCGGCGAATTGCTGGCTGCGGCGAACCAGGAAGTCACCGCGGAGATGGTGGCTAAGTTCCGTGAGGTTGGCGTCAAGCGTATTGAGACGCTGTTCGTCAACGACCTGGATCGTGGTCCTTACATTCCTAACACATTGAACATTGATCCCTCGACAGATCGCCTGCAGGCGCTGGTCGAGATTTACCGCATGATGCGTCCCGGCGAGCCGCCGACCAAGGATGCGGCAGAGTCGCTGTTCCAGGGCCTCTTCTTTACCGAAGAGCGCTACGACCTGTCAGCTGTGGGTCGCATGAAGTTCAACCGTCGCCTGGGTCGTGACGAGGTCACCGGCTCATCGATCCTGAGCAAGGAAGACATCCTGGATGTGATGAAGGAGATCATCAGTATCCGCAATGGCTTTGGCCAGACCGATGACATTGATCATTTGGGCAACCACCGCGTGCGCTCGGTGGGTGAAATGGCCGAGAACGTTTTCCGTACTGGCCTGGTCCGCGTCGAACGTGCCGTGCGCGAGCGTCTGGCACTGGCCGAGGCCGACAACCTCACGCCGCAGGAGCTGATCAACGCCAAGCCGGTCGCAGCTGCCATCAAGGAATTCTTCGGCAGCTCGCAGCTGTCGCAGTTCATGGACCAGAACAACCCGCTATCGGAAGTGACGCACAAGCGTCGCGTCTCCGCATTGGGACCTGGCGGCCTGACGCGTGAGCGTGCCGGCTTCGAAGTCCGTGACGTACACCCGACCCACTATGGCCGCATCTGCCCGATCGAAACGCCGGAAGGCCCGAACATCGGTCTGATCAACTCGCTGTCCGTGTATGCCCGGACCAATGACTACGGATTCCTGGAAACGCCCTACCGCAAGGTAGTGGACGGCAAGGTCACCAAGGAAGTGGCCTACCTGTCGGCGATCGAAGAAGGCCGTTACGTCATCGCGCAGGCGAATGCCGAGCTGGACAGCAACGGCAGGCTGGTGGAAGACCTCGTGTCCTGCCGCTTCCAGAACGAATTCACGCTGGCAACCGCGGATCGTGTCCAGTACATGGACGTCTCCCCGCGCCAGATCGTGTCCGTGGCTGCCGCTCTGATTCCATTCCTGGAACATGACGACGCCAACCGCGCCCTCATGGGCTCCAACATGCAGCGCCAGGCCGTACCGACGCTGCGCACCGAAAAGCCATTGGTTGGCACCGGCATGGAGCGTAAGGTCGCAATCGACTCCGGCGTCGCCATCACTGCCAAGCGTGGTGGCGTGGTCGACAAGGTCGATGCCTCGCGTATCGTGGTTCGTGTGAACGACGAGGAGACGCTGGCCGGTGAGCCGGGCGTGGACATCTACAACCTCGTCAAGTACACCCGTTCCAACCAGAATACCTGCATGAACCAGCGTCCGTTGGTCAACCCGGGTGATCAGGTGGCGCGTGGTGATGTGCTCGCCGATGGCCCTTCCACCGACCTGGGTGAACTGGCACTGGGCCAGAACATGCTGGTCGCGTTTATGCCCTGGAACGGTTACAACTTCGAAGACTCAATCCTCATCTCCGAGCGCGTGGTGCAGGAAGATCGCTTCACCACCATTCACATTGAGGAGCTGTCCTGCGTCGCCCGCGAGACCAAGCTGGGTCCCGAGGAAATCACGGCGGATATTCCGAACGTCAACGAGACCGCGCTGCAGAAGCTGGATGAGTCCGGCATCGTGTACATCGGCGCCGAGGTCAAGGCTGGCGACATTCTGGTCGGCAAGGTCACGCCAAAGGGCGAGACCCAGCTGACGCCAGAAGAGAAGCTGCTGCGCGCGATCTTCGGCGAGAAGGCGTCGGATGTGAAGGATACCGGCCTGCGCGTTCCCCCGGGCATGGATGGCACCATCATTGACGTGCGCGTATTTACCCGCGAAGGCGTCGAGAAGGACAAGCGCGCCCTGTCGATTGAGTCGGATGAGCTGGCCGAGGTGAAGAAGGATTTCACCGACCAGTTGCGTATCTTTGAAGACGATATTTACGACCGCCTGCGGCATATGCTCATTGGCAAGACCGCTGACGGCGGCCCCAAGAAGCTCAAAAAGGGTGATCGCATCACCACCAGCTACCTGGACGAAGTGGCGGGTGAGGCAGGCGAGCACCGTGACAAGTGGTTCGAAGTTCGCCTGCATAACGAGGACGCACAGAAGCAGCTTGAGGCCTCCGCGCGCCAGCTGAAGGAAATGCAGGCCGAGTTTGACCGTCGCTTCAACGCCAAGAAGGCCAAGATTACCGCGGGTGATGAGTTGTCGCCCGGCGTACTCAAGATGGTCAAGGTCTACCTGGCGGTCAAGCGTTGCGTGCAGCCCGGCGACAAGATGGCCGGTCGTCACGGCAACAAGGGCGTGATCTCGCAGATCGTCCCGGTTGAAGACATGCCGCACATGGAAGACGGCACCCCGGTCGATATCGTGCTGAATCCGCTGGGCGTGCCTTCGCGCATGAACATCGGGCAGATCCTGGAGACGCACCTGGGCTGGGCCGCCAAGGGCATCGGTCTCAAGATCGGCACCATGCTTGATCAGCAGAAGAAGATTGATGACCTGCGCAAGTTCCTCAGTCGCGTCTACGCCACCAAGGGACCGCATAAAGAAGACATTGACTCTCTGTCGGATGACGAGATCATTGCGCTGGCCAAGAACCTGCGTCGCGGCCTGCCCGTCGCCACGCCGGTATTCGATGGTGCCAGCGAAGACGAGATTAAGGCGTTGCTGGAGTTGGCGGATCTGCCGTCTACCGGCCAGACCATGCTCACGGACGGGCGGACGGGCGAGCAGTTCTCACGCCCGGTCACGGTGGGCTACATGTACATGCTGAAGCTGAACCACCTGGTGGACGACAAGATGCATGCACGTTCCACCGGTCCGTACTCGCTGGTGACCCAGCAGCCGCTGGGCGGCAAGGCACAGTTCGGTGGCCAGCGCTTCGGAGAGATGGAAGTGTGGGCACTGGAGGCCTACGGCGCTGCGTACACGCTGCAGGAGATGCTCACGGTCAAGTCCGATGACGTGTCCGGCCGTACCCGCATGTACAAGAACATCGTTGATGGCAATCACCAGATGGAAGCTGGCATGCCCGAGTCCTTCAATGTGCTGACCAAGGAGATTCGCTCCCTGGGCCTGAACATCGAACTCGAGCAGGAAGACTGAGCGGCCGCAGAGAGCGTCATCATCCCGGAATTGGGTTACAGGAATCGAGCTGAGCCATAGCCAGCGAGGACGAAATGAAAGACCTACTGAATCTACTCAAGCAAAGCGACCAAATCGAAGACTTCGATGCGATCCGCATCGGTCTGGCCTCACCGGATACGGTCCGGTCGTGGTCATTTGGCGAGGTCAAGAAGCCAGAAACCATCAACTACCGCACCTTCAAGCCGGAGCGTGATGGCCTGTTCTGCGCCAAGATCTTCGGCCCGATCCGTGACTATGAGTGCTTGTGCGGCAAGTACAAGCGCCTGAAGCATCGTGGCGTGGTCTGTGAAAAATGCGGCGTCGAAGTCACGCTGGCGAAAGTCCGGCGCGAGCGCATGGGCCACATCGAGTTGGCCAGCCCAACGGCGCACATCTGGTTCCTGAAGTCATTGCCCTCACGCATTGGCCTGCTGCTGGACATGCCACTGCGTGGTATCGAGCGCATCCTCTACTTCGAGGCCTACGTCGTCGTCGACCCGGGCCTGACCCCGCTGGAGCGTGGTGCGCTGTTGACGGACGAGGAATACCTCAACACAGTCGAGCAGTACGGCGACGAGTTCGATGCCCGCATGGGTGCCGAGGCAATCCTCGAGCTGCTGAAGTCCATGGACTTCAGCAAGGAAGCAATCAAGCTGCGGGATGACATCGCCGCAACCGGCTCCGAGACCAAGATCAAGCGTCTGGGCAAGCGCCTCAAGCTGATTGAATACTTCCTGGAATCCGGCAACAAGCCGGAGTGGATGATCCTGACGGTATTGCCTGTGCTGCCACCGGACCTGCGTCCGCTGGTGCCGCTGGACGGTGGTCGTTTCGCGACCTCTGACCTCAACGACCTCTACCGTCGTGTCATCAACCGCAACAATCGCCTCAAGCGCCTGCTTGAGCTGTCGGCTCCCGAGATCATCGTGCGTAACGAGAAGCGCATGCTCCAGGAATCGGTGGATGCCTTGATCGACAACGGCCGCCGTGGCCGCGCCATCACCGGCAGCAACAAGCGTGCACTGAAGTCCCTGGCCGACATGATCAAGGGCAAGCAAGGACGTTTTCGCCAGAACCTGCTGGGCAAGCGCGTCGATTACTCCGGTCGTTCAGTGATCGTTGTGGGTCCAACGCTCAAGTTGCACCAGTGCGGCCTGCCCAAGAAAATGGCGCTGGAACTGTTCAAGCCCTTCGTATTCTCGAAGCTGCAGCGTCTCGACATGGCCAGCACCATCAAGGCGGCCAAGAAGATGGTCGAGCGCGAAGAAGCGGCGGTCTGGGACATCCTCGAAGAGGTCATCCGTGAGCACCCCGTATTGCTGAACCGCGCGCCCACCTTGCATCGTCTCGGCATCCAGGCGTTCGAGCCAGTGCTGATCGAGGGCAAGGCCATTCAGTTGCATCCCCTGGTTTGTACGGCATTCAACGCCGACTTCGACGGTGACCAGATGGCCGTCCACGTGCCGCTGTCGCTGGAAGCTCAGCTGGAAGCGCGCGTGCTGATGATGTCCTCCAACAACATCCTGTCGCCTGCCAACGGTGAGCCGGTGATCGTGCCGACCCAGGACGTGGTGCTGGGCCTGTACTGGATGACGCGTGAACGTGTCGCCGCCAAGGGCGAGGGCATGGTATTTGCCGACGTCAATGAAGTGCATCGTGCCTATGAGTGCCGGCAGGTCGACCTGCAGGCCAAGGTCAAGGTGCGCCTGCGTGACTACGAATTCGACGAGAAGAAGGGCGAGGTCGTGGAGCTGTACCGGATCGTGGACACGACCGTGGGTCGTGCGCTGCTGTCCGAGATCCTGCCCAAGGGCCTGCCGTTCAAGCTGATCAACTGCGAGATCAGCAAGAAGGTCATCTCGCGCGTCATCAACATGTCCTACCGCCAGGTGGGCCTGAAGGAGACGGTGATTTTTGCGGACCAGCTGATGTACACCGGCTTCCGCCGTTCGACCGAGGCCGGCATCTCCATCTGCCTGGATGACATGGTCATCCCCGAGCAGAAGAAGCAGATCCTGGATGCGGCCGAGACCGAAGTGAAGGACATCCAGAAGCAGTACACCGACGGTCTGGTCACCGGCGGCGAACGCTACAACAAGGTCGTGGACATCTGGTCACGTGCGAACGAAAAAGTCGCCAAGGCCATGATGGACAAGCTGGGTACAGAGGAAGTGAAGGCCCTGGATGGTACCAAGGTCAAGCAGCGCTCCTTCAACTCGATTTTCATGATGGCGGACTCCGGCGCGCGTGGTAGTGCCGCCCAGATTCGCCAGCTGGCCGGAATGCGTGGCCTGATGGCCAAGCCAGACGGTTCCATCATCGAGACGCCAATTACCGCCAACTTCCGTGAAGGCCTGGACGTGCTCCAGTACTTCATCTCGACCCACGGTGCCCGTAAGGGTCTGGCCGATACCGCCCTCAAGACCGCGAACTCGGGCTACCTGACCCGCCGATTGGTTGACGTGGCGCAGGACGTGGTGGTGGTTGAGCAGGATTGCGGCACCGAGAAGGGCCTGATCCTGACCCCGATCGTCGAGGGTGGTGACGTTGTGGAGCCGCTGCGCGAGCGCGTGCTCGGCCGTACGCTGGCCCGTGATGTTCACGTGCC
>JBFKCG010000072.1:0-10368 GCA_041620675.1 Nevskiales bacterium
CACAAAACGGTGCTGCACTCGTAGAATCTGGTGCCAGTCTGCTGGCGGTCATCAGCGGCGTTTTCGGCGGCGATGACCCTGAGCAGGCAGCACGTTCCTATGCTTCATTATTCAAATAGGCTGGCATGACCCGATCTTCGGCTTCGTTCAAGCGCGCCCAGCAACACATCCCTGGCGGGGTGAATTCGCCCGTGCGCGCCTTTCGTGGCGTCGGCGGTACGCCATTGTTCATCGCCCGTGCGGCCGGGGCTTATGTCTACGATGCCGACGATAGGCCCTATATTGACTATGTCGGCTCTTGGGGGCCGATGGTGTTGGGGCATACCCACCCTGAAGTTGTTCGCGCGGTGCAGGCACAGGCCGAACTCGGCCTGAGTTATGGCGCGCCGACGGAACTCGAAAGCGACATGGCAGAGCGCGTATGTGCGCTAATGCCCTCTATCGAGATGCTGCGCATGGTGAATTCCGGCACGGAAGCCACCATGAGCGCAATCCGGCTCGCACGCGGATTCACCGGCCGCGAGCTGCTGGTCAAATTCGAAGGCTGCTACCACGGCCATGCGGATTCCCTGTTGGTCAAGGCCGGCTCCGGGGCCCTGACACTGGGCGTTCCCACGTCGCCGGGCGTGCCCGCCGCCACTGCCGCCTGCACCATAACCTTGCCGTACAACGACATCAGTGCCGCCCAAGCCCTGTTCGACCAACGTGGCCAGGATATTGCCGCTGTCATCGTGGAACCGGTGGCTGGCAACATGAACTGTGTGCTGCCGCAGCCGGGATTCCTCGAAGGCCTGCGGACGCTGTGCCAGGATTCCGGCGCGTTATTGATTTTCGACGAGGTCATGACCGGCTTTCGCGTCGCACTGGGCGGGGCGCAGGCACGCTATGGCATCCAGCCTGACCTGACCACGCTCGGCAAGATAATTGGGGGTGGGCTGCCGGTGGGCGCCTTCGGCGGTCGCCGCGATGTCATGGAAAAACTCGCCCCCCTGGGCCCGGTCTACCAGGCCGGCACCTTGTCGGGAAATCCGCTGGCAATGGCTGCAGGCCTCAAGACACTGGAGTTGATCTCTGCTCCCGGTTTTTTCGACACACTGGAACAGAAAACCCTTGAGTTGGTGAAAGGTTTGCAGGACGAAGCTGCTGCGGCAGGGATCCCCTTCTGCACTAACCAGATCGGCGGCATGTTCGGCCTGTTCTTCACCAATGCTCCCTCGGTGAAGAATTTTGCCCAGGTCATGGGCTGTGATGCCCAGCGCTTTGCGCAGTTCTTCCACGGCATGCTGGAGCGTGGCGTCTACTTGGCACCGTCAGCCTACGAAGCCGGTTTCGTCTCGATCGCGCACAGCGCCAGCGACATCAGCCAGACCGTAGCGGCGGCAGCCGAAGTCTTCCAGCAAATCGCAAAGGCTGCGTGATGGAAAGCCAGCTGCTCCAGTCCATGCTCGAATGGGTACAGGCCAACCCGACCTGGTCCTACATCATCGTTTTCCTGATTGCCTTCAGTGAGTCGGTCTTTGTGCTGGGCTTGGTTGTCCCTGGTGCCTTCATGTTGTTTGGCGTAGGCGCCTTGGTTCCCACCGGCGTCATTCAGATCGGTCCGGTGCTTGTCTCTGCAATCCTGGGGGCGGTGCTCGGCGACTGCTTCAGCTACTGGCTTGGACGGCATTACCGCGAGCGGCTGTACCGGCTGTGGCCGATGAGCCGGTACCCGGGTGTCGTCGTGCGCGGGCAAGACTATTTCTCCCGCCATGGCGGGAAAAGCGTTCTGTTTGGGCGTTTCGTGGGTGCGGTGCGGCCTATCATCCCGGCGGTTGCGGGCGTCGCCGGCATGCGTCCGCTGCAATTCTTTGTGGTGGATGTCCTGTCTGCGCTGGCCTGGGCACCGTGCTACATCCTGCCCGGCGCGGTCGTCGGCGCATCGATGGGCCTGGTCGCCGAAGTCGCCTCACGCCTGCTGGTTGTGATCTTGGTTGCCGGACTGCTGGTCTGGATCGTGCTTTGGTCCACGCGTCGTGTGCTGACCTGGCTTCCTGCGCATGCAGAGGGTCTTGTCTATGGCCTGCTGGACTGGAGCCGGCGCCATCGATTGCTGGGTCGCTTGGGCCGTGGTCTTGCCGACCCGACCCAGCCCGAAACCCCTGCCTTGGCGATGCTGGCGCTGCTGTTACTGGCCGTAGGCTGGATTTCCCTCTACCTGCTCTGGGGCATTGGTGCGCCACGCTATCCGGTGCCGACAGACGCCATTATTTACCAGCTCTTCCAGGACTTGCGCTCGCCCGGGGCCGATCGCATCGCCATGGCACTGGCGCAGCTTGGCGACTGGGAGGTTTACCTGCCCTTGTCAGTGACCGTACTGGCAACACTGGTGATCACGGATCGGCGTCGCGCGGCCTGGCACTGGGTGGCAGGTCTTGGCTTTGGCGCGCTGATGGCTGCCGGCTTGGGACTCCTGCTCGCCGTGCCGCAGCCCATTGATTATTACCGTGGCGATGTCGATGGCCGTTTTGCCGGCGGGCATAGCGTATTTGCCGCCGTTGTATATGGCTTCTTGCCCGTGCTGCTGAGTTCGCGCCTGCGCGTGGAAAAGCGCTGGCGCTACTATGTACCCTTCCTTTCTCTGGTGGCGCTGATCGCGCTGGCCAATCTTTACCTGGGTGCGCAGTGGCTGAGTGACACGCTTTTAGGTCTCGGCCTGGGACTGACTTGGGTTGCGCTCTTGACTCTGGGCTATCGCCGCCACCGGCCCCAGCTCGTGCCCACCCGCTCGCTGGTGCTGTTTGCCGTGCTGGCTTTGGTTCTGGGTGCCAGCTACCAATGGGGCTCGCAGCATGACGATGACCTGCGGAATTACACACACCGCATCACCCTCGGCACCATGCCAGAAGTGGAATGGCAGGCCGAGGCGCATGCACGCCTGCCTTCCTATCGGGTCGACCTGCGTGGGCGTCTCAGTGACCCCTTGAATTTGCAGTGGGCCGGCACGCTGCCAGACATCAAGGCGAAGCTGATCGCGCATGGCTGGCAGGCAACCCCTAGCTTCTCCGCCAGCAGCACCCTGCTGTGGTTAACCCGTGCCCCGGACATCGCGCAGTTGCCGGTGATGCCGCAGGTGCATGATGGCCACTATGCGGCCCTGACCCTGCGGCATCCGCTCGATCATGACCATCAATATGTCATCCGGCTCTGGCCCTCGTCCTGGAAGTTGGCGCTCGATGCGGATGGCCAGTTGTCGCCACTCTGGATCGGTGCCATCAGCCGCCAGCACATCCAAAGCTTGTTCAGGCTGGCCAGCGCACCACTAACCGAGAATGACTACGATGCGCCAAGCACATTCCTGCAGACCCAGCTGGGTGTCAGTACTTCCATCATCGTGCGACAGGCAGGCCACTACCAAGCCAATGAAAAGCTTGTTTGGGACGGGAGTGTCTTGCTGCTGGGCGCGCACTGAACCCGCTGATCTAGGACGCTGAGCCCCAGGGCTTCAGCAGGTCCTGTGGGAGATCGAGCTGGTCAAGCACGCGGGCGACCATGAAGTCCACAAGATCATCCAATGACTGCGGCTGGTGATAAAAGCCCGGTGCTGCCGGCATCATCACCGCACCCATCTCAGCCAAGGTCAGCATATGTCGCAGGTGTACCGCCGACAGTGGTGTCTCACGCACCACCAGGATCAGCTTGCGCTGCTCCTTGAGCATGACATCGGCGCTGCGTTCAATCAGGTTGTCACTGGCCCCCACGGCAACAGCTGACAGGCAACCGGTCGTACACGGACAAATCACCATCGCGCGCAGACGGGCAGAACCACTGGCCACGGGTGCGGTCCATTCCTGGTCACCGAAGACCTGTAGCTGGCCACCCGCCGCCTGGTAACGGCTTGCGAGCACCTGTTGCACGTCCGCAGGCCGCTTGGGCAATGTCAGTCCGCATTCCATCGAAAGCACGATGCGCGATGCATCCGACAGCATCAGGTACACCGGCACACCGGCACGGATCAGGCATTCAAGCAGTCGCAGGCCATAGTGGCCGCCAGAGGCCCCGGTCAGGGCAAGGGCGATGGGTCTTTGCGTGTCAGCTGCTGGCATCAGGCCATCCAAGTTTTCATACTATTTCATGCATGATATATCGTCAGACGCAGCAAAAAGCTATGCTGACAGCCGAAAAAACCCGGCGACGTCACACTCGCCATCCCCTCTGACCTCAACGCGGATTACTTCCACAACATGATCGAACTCCTGGCCAGCCCCGAAGTCTGGATCGCCTTTCTTACCTTGACCGCCCTGGAGCTGGTGCTGGGCATCGACAACATCATCTTCATCTCCATCCTGGTGGACAAGCTGCCGCTCGAGAAACGCGAAACCATCCGGCGACTCGGTCTGTTCCTGGCCATGTTTATGCGCATCGGCCTGTTATTCATGCTGGCCTGGTTGGTTGGCATGACCGCGCCCCTGTTCAGCGTGTTCGAGCAGGCTTTTTCCGGTCGCGACCTGATCCTGCTCGGCGGAGGCCTGTTCCTGCTTTGGAAGTCCACCATGGAAATGCACGGATTGCTCGAAGGCGAAGAAGGCCGGGCCTCCAGTGCTGTACGGGCGACAGTCGGCGCCGTCATCGTGCAAATCATCCTGATTGATGCCGTCTTCTCGCTTGATTCCATCATTACTGCCGTCGGCATGGTCGACCACATCGAGGTCATGGTGGCCGCTGTCATCGTTTCAGTCGGACTGATGATGGTGTTTGCCGGCGTCATTGGCCGCTTTGTCTCGCGCCACCCCACCATCAAGGTACTGGCCTTGTCTTTCCTGCTGCTGATCGGCATGGCCTTGATTGCTGAGGGCCTTGGTCGCCATGTACCCAAGGGCTACCTCTACTTCGCCATGGCCTTCTCGGTAGGCGTCGAGCTGTTCAATATGCGCATGCGCAAGAAAAAGGCCGTGGAGCCCGTTCATCTGCATGAACCCTTCACACGTGATCGCTAGGCATGCCCAAGCCAAACGTACAGACCGATTCAAGGCAGGGATTTTTCCAGCGCTTACGCAGCGGGCTCAATCGCGGGCCTGGCTGGCTGAGTTATGACCTGGCGCGACTGCTGCCCGGTCAGCGGGTAGATGCCGACACGCTCGAATCACTGGAAACCCACCTGCTAACGGCTGATGTCGGCGTGGATGCCACGCTACAAATCATGCGTGAATTACAACGCCGCATGGATGCTGGACGCATCAAGACACCGGACCAACTGATCCAGTCCTTGCGCGCGCAGCTCCACGCCATCCTGCAACCCTGCTCGGTACCGCTGGAGATCCCAGAATTCATCCGCCCCTTTATCATCCTCATGGTGGGCGTGAATGGCGTGGGCAAGACCACCACCATTGGCAAGCTCGCCCAGCATTTCCGCGACCAGGGCTTGTCAGTGATGCTCGCTGCCGGTGATACCTTTCGCGCGGCGGCGGTGGAGCAGCTCAAGGTCTGGGGTGAGCGAAATGATGTGCCTGTCATTGCACAGGGCCAGGACGCGGATTCCGCCTCGGTCATCTTCGATGCGGTGCAGGCCGCGAAGGCTCGGGGCATTGATGTGCTGATTGCTGACACCGCAGGGCGCCTGCATACCCAGGCCCACCTGATGGATGAGCTGCGCAAGATCAAGCGCGTGATCCAGAAACATGATGCCTATGCACCACATGAGGTCATGCTGGTGGTGGATGCCAGTACCGGCCAGAACGCGCTTAATCAGGCGGTGCAGTTTCATGAAGCTGTTGGCCTCACTGGCATCACCCTCACCAAGCTGGATGGCACCGCCAAGGGCGGTATCCTGTTTGCGCTGGCGCGACGCTTGGCTTTGCCCATCCGGTATATTGGCGTCGGAGAAAAACGAGAAGACCTCGGTGTCTTCGACGCCGACCAGTTCATTGACGCGCTGTTTGAACCCACGGGCGCCAAGGGCAACCACAGTTCATGAGCAATATTGTCGAGTTCCACAAGGTGTCCAAGCGCTACGACGGCGGGCGCGAGGCATTGGCCGAGATCAGCTTTGCATTGGGACAGGGCGAGCTCGCCTTCCTAACCGGTCATTCCGGTGCCGGCAAAAGCACCTTGTTGAAGTTGATTGCACTGATTGAACGTCCAACTAGGGGCCAGATCATCGTCAACGGCAAGAATCTGGCGACCATTCGCCGTGGACAGATCCCGAAGCTGCGACAGGGCCTTGGCATCATTTTCCAGAACTATGCGCTGCTGAATGATCGTAGCGTCTTCGACAATGTCGCCATGCCACTTATCTTTCGTGGCTTGCCGTTGGATACCGTAGGCAGACGCGTTCGGGGGGCGCTCGACATTGTTGGCCTGTTGCACAAGGAACGCGCCATGCCACTGACCCTGTCGGGCGGTGAGCAGCAGCGGGTCGGTATTGCCCGTGCTGTGGTTTCGCGGCCGCAGTTACTGCTGGCTGACGAGCCAACCGCGAACCTCGATCCCGATCTGGCGGTCGACATCATGCGACTGTTCGGACGACTGAATGAAGTCGGCGTCAGCGTGCTGGTCGCCAGCCATGCCTTTGAACTGATCTCCCGGATGAAGCGGCGCATTATCCATCTTGAGGAAGGTCGGGTGGTTTCTAGCACACCTGCGGAGACGCAGTAATGGCGGGCTCACAAAGAACGGCCGAACGCAGGACGGGGCGCAGGACATCGCCCCTGCGTGAAAGCATTGTTGGTTACGCACGCGAACACCTGCGCGTGCTGCTGTTCACCCTGCGGCGACTGGTCAAAAATCCCGGGGGTAGCCTGCTCACTGCGGCCGCCATCGGCATCACACTCGCCCTGCCCGCCGGCCTGCACCTGGTCCTGCAAAACGTCAGCCTGCTGAGTTACAGCTGGGAAAGCTCGGTACAGGCCTCGTTGTTCCTGCGCGACACTGTCAGCAATGCTGAAGGTGAAGCCTTGGCGCGGGAACTGACGCGGCGTGAGGGCGTGGCCAATGCCACCTATATCTCGCGTGAAAAAGCCCTGGCGGAATTCCGTCAGCTCTCCGGATTTGGCGAGGCGCTGGACGTGCTGCAGGAAAACCCACTGCCTGCGGTGATTGTGGTGCGCCCCCATACCGACCATGGACCACAACAAATTGATCAACTGGTGCGAGAACTTGGTGACCTGCCCAGCGTCGACCAGGCACGGCTGGACACGGCCTGGCTGGAGCGACTGTACGCCATCCTCGACATCGTCCAATTGGCGGTTCAGATCATTGGCGGCCTGCTGGCGCTGGCGATCATCATTACCGTGGGCAATACCATTCGTCTCGATATCCAGAGCCGGCGCGAAGAGATCGTCGTCTTGAAATTGATCGGTGCTACGGATGCCTTTATCCGCAGACCCTTCCTGTATACCGGGACTTGTTTTGGGCTTCTGGGTGGCATATTGGCTTGGCTGCTGGTCAGCCTAGGCCTGTGGACCCTGTCCTCTCCTGTCGAGAAGCTCGCCAGCCTCTACCAGAGCAATTACCAGTTGAGTGGTTTCGGCTTCGGCCCATCACTGGCACTGTTGGGCGGCGCAATGCTGCTCGGGTGGATTGGTTCCTGGTGGACGGTGGCCCGACATCTGGGTGAAATTGAACCGCGCTGAATTGCTTAAAGAGACTCAATTTCAACCTGGCTTTTTTTAACTACGTTCACAGGCTGGGTTGGCCCACTGGCGAGTCGCTTGAACTTTTGCAGATTTTGCCTATCCTATTACTTAGCACTCTGATGCCTAGACTGCTAAAAAGTGAGGGAATTACTAAATAATGAGCACAGTCAATGCCTTAGCAATTCGCCCCCAGACACTGCCCAGTCCCCTGACTGGCAGTCTGGAGGCTTATATCCGCTCGGTCAGCAGCATTCCGGTGCTGGAAGCTGAACAGGAACAGGCACTGGCGCGCCGCCTCAGAGACACGGGCGACCTGCAGGCAGCGCAAGAACTGGTGCTGTCCAACCTGCGCTTTGTGGTCCACATCGCACGCGGCTACGCCGGCTATGGCCTGCAGCTGGCCGACCTGATCCAGGAAGGCAACATCGGCCTGATGAAGGCCGTCAAGCGCTTCGACCCGGAGGTTGGCGTACGCCTGATTTCGTTCGCGGTGCACTGGATCCGTTCCGAGATTCATGAATTCGTGCTCAGGAACTGGCGCATTGTCAAAGTCGCCACCACCAAGGCACAGCGCAAGCTGTTTTTTAACCTGCGCTCGGCCAAGCAGCGCCTGGGCTGGCTCAACCAGCGTGAAGTCGAGGCCGTCGCCGCCGAGCTCAATGTGAAGCCGGAAACCGTGCTGGAAATGGAGGGTCGCCTCAGCGGCCAGGATATCTCGTTTGCAGCCACTGCGAATGAGGGCGAGAGTGAAGACGATGCGTTCGGCCCAGAACAGTATCTCGCCGCAGACGAGTCCTATGACCCGGCCCACAGTGTCTCCGAGGCAGAGGCCGAGGGCTACCAACTCAATCGGCTGCAGTCTGCCCTGCGCACGCTGGATGATCGCTCACGTGACATCCTGAATCGTCGCTGGCTGGATGATAACCACAAGAGTGGCCTGCAGGAGTTAGCGGATGATTACGGCATCTCGGCCGAGCGTATCCGCCAGCTGGAAGCTGCGGCACTCAAAAAGCTGCAGCACGCGCTAACTGCCTGAGCGGGTGGGCATGCACCACACGGTCCGCGTGCGCGAGCGCGCATTCACCTGACCGCCAGCCAGTTAGCCGCGCAGCGCCGCCACCACTGCAGGCACGTAGTGATCAATGAGCAGTAAGGTGAAGATTCCCATCAGGTAAACGATGGAATAACCGAAGGTGCGCATCGGCAGCCCTGGGCGTGGTGCCACCTTGAGCACCCAGGCGTAATACAAAAAAATCCCGCCGAGGATGCAGGCCCCAACAAGGTAGAGCAGCCCGCTCATGCCAAAGACATAGGGCAACAGGCTCACCACCACCATCAGCACGGTATACAACAGCACCTGCAGTCGTGTGTATTCAATGCCGTGGGTAACCGGCAGCATCGGGATGTCGACCTTGGCGTATTCCGCGTGACGCTCAATGGCGAGCGCCCAGAAATGTGGCGGCGTCCAGACGAAGATGATCAGGAACAGCAAGAGGGCATGTGGATCAATGCTGCCCGTAACCGCTGCCCATCCCAGCACCGGCGGCGCCGCACCGGCAGCGCCACCAATCACGATATTTTGTGGCGTGGCCCGCTTCAGGTAGATGGTATAGACACCCGCATAGCCGACCAGCGTGATCAGCGTGAGCCAGGCTGTGAGTGGGTTAACCCAGAGATACAGCACCAGCATGCCGACCACGCCCAGGATAACGGCACAGCTGGCTGACTCTCGTAATGACAAATGACCTGTTGGTAAAGGCCGGCCACAGGTGCGCGCCATGCGCGCATCCACCTGCTGGTCGAGGATCTGGTTGACTGCGGCGGCGGAGGCCGCCATCAGCCCAATTCCCAGGGTGCCGAAGAACAGGATATCCAGTGGCACCATGCCGGGTGTGGCGAGGAACATGCCCACCACGGCGGTAAACACGATCAGCATCACCACGCGTGGCTTGCACAATTCGTAATAATCATTGAGCCGCTGCTGCCAGGGGCGCGTGGATGTCGCGGACGATGTGTTCATGAGGTATCGCGTGCCTGGAAGGCGGCGTGATTGATGGCCACCAATACTAGTAGCAGGAGCGCTGCACCGCCATTATGGGCTACAGCCAAGGGCAAGGGCAGATGGAACAGGACAATAGCCACGCCCAAGCCTACTTGCAGACTGACTGCGGCCAGCAAGGCAGCAGCCAGCCCATGCCAGGCACGGGAAGCTTGTTGCTTGAACAGATAGGCAGCCAGCCCAAGCATCACAAACAAGGTGATGATCGCACCAATGCGATGGGTCAGGTGTATGGTCATGCGCGGGGCGTTCTCCAGAACGCCATACTCATAGTTGATGCCGAGCCCGTGCCAGAGCGTGAAGGCCTCGCCAAAATTGGTCTGTGGCCACCAGCGACCTTGGCAAGTGGGGAAATCAGGACAGGCCAGTGCCGCGTAATTGGTGCTGGTCCAGGCGCCGAGGAATATCTGCACGAGCAGCACGAGCAAGGCTGCGGTCGCAAGGCCGCGCAGGAAGCCCGCACTGCGGGTGACCAGGCTTGCCCAATGTCCACCACTGCGCAGCACCAGCCAGAATAAAAGTGCCAGCGTTGCCATGCCACCCAGTAAATGCGCTGTCACGATCAGCGGCTTGAGCAGCAGGGTGACGGTCCACATACCCAGCAGTGCCTGGAAGATCACCAGCACCAGAAGCGCGAAGGGCAAACCAACAGGCTGGCCAGGCTGATCGCGACGCAGCCAGGCCATGATGGCGAGG
>JBFKCG010000073.1:0-10291 GCA_041620675.1 Nevskiales bacterium
CAGGCATACAAGCGCAGCAGCGAAAGAAATACCTTGCGCCTGTCCTATGCCCGTCTGTTACTGGAAGCTGAACAACTGGACGCTGCCAGCGAACAGTATCGGGAAGTGCTACGCCAGGACAGGACGAATAGCGATGCGCATTTCGCGCTTGCCTTGATTGCCCTGCAGTCACGCAAGCCGGACGAGGCTTACCGTCATTTCCTGACCTTATTCGAGTCCGGGCAGCGACGCGATGATGCCGCCTGGTTCCTGGGCCAGATCGAGGATGAGCGGGGAAATTACCGCGAAGCCTACAATTGGTATGGCGCGGTGACGGGCGGTAGTCACGTCATCGAAGCGCTCCTGCGAAAGTCCTACATGCTGTACAAGTTGGAGGGTATACAGCCGGCGTTGGCGTCACTCGAAAAACTTCGTCAGCACGGCAACACCTTGCTCGGCCCCCAGTTGTATGTAATCGAGGCAGAGCTCTATTACGAGGACGGCCAGCCAGCCCAGGCCCTGCGACGCTATGAGCAGGGGCTGGAAGCCTTCCCCAATAACCTCAACCTGGTCTATGGGCGTGCAATGATGCACGCAGAGCTGGGCGATTTCCCGTCCAGCGAACGCGACCTTCGCTACATCCTGGATCGCCTGCCGGATGACGCGCGCAGTCTGAATGCCCTCGGCTACCTGCTCAGCAACCATACAGACCGGTATGACGAGGCCTATAGCCTGATTGAGCGCGCGCTCGCAATCACCCCGGATGACCCGGCGGTGATCGATAGCATGGGTTGGGTCGAGTATCGCCTGGGCAACCTTGAGCGCTCGCTTGAATTGCTGCAGGAGGCGTTCAAGCGCCAGCCAGACCCGGAAATCGCGGCGCACCTGGGCGAGGTGTTATGGAAGCTCGGGCATCGGCAAAAGGCGCAGGATATCTGGCGCACAGCGCTGGACGAAAGCCCCAACCATCGCGTCTTGCGCGAGACAGTCGACCGTCTCAGCCGATGAACCCACGCTTCGGTGCAGCCTTGCTGTGGCTCTCGCTGGTCCCGGTGCTGGCAGGTTGTGCACATTTCAGTGCCCCTGCAACCAGTGTTTCCGACGCCGCCTGGACCAACCGTCGCGTTGAACTGACCGGGCTTGACCACTGGCTGCTGCAGGCCCGTGTTGCCTCGGGCCGCATCGGTTGGAGCGGCAACATGCGCTGGCGACAGGATGCGGATGAATTTGATATCCGTGTGTCGGGACCGCTGGGTACGAGCGGCTTCATGGCACGAGGCAATCACGAGCGGGTCGAGATCAGGACCGCGAAAGAGACCATTGTCACCGACGACCCGCAGTCCTTGCTGTGGGAAAAAGCAGGCTGGGGCATGCCGCTGCATCAACTGCGCTACTGGGCGGTGGGCGTGCCGTATCCCGACTCGCCAGCCATCGTGCAATTTGATGCACAGGGTCGCCTGTTGAAGCTCAAGCAGGATGGTTGGGAACTGGAATACACGGAGTACGGGCAGTATCAGCGCTATGAGTTGCCACGCCGGTTCACGCTGGATAATGGCGACATGTACTTCCGCGTTGTCGTCGATGACTGGTCGGAATTCGGCTGATGCTCGAGGCGTGGCACGGAGGATTCGCACAGGATGCCGCCTGGCCGGCACCCGCCAAACTAAACCTGTTCCTGCACGTGACTGGCCGCAGGCCGGATGGTTACCACACGCTGCAAACCGTGTTCCAGTTTCTGGATTACGGGGACAGCCTGGGTTTCACGCTACGGACGGATTCCGAAGTTAGACGCATGACAGGTCCTGTTGAGCTGGCCGAGGATGCTGACTTGGTGGTGCGCGCGGCTCGCCTGCTGCAACAAGCCGCGAAGGTCCAGCAGGGGGTCGAAATCAGCCTGCAAAAGCGGTTGCCATTCGGCGGCGGATTGGGCGGAGGCAGTTCTGATGCGGCGACCACTTTGGTGGCACTAAACCACTTGTGGCAAGTGCACTGGCCATTGAATCGTCTTTCAAAGCTCGGTTTGCAACTAGGCGCGGATGTCCCGGTCTTTATCCATGGGCAGGCTGCCTGGGCTGAAGGGGTGGGTGAGATACTGACGCCGGTTGACCTGGACGAGCCCTATTATTTGGTGATTACCCCCGCTTGCCAGGTGGCAACCGGCGAAATCTTCAATGCGCCTGAATTGAAAAGGAATTCCCCCCCCATTAGAATGCCGCAGTTTCTTGCCGGCATGGCGCGGAACGACTGTTGGCCCGTGGTGAGGAAGCGTTATCCGCAGGTCACAGAAGCTTATGATTTTATTGGTAAATATGCCGAAGCGCGGCTGACGGGAACGGGCGCCTCGGTATTTGCGGCTTTTGCGAACCGCGCGGATGCCTGCGCAGTACAAAGCCAGGTTCCGGCGGATTGGGGCAGTTTTGTGGCACAAGGCCTGAATCGATCGCCGCTAATGATGCGAGTGGGACAGCTGGGAAAAAAGTGAATTGGGGCGTAGCCAAGCGGTAAGGCAGCGGGTTTTGATCCCGCCATCCCCAGGTTCGAATCCTGGCGCCCCAGCCAAATTTACGGTGCCTGAATGTCTCAGGCATCCTCGAGAGAACCGCTTCGACAAGTCGCGAAGCGACTGGATTCGAGCGTACTGGCGCGTCATCCCAGTATTCAGTTTTCATGTGACTTAGGAATGCCATGGCCGACGGTAAGTTGATGATCTTCACGGGCAATGCCAATCCGGCATTGGCCCAGGACATCGCCATGCATCTGCGCATGCCCATGGGCAAGGCCAGCGTCGGTCGCTTCAGCGACGGCGAGGTCATGGTCGAGATCATGGAGAACGTCCGCGGTCGCGACGTGTTCGTGGTCCAGTCCACTTGCGCGCCAACCAATGACAATGTGATGGAACTGGTGATGATGATCGACGCCCTGCGCCGTTCATCCGCCGAGCGAATCACCGCAGTCATCCCGTACTTTGGCTATGGTCGCCAGGATAGACGCACGCGTTCCGCGCGCGTGCCGATCTCGGCCAAGGTCGTCGCCAGCCTGCTGCAGGCGGTCGGAACCAACCGCGTGTTGACGGTTGACCTACATGCAGACCAGATCCAGGGCTTTTTCGATATACCGGTGGATAACGTCTATGCCTCGCCGATCCTGCTGGGCGAGATCTGGAAGCAGAAGACCGAGCCGCTGATCGTGGTGTCGCCCGATGTCGGTGGCGTGGTGCGCGCACGTGCGTTAGCGAAGCTGCTGGATGATGCCGAGCTGGCCATCATCGACAAGCGCCGCCCACGTCCGAACGAGGCCAAGATCATGAACATCATTGGCGATGTCGTTGGCAAGCACTGCGTGCTGGTGGATGACATGGTCGATACCGCCGGTACGCTGGGGCAGGCGGCAAATGCATTGAAGGACGAAGGTGCGCTGAGCGTGCGTGCCTATGTCACGCATCCGGTGCTGTCAGGCAAGGCGGTCGAGAACATCAGCAAGTCCAGCCTGGACGAACTGATCGTCACTGACACCATCCCCTTGCAGAAAGACGCCATTGCCTGCCCAAAGATCAGGCAGCTGAAGATCGCGTCGATGCTGGCGGAGACCATCCGCCGCATCAGCAATGAAGAATCCGTCAGTTCGCTTTACGTTGACTAAACGCAGGGTGAATTGACATATGACGCGGCGAAATGCCGCAACATCGATCCTTGGTCGCGGGTATCGGTGCTTATTTTGACGAAATGGAGTACACAACATGAGCAATGACTTCGTATTGAATGCCGAAGTCCGCGCAACGCAGGGTAAGGGTGCGAGCCGCCGCCTGCGTCGCGAGGGCAAGGTACCTGCCGTCCTGTATGGCGGCCACAAAGACCCGGTAATGCTGACGGTCGGCGGTTTTGAGCTGGACAAGCGCCTCAAGAACGAGGCGTTCTACTCTCACATCCTCACCCTCAATATCGGTGGAACCGAAGAGTCCGCCGTGCTGAAGGACCTGCAGCGCCACCCCTCCAAGCCGCAGATCATTCACCTCGACCTGCAGCGCGTGGTGGCGGATGAGGAACTGCGCATGCATGTGCCCCTGCATTTCAAGGGCGAGGCGATTTGCCCTGGCGTGAAGCAAGGCGGCGGCGTGGTCCAGCATCACCTGGTGGACGTCGAAGTGCTGTGCCTGCCCAAGGACCTGCCCGAGTTCATCGAGGTGGACGTGTCGGCCATGCAGCTCAACGACGCCCTGCATATGTCACAACTCAAGTTGCCGGAAGGAGTCAGGCTGTCTGCACTGGAGCATGACGACGATCAGGCGGTCGTATCCGTACACATCCCGCGTGTGGTGGAAGAGCCCGTGGTTGAGGCTGCATCCGCTGAAGTACCGGTGGTGGGTGAAGAGGACAAGCCTGAAGCTGAAGCTGAAAAGGCCGGCGACAAGAAAGACAAGAAGGACGAGAAGGGCGGCAAGTAAGCCCATTTCGCTCAGGTCTGGGCGGTCGTGGCGATACTGCGTGCCATCGTGGGATTGGGGAATCCTGGCCCCGAGCATGCCGGCGATCGCCATAACGCAGGGTTCTGGTTATTGGACGCGCTCGCCCAGCGCGAGCGCGTCCAGTTTCATCCCGAACGCAAGTTCCATGGTGAGATTGCACGCTTGGTATTGGCCGGGCAGGAACTGCTGTTGCTCAAACCGACAACCTTCATGAATCGAAGCGGCCAGTCCGCGCAGGCGCTGCTGGCTTTTTACAAGCTCCTCGCGGAAGAAGTGCTGGTGGTCCACGATGAACTGGATCTCGCACCGGGTGTCGTGCGCCTGAAACGAGGAGGGGGCCATGGTGGCCATAATGGCCTGCGTAGCCTGCATGAGCACATTGGCCCCAACTATGGGCGCCTGCGCATCGGGATCGGTCACCCCGGACACAAGGACAGGGTGCACGATTACGTGTTGGGCCGCCCGACGGCGGAGCAGGCACGCGCCATGGACGACGCACTGGTGTGCTCCCTCGAAATGTTGCCGGTGCTCCTGGCCGAGGGCTGGGACAAGGCTACACAACGCCTGCATACCGAAACATAAACTGTCCGCATAGGGTGCGTTCTTGTCCCTGCAAGAGGCGCCAGTGGGCAGAACACATATCCAAGACTAGGAATCAAATAATGGGCATCAAATGTGGCATTGTTGGCCTGCCAAACGTTGGCAAGTCGACTCTATTCAACGCGCTGACGCAGGCAGGCATTCCGGCCGAGAACTACCCGTTCTGCACGATTGACCCCAACGTTGGCGTTGTCCCGGTTCCCGATCCTCGCCTGTCCGTGCTGGCCGACATCGTCAAACCCGAGAAAATCATTCCCACCACGGTTGAATTTGTAGACATTGCCGGTCTGGTGGCCGGGGCGTCCAAGGGGGAGGGCCTGGGCAACCAGTTCCTGACCCATATCCGCGAAACTGATGCGATCACCCATGTGGTGCGCTGTTTTGAGAATGATGACGTGATCCACGTCTCGGGCAGCGTCGGGCCGCTGCGAGACATCGAGGTCATCAATACCGAACTGGCATTGGCTGACCTGGACGTGGTGAGTCGCGCGCTCGATCGCGCGGTGAAAGCTGCCAAGGCAAACGACAAGGACGCGATCGCGCGCAAGCAGGTGCTGGAGCCCATGCTGGCCTTGCTCAACGAAGCCAAGCCGGCTCGGGCGCTCAAGCTCAGTCCCGACCAGCGCAAGCTGATCCGCGACCTGAACCTGATTACCATCAAGCCCACGCTTTACATCGCCAATGTCGATGAGAAAGGCTTCGAGAACAATCCACTGCTGGAGCAGGTACAGAAGTTCGCGGCAGCGGAAAATTCCGAGGTCGTGGCCGTGTGTGCTGCGATCGAGGGCGAGATCGCACTGCTGGATGACGCCGACAAGCAGGACTTCCTCAAGGATCTGGGATTGGAAGAGCCCGGGCTGAATCGCGTGATCCGCGCGGCCTACAAGTTGCTTGGTCTGGAAACCTATTTCACGGCAGGTGAGAAGGAAGTGCGGGCTTGGACCGTCAGGGTCGGCTCAACCGCGCCACAGGCGGCGGGCGTGATTCATACCGACTTCGAGAAAGGATTCATTCGCGCCGAAGTCGTGGCCTATGATGATTTCGTCAAGTATCAGGGTGAGGCTGGAGCCAAGGAGGCGGGTCGCTGGCGCCTCGAAGGCAAGGACTATATCGTGCAGGAAGGCGATGTCATGCACTTCCGTTTTAACGTCTAGGGAGTTTTTGCTGTAGCGGGATCCTCGGACAACTCCTGCAGCAACCGGAAACCAACTTGGTTGCTGGCGGAATCCGGCTTCTCGGAGCTCCGCGTATAGCTCGCCAGCAGGTAAGGCGCACTGTTCCATGATCCCCCGCGCACGATGCGTCGCTGTGGGGCGTTCTTGTCAGCGCAGGGCAGGGACAAGGGCACGCGGCTGCCGGCATTGAGCGAGCAGGTCCATTCCGCGACGTTGCCGGCGACATCCTGCAGCCCATAGGCATTCATCGCGAAGCTGCCGACCGGCGCCGTCATGCGCCCATCCCAGGGGCTGCCGCAGCGCTGGCAGTTGGCATTGCCTGACCCCGCTGTATTCCCCCACCAGAAGGACGTTCGCTTGCCGGCACGAGCGGCATATTCCCATTCGGCCTCAGTGGGTAGCCGATAGCGGCGTCCGGTTTTCTCGGACAGCCAGGCCGCATAGTCCGTCGCATCCAGCCAGCTGACATTGATCACTGGCCGTCGGCCACGGCCCCAGCCTTCATCCGGTGGTTTGCGCCGACCCGTTGCCTCGCAGAAGCGGTCGTATTCTTCAAAGGTCACTTCATGCCGGCCCATTGCGAAAGGCTGTTTGATGCGAAAGGTTTGCGGCCATAAAGGGTCATCGTCGTCATCGACGCGGGCGTCGCCAATCAGCGAGCTGCCCGCCGGGATGATGACCATCGTTGGCAGGTTTTCCGTGGCTGCCGGTTTCGCCGTGATGACAGGCCCATTGACAAGGTACCAAGGGGTGGTGAGGTAGGCATAGAGGAAGAATGCCGACAGCAGACTCAATACCCCGGTCAGGGACTTCGCCATGCGACTGTCGGCGTAGCGCTGCCACAAGATCGACATAAACATTGCTGCCATGAGGATGCCAGCCGTCATGCGCTCGATCTGCTGTTGTTCAAATTGCGCGAGCTGCTCACGCGCTCGTGCAACCTTGGGGTGATCCAGCACAGGCTTGCTGAGCTGCGCAAACTGCCGGCGGATGCGATCCCCGAGCCAGCCTGGCTGCCCGCGTTCAATCAGTGCGGGGGCTTCATCGGCATCGTTCAGCTCGATCCGTATTGTTTCATCCAATGAATTGACGGGGGGGCGTTTTCGCGAGACTGGCAGGGTGGGCGTATCGCCTAAGACATCCAATACCTCGGACACGTTTTGTGGCCGGTCTGCGGCCCGCAACTGCAACATCCAGTCAATGACGGCCAACAGGGAGTCGCTGTAACGACCGGCGGCGACGACCGAGATCGGTTGATAAGGGTCTTCCCGATTTTCGGTGGCGGCGGCAATACGCTCGCCTGCGTCAATGGGTGAGCGCATTGTCATGCAGCGATACAGGGTGGCACCTGTGGCATACATGTCCGTAAACGCACCCTGCTTGGCGGTGAATGAATACTGCTCATAAGGTGCGTAGCCTGGCGTCATCATGCCCATCAGGCTGCGACTGTGTTCGCCGATGGCGTAACGGGCCGCGCCAAAGTCGATCAGCATGCAGGGGCCGTCATGGCGCAGGTAGATATTTGAGGGTTTGATGTCGCGGTGCAGGTAGTCGGCGGCATGTACGGCCTGCAGTCCCAGGAGCACTTCGGTCAGGATGCGGCGGGCTTCGGTTTCATCCAGTGGCTGCTTGCGGCGAGCGAGCAGCTGCGCCAGCGACTCACCCTCGCGGAACTCCATCACCAGGTAGGCAGTTCCGTTGGCTACCAAGTAACGGTGGACGCGGACGATGTACGGGTTGTCAAAACGCGCCAGCAAGCGCGCTTCTTCCAGGAAGCGGTCAAGGCCAAACTTGTAGTTTTCCTTGTCGGCATCAGAGCGCGGGATGACGGTCTTGCCATCGCTGCGCATGGCCAGCTCGCCCGGCAGGTATTCCTTGATCGCGACCTCGCGGTGGAACTGGTGGTCAAAGCCGCGATAAGTCACGCCAAAGCCGCCGGCGCCGAGCACGGATTTCAGCTCAAACTCTTCGACTCTCGTGCCTACCGGCAACGCGTGATGGTAACTGGGCTTGGTGGTCATAGGCCTGTCTTGGTATCGCCATCCCCCCAATGGACGGCGTCATTGTTGCTCAGGATAACTGAGTGAAGCGGATGACGTCTTCTGATTCCGGGTTAATCGAGGTTCCCAGGCCGATCAGGCCGGATCCCCCGATGCTGTGCCCGTCCCGTCGCAGGAAAAGGGTATTGCCGTTCTCAGGCTTCACATAGGTGCCATTCGTGCTCTGGTCCGTGAGCATGAACCGCCCCTTGCGATACTCAAGGCGCGCATGCAGTCGCGATACAAGGTCATGCCGGACAACCAGGTCACAGCTGTCGGCACGGCCCAAGGTGACGATGGGGTGCTCGGGTCCCAGTTTGACGTCGCGCCCACGGTGCTGCAGTAGCAGGCGCGGGGCCTGGACGTCTGCCTGTGATGCGCTAGCCAGCTCTACCATCCGCGTCGCTTCCTCTGGCTGCCACATCAGTTCGTACATGGTGACCTGACCTGTACGTCCCCGAACCTGGGTCTTGTCCACCGGGCGGGTGAGGTTCAGCCAGTATTCCGAGAGGTGGTCGAGGGTCGTGGCTGAGATGAGGGTCTGGCCGGGTTTCGCCAGCGATACCAGCCGCGCGGCCAGGTTCACGCTGTCCCCATGGACATCACCTCCACTGCGCATCGCACTGCCGTAGTGAAAGCCGATATGCAGGGCCATCGGACGGCCGGGGGAGGGGACTAGTCCCGCCGCCGCATCATGCATGGCATGGGCGGCCTCGGCAGCCTCCACCGCGCTGGGGAAGACCATCATGACTTCATCGCCGATGGTCTTGATCAACTGGCCCGCATGGGCCTGGCCACAGGAATCGATTGTCTTCAGGCAGGTGTCGATGGCGGCAGAGGCCTTGGCGTCGCCCAGTGCCTCATACAGGCTGGTGCTGCCACAGATATCGGCAAACAGGATGGCTAGGTTGACGGGCTCGCTCATGCGGTTATTGATTCAAAAGCAATTAGTTACGAGTGTTTCCATCAATAGGCAGCTTAAGTGAGTTCCCTGCAGACGGTATGGCCATTACTTAATTATTATGGATTGCTGACAAAATAGCTGTATGGCCAATGACAAGGTTACATGACGCCCCCGAGCTCTGCCATGACACTTGGGCGCAATGGATTTAGCTATCAGGGCTGGGGCGCGATGTCAGTGCACAAACGAGACAAGTGCCGAATAGGCAAAGTGCGGGAATCCAATTAACGCACCGCGTCATTATTCACTTTAGGGCGCTGGGTGGCGTTGACACCCTCGGCTAATCCCGCGACAATTTGCGCCCTTTTCCTGCCCAGACCCGCCAAAAAGCGATCCTGGCTACGTAGCTCAGCTGGTTAGAGCGCGGCACTCATAATGCTGAGGTCGGTGGTTCGAGTCCACCCGTAGCCACCACTGATATTGACCCTGGCCTTGTCTAACTAAGACGACACATCGGGCCAATTCAACGCCATTGTTCGTAAGTTTTGGATGGCCGTCGCCGCTGCCCTACCTGACCTCAATGCCATTAACTTGGCAGGAATGGTGTCCGGCTATCCTCTTGATGTTCACTGGCGATGTAGGAGGACTTTTCCTGTAGTCCAAATATCCATGCCTTCTCGCAGTTGTATTAATGAATATGGGCTAGAATCAGGCCGGACAGTCATGAATTCTGGTGAAATGCCAGTTCAACGGAAATTCTGAATGCGCAAATTGATGGGCTTGGTTCTTCTCCTGACTGCCGTTGGCGTTGTCGCGGTTGGGGCCTATACCCAACGGGGCTGGTTTGCTGCGTCATCACCAGAACCAGCAACCGCGAACAGTGAAGTGGTGCCCGAATTCGAGGCAGGCCCGCCAGTTGGTACCGTGGATGCCAGTTTAGGCCCAGAAGGAGCGGAGGCATCGTCACCCGAGAAACCGTTGTCATTATTCCCGGATGGCAAGCTTGAGGGGGCCAAGGCCCGCCTGTGCTACTTCTCCTTTAATAATGCTCGCGAATATGCGACGACCCGGCGTCTGGTCGAGCATTTGAATGCTCATTCCCCGATCAAGATCGAAGTGGTTGAGTTCGTGCAGG
>JBFKCG010000074.1:0-10216 GCA_041620675.1 Nevskiales bacterium
ATCCGGGATTTCGACGCCACTGCGCAGGTGCTGGATATCCTCGTCAAAGATTGGCCCAGCGAAGACCCAGACTCCCTCGAACCATTCAGCAAAGCGATCAGCCTCTATTTCCTCAATCCGCTGCCATAGCTTCTGGTTGAGCGACGCTGTCTGCGGCGAAATATTGCTCATGAGGAAGGTCTGGCGTTGCGCGCTTTGACCATAAACCTGTGCAATCAGCCAACTGGGTGCCAGATGGCCGCGCTGGTAACCGCTGCGTGCATAGTCGCGCGTATTGACGCGAACCCATGTACGGTAATCAACAGCAAAATCCCTTGGGCGGCGATAAACACGTCGATTGGTGATCGGCCTGGCCTGGTAACAAACCCATAAGGGGTTGCGCCTAAGCTCAGAGTAGCCCACCCAGAAACCCTCGTTTTCGAGGGTACGTGTCCATGTTTTCAATGAAAAGCCCTGCTGCGTGGGCAGGCCGCCATAGACTTTATGTTGGCTGGATTGTCGCTCGGGCTCCGTCGCTCCGATGCCAGATGTCGAAGCAATGACGGCCACGAATAGCAGGGTTGCCAGCAGAGTCAGTGATCGTGAGAGACGGCCTTGAGTGTTCAATCACATGCTCCGGTCAGGCATCCTGAGCTTAACCGCCAGTCTGATCCGATGCTATCCTGCTACGCCAGACAGTAAAGCAATCCAAGGAATACGCATGCGCGATGTTACGCGTGCCAAGATCAGTCGCCTAGGCATAGTCATTGCGCTATTGGCAGCACTGATGCCGTTCACAGCAACGGCTGACGAGGCGCCGCTCTCGGAATTGGCGATTTTTGAGCAAAGCACCGAGTCCTTGCGTGCCTTGTTGGAATCCAACAGGCAGAACCCAGAGGTACTGAGCGCTTTGTCAGAAGACGCAGCCCGTCTGATCACAAAGTTGCAGAAGTGTATTCGTGATAAGGAAAAACATGTCCTGTCCGTAGAAGGAAACCTGGCAGCGCTAGGTGATCCCACCGAAGGTGAGTCGAGCCTGATTGGTGAGCAGCGCTCTGGCTACAGAAACGAGCTGGCACGCGTCAAATCCGAACTCACGACATGCCGGCTATTGCTGGAAAACACGCTGACCACCAGCGCCGAGATCCGCACCCAAAGCCGGGAAATCATTCAGCAGAAGCTGCTGACGCGTGGCAGCAACCTGTTCAGCGTAGCCAGTGTGAATATTGCAGATACCTCACCCTGGCTAGATTATGGACTCAGCCTGCTTGAACAGTATCGTGGCTTGCTCGCACTGGGTAGTGATCGCCTCCTCTACCTGATCCTGGCCATGGCCCTGGCATTGGTTCCTGGCTGGGCTTCACGCCACCTGTTCCTCGGTTGGGGCAGCAGCCGCACCGACAATGACTTCACCAGCATCCTTGTCCAGTCCCTTAATGTGGCACTGGCCAGTTATCTGCCCTGGTTGCTGGCAACGGTTACCGGCTCCATCTTTTTCCTTATCGTTCCGGAGAAACCGGACGATTTCCGCTTCTGGGCCGATATTACCTATAGCCTGACCTTCTTCCTCATCTTCATGTTGGGCGTTCGCGTCCTCCTCTACCCACTGCAACAGCTGCCGTCTCCGCTGCTGTTGCCGCGCGAACTCGCGCAAGCAATGGCGCGTCGGCTGCGCGTACTTGGCCTGCTGTGCCTGTTCGCTTTCGTCTATTACACCAGCCTTGAAGTGTTGCACCTGCCGCTGGATGCAAGGCAGTTTGCGCGCGGGGGCTTGTTGACCCTGTTTGTGCTGAACCTGCTCTGGTTCGTATGGCTGTTGGGTCGGTTGCCCGGCGTAGAACGTTTTAGCCGTCGAGTCCGTGCCGTATTGTCGTTGTTTCTCGTCACGGCAATGCTGGCCGAGTGGCTTGGCTATCGGGAACTGAGTAGCTACCTGCTCTACGGCGTGGTCGGATCCACTGTGCTGACAGCCCTTGCTTGGATATTGCATGTCATCCTGGCAGAACTTGCTTCTGGCCTTGATCGAGGGAAATTCGCATGGCAGCGCCAATTACGCGAGGCCGTCGGGCTCAATGACGAGCAAAGCTTCCCGGGACTGACTACGCTCCGCTTCCTCCTGGTCCTTTGCCTGTGGACCGGATACGCCCTGCTCATGATGAAGCTCTGGGGCGTGCCTGAAGCTCTGTTCCAGCGCCTTTACATCGGATTCCAGAGTGGCTTCCAGGTCGCCGGACTTCACATCACCCCCAGCAAGCTCATTATCGCACTGCTGATATTTGCCTTGCTTCTGCAGGTTTTCAGTCGAATCAAGGAAACCCTGGAGAAACGCTGGCTACCCGCCAGCAAGCTGGATCATGGCGCACGAGAAGCCACTGCAACCATTTTTGGTTACGTGGGCTTTATGGTTGCAGTGCTCATCACCCTGTCAGCGGCAGGACTTGACCTCGGCAAGCTTGCTATCGTCGCCGGCGCCCTCTCCGTGGGCATTGGTTTTGGCCTGCAGAATATCGTCAATAATTTTGTCTCTGGACTGATCCTTCTTTTCGAGCGACCAATCAGCACAGGCGACTTTGTAACCGTCGGTGAAACCGAAGGCTTCGTTCGCCGGATCAGCATACGCTCCACGGAGATCGAAACCCTGGATCGTCGGAGCGTGATCGTTCCTAACTCAGACTTGATATCCGGACGGGTTACCAACTGGATCCGGAATGACACCTATGGGCGCGTAATGCTGGAAGTTGGCGTGGCCTATGGCAGCAACCTGCAGCGGGTAACAGATATCCTCAACGATATCGTCACCGCACACCGCGAAGTCATCAACAATAGCCAAGTCCAGCCGTCCGTGTTTTGTACCGGCTTCGGCGATAGCTCAATCAATTTCAGGGTCTACGCCGTGGTGGGCAACTTCAGGCAGCGGCTACAGGTGGCGCACGAGATTAACCTGCAGATTGCTGCTGCATTTGAGAAACATGGCATTGAAATACCATTCCCGCAACGTGTAATCCACACAGCACCCGCCAGCGGTGCATCTAACAAGGAGGAACAACCAAAATAAGAAAAAGGAGTATTGCCTTAGGCCTTGAACTGGATGCCTGATTCAGCAGTTGCCCTGGAACCAGGACAGCTTTTCATGAAGGGTCACGACCTCACCCACGATGATCAGGCTCGCACCCGATATGTTCGCTTCATTAACCTGCGCACATAGCGTGCCCAACGTGCCGACAACCACACGCTGGCGAGGCGTGGTTCCTTCCTCAACCAGTGCAGCCGGGTAACTCGATGGCAGCCCATGCGCCTGAAGTTGGCGCGTAATGATCTCGATGGCGGTCAAGCCCATATAGAAGACCACAGTCTGGCCTCGTTCCGCCAACGACGGCCAGTTCAGCTTAAGCTCGCCGCCATCCTGAAGATGCCCGGTCACGAATTGGCAGGACTGGGCAAAGTCACGATGAGTGAGGGGGATCCCGGCATACGAAGCGCAGCCTGCAGCTGCGGTGATGCCGGGTACAACCTGGAAAGGAATTCCTGCCGCGGCCAATAATTCGATCTCCTCTCCACCGCGACCAAATATGAAAGGGTCGCCGCCCTTGAGCCGAAGGACGCGCTTGCCCTCATTTGCCAGGCGAACCAGCAGCTGATTGATATCTTCCTGCGGCAAGGTATGCCTGCTGCGCTGTTTCCCAACATCGATCATGTCGGCATCGCGCCTGACCAGTTCCAGGACACGAGGTGAGATCAGGCGGTCATACAACACCACGTCTGCCTGTTGCATCAGCCTCAGGGCGCGGAAGGTCAATAAATCCGGGTCGCCCGGACCTCCGCCGACGAGGTAGACCTCCCCGCGCGTGGGCAATGCACCTGTGCGCGCAGCCTCCGCCAAAGTTGATTGCAGCTCTTTTTCTGCGGCCGCCTCATGTCCCGCCAGCACATGCTCTGCAATGCCACCGCCAAAGACGCGCTCCCAGAACCGCAGTCGATGGCGGGGCTCCTTTAATTCCTGCTTGACGCGCGCGCGGTAGCGTTCGGCCAACTCTGCCAACCGGCCAAAGGCAGCAGGAATGCTGGATTCCAGGCGCGCCCGTAGCAAGCGGGACAGGACGGGGGCGGAGCCTCCACTGGAGATCGCGATAATCACCGGCGAGCGATCCACAATGGATGGCGTTACAAAACTACACAGCGCCGGATCATCAACCACGTTGACCGGGAGGCGCCGTTCGTGGCAATCGACAGAGACTTGCTTGTTCAGGTCCCTGTCATCCGTAGCGGCTATCACCAAATGCTTGTTACTGAGCATGTTGGCGTCATAAGGTCCATCGACATGCTTAATCACGCCATCCTCAAGCAGGATCCTTACCGCAGCGGACAAGTATGGGGCGACTACTGTTATGCGCGCGCCGGTGCGTTGCAGCAAATGAATCTTACGCAAGGCTACATCGCCACCCCCCACCACAAGGCACTCGGCATCTTGGACCTTCATGAAAATCGGCAGGTAATCCATGGTCGCCCTACTGCAATATCAATGCCAGACATTCTGGCAGCTTCGTGCCATACCCGCTGTGCTCGGACCGGTCACCTTTCACAGCATTTCATTCGGGCCGTCAATGACATGCCATGGCAGCGATGTGTGTAGTCGCTGCCTGGACACGGATACTTGCAGGCCGTGAATCCGGATTTTATATTCAAATTACACCAGTCTGTGGCTATACTTTAATAACCAGACAGAATATCAAGGTTCAGCATGAAACTGCGTCAACTGCGATATATCCAGGCCGTGGCCAGCCAGAATCTGAATATCACGGCGGCGGCTGAGATGCTGCATACCTCTCAGCCCGGCATCAGTAAGCAGATTCGGCTACTAGAAGATGAACTTGGTGTACAGATATTCAATCGGAGTGGCAAACACCTGACGGAGGTCACGGCTGCCGGCAAACACATCTTGGAAATCTCGGAACGCATCCTGCGTGATATCGAGAACGTCAGGAACGTTGCCGAAGAATTCAAAAAAGCTGATCGCGGATCGCTGTCAATCGCAACGACGCATACCCAGGCACGTTATGCCTTGCCGAAAACAATCCACGCATTCAAAAAGCGCTACCCGCATGTCACCCTGCATATACATCAGGGTTCACCCCCACAGATTGCGGAATGGGCGGCGAAAGGTGAGGCGGATTTTGCCGTCGCCACCGAAGCCATGGAGCATTTCGATGAACTCATCATGCTGCCCTGCTACCACTGGAATCGCAGTGTACTGGTTCAACCCCATCACCCACTGGCCAAGTTAAAAAAGATCACGCTGGCAGATATCGCGGAGTACCCGATTGTCACCTATACCTTTGGCTTCACCGGTCGCTCGCAACTGGATCAGGCCTTCAAGGCACGTGGCCTGCACCCTAACGTGGTACTCACGGCAGTGGACGCTGACGTCATCAAGACCTATGTGCGGTTGGGGCTAGGCGTAGGGATTGTGGCGACCATGGCGCATGACGCCAAAGAGGACTCGGACCTGGTTGCGCTCGACGCCAGCCATCTATTCAGCCATAGCACCACCCATATTGGATTCCGGCGTGGCACCTTCCTGCGTGGCTATATGTATGATTTCATTGAGAGTTTTGCATCCCATTTGACCCGGAAAGTGGTCGATCGAGCGGCCGCAAGCCACACACGGGAAGAGCGTGATGCCATTGTGGCCGAATTGGATGCAAAACTGGCCCGCCTCTAGATTATCCAATAGCCAAATACAGCCGGTGCGCGTCTGGCCTGCGCACTCACATCCACCCTCAGGTACGCGTGTCAGCCTATTTCTGCCGTTTTTCAGCTATAATTCAACATATCCTTATAGAGATTAATTCCTTTTGTTTATAAGGCTTTGCCTATATGTTGCAAAGCCAGTTAGACGCCGTTTTTCCTGGGGCAGGCACGCTGGCCAGTCCTTAAGTAGATACCGAACATGTACCAATACGACGATTTCGACAAAACACTGGTAAACGAGCGGGTGGCCCAGTTTCGTAGCCAAACCCAGCGTTTCCTGGATGGCCAATTGGGCGATGAGGAATACCGTGCCTTGCGCCTGCGCAATGGCCTGTATGTTCAGCGCTTCGCCCCCATGCTTCGTGTCGCCATCCCTTACGGGCTCTTGTCGAGTCGACAGTTGCGCATGCTCGCCCACGTCGCTCGGAAGTACGACAAGGGCTATGGCCACTTCTCCACCCGCCAGAACATCCAGTACAACTGGCCCAAGCTTGAGGAAACCCCCGATATTCTCGCGGACCTGGCCTCAGTCGAGATGCATGCACACCAGACCAGCGGCAACTGCATTCGTAACATCACCACTGACCATCTGGCAGGCGTGGCTGCGGATGAATTGGAAGATCCCCGCCCCTACTGCGAAATCACACGCCAGTGGTCAACCTTTCATCCCGAGTTCAACTGGCTGCCGCGCAAGTTCAAGATTGCCTTCAGCGCCTCTGCCCAGGAACGCGCCGCGATGCAAACGCATGACATTGGCGTGCGCCTTGTGCGTAACAGCGAGGGTATTCTCGGCTTTTCGATATATGTGGGTGGCGGATTAGGCCGCACGCCGATCATATCGGTGAAAATCCGTGAGTGGCTTGAGCAGGAACATCTCCTCTCCTACCTTGAAGCCATCCTGCGCGTGTATAACCGCCTGGGACGGCGAGACAACATCCACAAGGCACGCATCAAGATCCTGGTCAAGGCACTCGGCGCCGAGCGTTTCACGCAAATGGTGGAAACCGAGTGGGCGCGCATCAAGGGAACGCCGGGCCTCACCCTTGCCCAGGCTGATATTGACGCCATGAAGTCTCACTTCAGGCCGCACGACTATGCGCCGGATGCTGCCGAGGACCTGAGCTTCAAGGCTCATGTGGATGAAGACCGCGCCTTTGCCAGCTGGGCCAAACACAACCTCGCGCAGCACAAGGCACCCGGATACCGCGCTGTCTTTGTCTCCCTGAAAGCTCCGGGTATCCCGCCCGGTGACTGCACGCATGAACAGATGGATGTTCTGGCTGAGCTTGCAGACCAG
Organism: Nevskiales bacterium; assembly: GCA_041620675.1. Taxonomy (GTDB): domain Bacteria; phylum Pseudomonadota; class Gammaproteobacteria; order Nevskiales; family DATLYR01; genus DATLYR01. The sequence goes on from JBFKCG010000074.1 coordinate 7,025, forward strand.
TACAGCTTTGGTGAAATTCGAGTCACTCATAACCAGAACCTGGTTCTGGCTGACGTACGACAAACAGACCTCCATGCGCTTTGGAAAGTGCTGCGCATGCACAACCTGGCCACACCGAACATAGGCACCCTCACCGATTTAATTTGCTGCCCGGGTCTGGATTTTTGCTCGCTGGCGAACGCGGGTTCGATTGGCGTGGCCGCGCAGATCAATGAACGCTTCGATAACTTGGACTACATCTATGACCTTGGTGAGATTGAGGTCAAGATGTCCGGCTGCATGAATGGCTGCGGGCATCACAGCGTTGGGCACATTGGTATCCTCGGCGTAGAGAAGATTCGCAAGGTGGTCATAGACGGCGAAAAGAAGGAATTCAAGGAAGAGTGGTACCAGCTGACCTTGGGAGGCAGCGCTTCCAATGATGCGACATTGGGCGATCGTATTGGTCCCTCGATTTCCCGCCACGAGGTCGTCAACGCGATCGACAATATCCTGAAGGTTTACGTCGAACAACGTCGGAATGAGGAACGCTTCCTCGACACCTATCGTAGGATTGGCCTCGATCCGTTCAAGGCACAGGTCTATGCCACCGGTGAAACCGAGGAAATCGCATGAGCCTGCGCCGCATCATCAAGAACCGCCACATCCTGGATGATGACTGCCATCACCTCGGTGATGATGACGCCCTGCCCTCGGGTCCATTCACGGTATCGCTGGCGCGCTGGAACAAGGAAAGAGCGCAATTGTCCAAGGATCGCGCAGCAGATGTTGGTGTGCGTATTCCAAATGACCTGGATGTGAACGAAGTCATGGATCAGTTGATGGGGCTCCCACGCATTGTCGTGGAGTTCCCGAAGTTCTCAGATGGGCGTGCCATGTCCCAAGCCAGGGTGATGAGAGAACAATATGAATTCAAGGGTGAGATTCGTGCAACAGGCGACGTACTACGTGACCAGATCTGGCACATGTACCGCTGTGGCATTGATGCCTTCGAACCCCGGCCTGACCGCTCAATTGAAGATGCACTCAAGGCCTTCAGCGAGATGTCGATTAATTACCAGCCCGCAGTAGACTCTGCCCAGTCCATTTTCCAGCGACGCCGCGCAACTTAAGTCGATTTCACCGCATTTGGCATAGCCATTGCTAGAGATAGGGAAGTCTCGAATGAGCACTGATTCCATGAAAAAGCACAGCTTCAGCATCACTGGCGTGATATTGGCCGGCGGTCTTGGCCGCCGACTGGGCGGCGTCGACAAGGGCTTGATGAATGTTGCCGGCCGACCCCTGATTGAGCGAACCCTGGGCAGCCTCGTGCCTCAGGTCGACCGCGTCCTGATCAATGCTAATCGCAATATCGATGCTTACGCTCGCTATGGCTTTCCTGTTGTCACGGATAAACATCCAGACTACCAAGGCCCCCTTGCCGGCATGGCAAGCGCGCTTGCTGCTGCGGATTCCGAGTACGTGCTGTGCGTACCCTGTGACGCGACCTGGTTGCCACCAGACCTGGCCAGTCGAATGAAGGCAGCCTTGGCAAGAGATGAGGGCAAGGTTTGCGCCATTCATGATGGTGCCTGGCTGCACCCTGTTTGTGCACTCATTCCACGCGCACTGCTGCCAGACTTGCGCCAGTGGCTTGGGGATGGGCGCCGTGAGGTGGCAGGCTGGCTCCAGAAGCACGGGCTCGTCACCGTCAGCTACCCTGAGTGGCCTTCGGTTTACTGGAGCATCAACACAGCCGATGATCTGGCTTCGGTTGAAAGACGGCTGAAGACAGGAAAAACCACGCCTCCGGAATTTATATTGCAAGGTGCCGCATAACTAGGCCTGCCGCATAATGCGTGAATGGAACCAGTAATCTCTGACCGGCGTGGTCGTATCAAGCACAAGCTGCGCCTTTCCCTTACGGATCGCTGCAACTTCCGCTGTGCCTACTGCATGCCGGAAACGCCCGAATGGGCGCCTCGGGAGGCACTACTCAGCCCCGATGAATTACTGCGCCTGACCTCGCTTTTTGTCCATCGGCTCGGTATACGCGAACTAAGACTCACCGGCGGGGAACCCCTGTTGCGTGCAGATTTGGAGAGCCTCATTGCGCGGCTGGGGCACTTGCGAGCGCATGGACTGGAGCGAATCTCACTGACGACCAATGGCAGCCTCCTGTCACGACGGGCTTCGACACTAAAACATGCCGGCCTAGATGATCTCAACATCAGCCTCGATGCCATGCACCCCGACCGATTCAGGGCATTGAGTGGTGGTAGAGGCGATATTCTGGATGTCCTGGCTGGAATCGATGCAGCAAGACAGGCAGGGCTGCCGACCAAGGTCAACTGCGTAGTCGTAAGGAACTACAACGAAGACCAGATCCTGCCACTTGCAAGGTGGGCACAGTCTCAAGCCATCCCGCTACGCTTCATCGAGTTCATGCCGCTCGATGGACAAGGCAGCTGGACTCACCAGCGAGTCGTGCTCGAGGCAGAAATACTCGATATTCTCCGACCCCATTTCGAGATAACAGCCCTGCCCCGGACGAGCGAGCCAGCCACTTACTACAGCCTGGATGGAAGTTTCCGGGTCGGTATTATCTCCACAATATCCAATCCCTTTTGCAGCAGTTGCGATCGACTTCGCCTGACCGCCACGGGTGAGCTTTATTCCTGCCTTTTTTCAGCGGAAGGCCGCGACCTGCGCTTGGCCTTGCGGTCCGGCGAGCCAGATGACGCGATCGAATCCGTTATCCGTGGTCATGTCTGGAACAAGGAGGCCGGCTATGCCGCCAGCGGCTATGTCGAGCGCAAGATCAGCATGCATGCGCTGGGAGGTTGAGTATGCTGATCCGGATCGAATTTCACGGGATCTTGCGCCAGATCGTAGGCAAGGAGTTCATGACCCTGCAATTGGCAACGGGTAGCGTGCAGGAGGCACTCTCGCAAATATGCCAGCAGTATCCGGAGCTCGCCCCTCACCTGCCCCGCGTGGCCTGCGCTATCGGTAGCGAGATTGTCCCAAGAAATCACGCCTTGGCCTTGCGTGATGTTCTGTCGCTGATACCCCCCGTCAGCGGAGGCTCCCAATGAAACACCTACAGCCCATGGCCCTGGACCTTGCCAATCTTCTGGCCGAAACAGACGATCCCACTTGCGGAGCATTGGTCGTATTCGGCGGGACCGTCCGCAACCTGAATGAAGG
>JBFKCG010000075.1:0-9844 GCA_041620675.1 Nevskiales bacterium
AGCCAATCCGTGGCACAGGCATCAACCCAATAACATCTTGATGCCGATCAGTGACAAGAGCAGCGCGAAGCTGCGCTTGAGCATGCGGGGTGACAGGCGATGCGCCAGCGTCGCCCCAATACGCGCAGCCGGCACGCTGGCGATGGCGATTCCGGCAAACCCGGCCACGTCCACATAACCCACGCTCCAGGGCAGTCGCCCTGGCTCACCCTGCCCGGCGATCATGTAGCCGATCGCGCCAGCCCAAGCGATGGGCATGCCACAGGCCGCGGCCGTACCTACGGCCTGCCGCATCGCGACACTGCACCAACTCAGGAACGGCACGGTGAGCGAACCGCCGCCAATGCCAATCAGGGATGACAACAGCCCAATGATGCCACCCGCAGTTAGCAAGCCTGCTGTCGCAGGCAGGGGCGTGTGTGCCTTGGGTTTGAGGTCTAGCCACATTTGCACAGCGGTCAGCAGCGCGCCTACACCGACCAATTGCGCCAGTGCCCGGCTGGGCAGGATATCGGCCACGAAGGCGCCTGCCAGAGCGCCCAGCGCAAGGCCCGGGGCCATCACGCGGAATACCGGCCACAACACTCCCTGCAACTGGTGATGCCGGTGCATGGACGATATCGAGGTGGCGGAAATCACCGCCAGCGAGGTGGCAATCGCGACCTGCATGGTGATCGCTGGCGACACGCCTTGAGCCGGCAAGACCAGTGCCAGCGCCGGCACCATGATCATGCCGCCCCCGACGCCAAACAAGCCGGCCATCAGGCCGGCGGTGAGGCCTGTGGCAAGATATATAAGTATTGTCGTCAGCATGGCAACCTCGCGTGCTGCATGATATATCAACGGCTACCTGGGCTTTCGCGACAGGCCGCCCACGTTGCCGCTTCCTCACCCTCCTGTCGCAAGAGTTATTGCATGCGTTTCAGTGTCCTGCTCGCTTTTCTTGTCGCCACGCTGACATCACCGCTGCTGGCTGCTGTCGAAGACAGCCATTTGCGTGACCAGCGCCAGCGTTTTCGTGGACTCTATATCCAGGCTCAATCCGGCAGTTGGAGCAGCGTCAAGAAAGCGGCGACCAACGTGGAAGGCTACCCGCTCTTCCCATATCTCGAGGCAGCCGACCTGGAATACCAACTGCGTCGCGGCAATGCGCAGGATACCCGCCTGAGCGCGCTGTTCACGCGACACCCGGACCTCGGTGCCGCACAAACCCTGCGCAGCCGCTGGCTCAAGGACCTGGCCCGTCGCGGCGAATGGAAACGTGTGGCCGAGTTCTACCAGGCCAGCGATGACGACGAATTGCGCTGCCTGCATGCCAAGGCGCAGATCCGGTTGGGCCAGGGTGAAGCCCTCCTTAACGAGATCAAGCAATTGTGGCTCACGCCCAAAAGCCTGCCGGATAGCTGCGATGCGGTGTTTGACTGGCTTGAGCAGCGCAAGCAGCTGACGCCTGAATTGATCCAGTCACGGGCCAGGCTGGCCATGGCCGCCGGCGAGACGCGACTGGTGCAATGGCTGATCAAGCAATTGTCCGGCGACGCGCGTCGTGATGCGGAAGTGTGGGTCGAGATCCGCCAGGACCCTTTCAGACGATTGAACCAGCTGATCGAAAAGCCCCAGGCAGGCGTCAGTGCGGAAACCATTGCGCAAGGCCTGCGACAGGCGGCGCGCAAGGACACGCTCAAGGCCGCCAAGCTATACGAGCCGCTGGCTCGCCTGTATCTGAAAACACCGGAAAGCCGCGATAACGCGCTGGGCTTGCTTGGCCTTGAGATGGCACTGGATCGCGATGTCGAAGCATTGGAGTGGTACAGCAAGCTGTCACAACATCCAGCCGATGCCCGTGCACGCGAATGGCGGATACGTACGGCCATCTATCACGGTGACTGGGGCAAGGCCCGCGACTGGATCAAGCAATTGCCCGAAGCCGAGCGTAATGACCAGCGCTGGCGCTATTGGCTCGCGCGCAGTTATGAAGGCCTTCCCGGGGTGGCCAACCAGCAAGTGGCGCAGGCACAGTATGCGTTACTGGCCAGGGAGCGCGGCTATTACCCCTACCTTGCCGCCGACCGGCTCAAGCAGAATTATGTCCTGAACCACCAGCGCGTGCCTGCGGACCCGGCCTTGCGCAGCCGCCTGGAGACCAAACCGGCGGCGCTGCGAACGCGCGAGTTTCTTGCCCTGGGTTATGAACCGCAGGCGCGCAAGGAATGGCGCGGGCTCACCCGCGAACAAAGCGCGCTCGAGCTGCGCCAGTCCGCGGTCCTGGCGGAAAGCTGGAACTGGCACACGCAGGCCATCATGACCCTGGCCAAGTCGGAATACTGGGATGACCTGCACCTGCGCTATCCGCTGCTTTACAAGACCGATGCACTGGCGGCGGCTCGTCATTCGTCCGTGGACAGTGGCTGGGTCTACGGCATCATGCGCGCTGAAAGCTTATTCATACCCGATGCCCGCTCACACGCAAAAGCGGTGGGACTGATGCAGTTATTGCCTTCGACCGCGCAACGGGTCGCACGCAGCCTGGGCATCCGGTATCACGGCGAAAGCACCCTGCTCGACCCGGCCAGCAACCTGCGCCTGGGCGCCGAATATCTGCGGCAGATGCGTAGTAATTTCGAAGGCAACCTGGCCATGGCCACCGCCGCCTACAATGCCGGCCCCACTCGCGTGAAACATTGGTTACCACGCGCAAGCATGCCCGCCGATGTCTGGGTCGAGAATATTCCGTTTGATGAAACCCGCACTTATGTCCAACGCGTGATGGAACATGCCGTCGCTTTCGACTGGCGCCTCGGCGGCCAGATAACGCCCTTGTCCAAGCGCATGCCGGCGGTCCCGGCCCGATAATACGGCAATGACTTCCGCGAAAACCTACTTGGTCGGTGGCGCGGTACGTGACCGCTTACTGGGGCTGCCGGTGCGCGAGCGCGACTGGGTAGTGGTGGGGACAACACCCGAGGACATGGTGGCGCTCGGCTTCAAAGCCGTGGGCCGTGATTTTCCGGTGTTCCTGCATCCGCAAACCAGGGAAGAACACGCCCTGGCACGCACCGAACGCAAGACTGCCCCGGGTTACCACGGCTTCGTATTCCATACGGACGCCAAGGTCACACTGGAGGATGACCTGCGCCGGCGCGACCTCACCATCAATGCCATTGCCGAGGACGAGGCTGGCACATTGCATGACCCCTATGGCGGCCAGGCTGATATTTCGGCACGGCTGCTACGGCATGTCTCCCCCGCATTTGCAGAAGATCCGGTTCGCATCCTGCGCGTGGCGCGTTTTTACAGTCGCTTCAGGCCGCTGGGCTTTCGCGTCGCCGGCGAAACCCTGGCATTGATGCGCGAAATGGTCGCCAACGGCGAAGTGGATGCCCTGCAAGCGGAGCGTGTGTGGCAGGAAACCCAGCGCAGCCTGATGCAGGACGATCCTGCAGCCTATTTTGAATTGCTGCGCGAGTGCGGTGCACTGGAAAAACTTTTTCCCGAACTCGAGGCGCTGTTTGGCGTCCCGCAAACCCCCAAACATCACCCGGAGATCGACACCGGCATCCATGTGCTGATGGCACTTGCACAAGCCGTGCGCATGCAGGCCCCGCTTAGCGTACGTTTCGCCGTGCTTTGCCATGATTTTGGCAAGGCCAAGACGCCGGCGGATGTCTTGCCGCGCCATTACGGCCACGAGGCCCGTGGCGTGCCGCTGGTGGAACAATTCTGCAAACGCCTGCGCGTGCCCAACGACTGTCGTGATCTGGCCGTGATGACTACCCGTTATCACTTGTTGATCCATCAGGCGCAGGCACTCAAGCCATCAACCTTGGTCGAGCTGTTTGAGCAGACTCGGGCCTTCCAGCAACCGGAACGTTTCACGCAATTCCTGCAGGCCTGCGAAGCTGATGCCCGTGGACGCACGGGACTTGAGGATCGTGATTACCCGCAGCCCGCCTATCTGCAAGCTGCACTGGCAGCGGCGGCATCCGTCCAGGCCAGCACCGTGGTAGCTGCGGGCTATAGCGGCGAGGCAGTCGGAGCACAACTACGCAAGCAGCGAATCGCTGCGGTGGCTGCCTTCAAGACCAGTCAAGCGAGCTAGACTTACTTGCGCAAGCCTTGCTAGATCACTGAGCGGCCTGCCAGCTGCTCACTTTCAATACACCACCCAGAACAGCAGGCCGGCGCCAACGGCGAGGCGGTACCAGGCAAAGATCATGAAGTTGTGCGTCTGGATATAGCGCAGCAGCCATTTCACCACGACAAATGCCACCAGTGCCGACACGATGAAACCCAGCAGCAAGTCCGCCCAGGGCTCGCGCAGGGTTTCCTGGGCGTTCAATTTCATGAACTCATAAACACCGGCAGCGAACATGGTCGGGATGCCCACCAGGAACGCAAACTGCGTCGCTGCCTGGCGCGAAGTCAGTCCCAGCAGCATGGCGACAAAAATCGTGGCCAGGGAACGGGACAGTCCTGGAAAAACGCCCGCCGCAATCTGGGCCAGCCCAACCCCAATGGCGATGGTCCAGGTGACCTCGGCATTGACCGGTCGGCCCTTGACCCACCATTCCACCCAGAAGATGAACAGGCCACCCGCCACCAGCGCCCAAGCCACCGGCGCCACCGTTTCCGGCAGCTCGAAGCCCAGTGCGCCAGCTATCGCACCACAGATCACCGTAATGACGAAGGCGACTGCCAGCTTGGTGAGGTAGTCGCGGTTGTCAGGGCGCAGGGGCTCGCGAAACAACGCCAGCAGCTGACGCCAGTAAATCAGCACCACCGCCAGCATCGCACCCGATTGGATGGCAACATTGAAGACGTCCGAGCGCGGACTCAGCCAATGCTGCGCGATCAACAGGTGGCCCGTGCTGGAGATCGGCAGGAATTCGGTTATGCCCTCGATCACGCCGAGCAGGATGACTTCAAGAATATTGTTCACGGCCTGGTCAAACTCATGGATGAGGGAAACAACGCCCATATCAGGGCAAACAAACACTACCTGAAAACATCATTGCCTGTCGCCTCCGGCAGTGGCACCGCCCGCAATTCCTTGCCAGCACCCTTGAATTGCGTCCACAGTGCCGAGTAAGTGTATCCAATCACGGGATGCCGTCGTTGTGGGATCAAGTCAGCCAATGGCTTGAGCGCAAATCCATACTGAAGGATATCGGGCCGTGGCAGATGAAGGTCGGCTTGCTCGACCACGAGATCGCCATACAGCAGCAAGTCCAGGTCCAGCGGACGCGGGGCAAATCTCGGCGCGTTGGGTCCGCGCCCGCAGGCAATTTCAATATCTCGCAAGCTTGCCACCAGCATCGGCGGTGACAGTTCGGTTTCGAAGCCGACCACTAGGTTAAAAAAAGGATTGCCCTGGAAGCCAACCGCCGCGCTCTCATAGACCGGCGACAGCCGCAGTCTGCCGAATTGCCGATGCAGTCGCGACAAGCCCTCTGCCAAGCGTCGCTCACGCTCAACATTGCTGCCAACTCCAACGAACACCTCAATCACTGAGCTTGCCGCATCATGATCGCCGTCTTAGGCGTAGTCTGCGCGCTTTCGCTGTATGCAAAGCGCAACATCCGAGGCATTACGCACGGCACCGGGTTTGTGCAGGGCAAGCCGCACTTCTTGTGCACCAAATTCGGTGATGACTATCCGCGCACAGGCCTCTGCCAGGGCTTCGATCAGCTGGAATTCTGCTTTCGAGACAAACTCGCCCAGTCGTTGGGCCAGCCGGCTGTAATCGAGCGTGTCTGCCAACTGGTCGCTGATGGCGGCTTGCCGGATATCTACGCCGATCTCCAGGTCAAGCAGCACCGTCTGCCGCAGCTTGCGTTCCCAGGCATGGGTGCCGATGAGAGTCTCCAGCTTGAGCTCACGCAGGCAGATCACATCCATGGATTCAATCCTCGCAGTGTCAGGCGGCGACCGGCCGCAACTCTTCCAGCGACCAGCGCGCACGCGCTTCAATGGGGCATGGCGAGCGCTTGCCCTCGGCCAGACGCAAGCTGCCAAGGTGCGCAATCATCGCGCCATTGTCCGTACAGTAGGCAGGCCGGGGGTAGTAGGCCTTGGCTGAATGCTGCGCTGTCATTGTGCGCAGCCGCTCGCGCAGCCGCAGGTTAGCACCGACGCCACCCGCTACCACCAGCCGGGTATCCCCCGTGGATTCCAGTGCGCGCCGGCACTTCTCGGTGAGGGTATCGACCACGGCTTCCTCGAAGGCACGCGCGATATCCGCCTTGCAGCGATCATCCATCGGCTGCTTGTTGATCTGGTGCAGGACGGCGGTCTTGAGGCCGCTGAAACTGAAGTCGAGTCCCGGCCGATCCAGCATCGGGCGCGGAAAACGGAATCGGTTGGGATCGCCCTGCTCGGCAAGCTTGGCCAGCTGGGGGCCGCCGGGATAGCCCAGGCCCAGCAGCTTGGCGGTCTTGTCGAACGCCTCGCCCACCGCATCATCCACGGATTCACCGAGGATGCGGTACTGGCCCAGGCCTTTGACCTCGACCAAAAGCGTATGCCCTCCCGACACCAGCAGGGCAACAAAAGGAAAATCCGGGGCGTCTTCTTCCAGCAGCGGTGCCAGCAAGTGCCCTTCCATGTGATGGACGGGCACCACCGGGACATTCCAGGCCGTGCCCAAGCCGCAAGCCACCGCCCCGCCGACCATCAGCGCGCCAATCAGCCCGGGACCGGCCGTATACGCCACCCCATGGATGTCCGACTGGGACAGGCCCGCCTCGGCCATCACCTGGGCGACCAGGGGCAGCAACTTGCGCACGTGGTCGCGCGAGGCCAGTTCCGGTACGACGCCGCCATATTCAGCATGAAGCGCTATCTGGCTATACAGGCCCTGCGCCAGCAAGCCGCGACCAGGCATATACACGGCCACGCCGGTCTCGTCGCAGGACGTTTCGATACCAAGGACAGGACCGGGCAGGGACATGGCAAACAATGACAGGAATACAAGCCTGATTATCGGCGCGCGCTGCGCTGGCGACAAGGATTCGGCCACTGGAGGGCATTTTCCACCGGCAGGGGCCCTGCCCGACAAATGCCCAGAATTGAATTGTTGCCTGAATCTGTTTAGAATTTCGGCCCTTGTTTTGACCGGCCCGCCACCCCGGCGTGCTTTTACCGAGAAAAGACGGAATGCCCAGCGTACGCGTTAAAGACAACGAACCGTTCGAGATCGCCCTGCGCCGCTTCAAGCGCACCTGCGAGAAGGCCGGCGTGCTCACCGAAACCCGCAAGCGCGAGTTTTTCGAGAAGCCCAGCCAGGAACGCAAGCGCAAGCGCGCTGCCGCGGTCAAGCGTACGCTCAAGCGTGGCTCACGCGACGTCACCCGCCAGCCTCGCCAGTTTTAATCTCGCTTTTCAGTAGCGCCCTCCCCCCGGAGGGCGTTTGCGTTTCAGGAGTCCTGCGCCCATGTCCCTGAAGGAACAGATCACCCATGACATGAAGGCCGCCATGCGCAGTGGCGAGAAGGACCGGCTGGGCGTGATACGGCTGATCACCTCAGCGATCAAGCAACGCGAAGTGGACGAGCGCATCGAACTTGATGACAGCGCCGTCATGGCCATCCTTGAAAAAATGATCAAGCAGCGTCGTGACTCCATCAGCCAATTCGAGGCCGGTGGACGCCCGGAGCTGGCGGCGGTCGAAGCCGCGGAAATCGACATCCTCAAGGCCTACCTGCCCGAGGCACTCTCAGACGCCGAGGTCGATGCCATCATCGCGGCGGCGGTTACTGAGTCAGGTGCCAGCAGCGTCAAGGACATGGGAAAGGTCATGGGACTGGTAAAACCCAAGGTTCAGGGCCGGGCTGACATGGGCACCATCAGCGGCAAGATCAAGGCCAAGCTGTCCGGCTGAGGCAGTTTCGCAGGCCGAGGTCTGGCCCACCGCAGCCTGTGGTGAGCCTGCGTCAATTTTCGACCGTAAGCCCATTCCCGACCCGGCTCCGCTAGACTTCCTCCCCATGGCCCGGCTCCCTCAAACCTTCCTTGACGACCTGCTCGCGCGCACGGATATCGTGGCGCTGATCGGCAACCGCGTGCAGCTGAAAAAAGCCGGGCGGGATTACCAGGCCTGCTGCCCCTTCCACAACGAGAAAACACCGTCCTTCACGGTCAGTCCGAACAAGCAGTTCTACCATTGCTTCGGCTGCGGCGTGCACGGCAATGCCCTGCGCTTCCTCATGGAATATGACCGGCTTGAGTTCCTGGATGCGGTCGAGGCGCTGGCGCACATGGCCGGTGTCGAAGTGCCGCGTGAGGCCGCCAGCACCCACAGCACTGACAACAAGCCCTTATACGCATTCATGGACAGCGCGGCGAAGTTCTACCGCGAACAACTGCGAACCGAACCCAAGGCCATCGAATACCTCAAGGGCCGCGGCCTCTCGGGCGAGATCGCCAAGTCCTTCGGCATTGGTTATGCACCGCCTGGCTGGAGCAACTTGCTCGACCAGGCTCGCGAGGAGAAGCTGGCAGTCACCAGTGGCATGGCCATTCGCAAGGACGAAGGCGGCTGTTATGACCGTTTCCGCGATCGCATCATGTTCCCGATCCGTGACACGCGCGGCCGTGTCATCGCCTTTGGTGGCCGTACGCTGGGCGATGAAACCCCGAAATACCTGAACTCACCCGAGACCCCCATCTTCCACAAGGGCCGCACCCTGTATGGATTGTATGAGGCACGCCAGGCGCTGCGCGAGATCCCACGCCTGCTGGTGGTCGAGGGTTACATGGATGTGGTGGCACTGGCACAAAATGACATCGCCTATGCGGTCGCCACCCTGGGAACCGCCACCACCGAGGAGCATCTTGAGCAGCTGTTTCGCAGCAGCTCCGAGGTGGTGTTCTGCTTCGATGGCGACCGTGCCGGGCGCGAGGCCGGTTGGCGTGCACTGGAGCGCACCCTGCCAACCATGCGGGATGGACGCGAGGTCAAGTTCCTGTTCCTGCCCGATGGCGAGGATCCCGACACGCTGGTGCGAAAGGAAGGGCGCGCGGCGTTTGAGCAGCGCGTGAAGGAGGCCATGCCCTTGTCGCGCTATCTTCTGGACCAGCTCTGCGCCAAGACGGACCTGGCCAGCGTCGACGGACGCGCGCGCCTGGTCGAGTTGGCGCGGCCCTATATCACCAAGCTGTCCGCAGGGGCCTTCCGCAAGCTGATGGCGGCACAGGTCGCCAGGCTGGCGCGCATGCCCGGCGATGACATCGAAGCCCTGTATTTTGGTGATGCGCCACGCGAACGTGCACAGCGGCCACCGCCAAGGGCGACGCGTAGCGGCCTGTCCCGCGCCGGCCGCGCCCTGCAACTCCTGCTTGAGCACCCGGAATTCGCGGATGCTGTGAACTCACTGGAATCCCTGCGCGCGGTTGAAGTCGAAGGCGTGCAGATGCTGGCGGAGATCATCGAATTCCTCCAGCACAACCCCAACCTCAAGGCCGGGGCACTGCTCGAACACTGGCAGGACCGTCCGGAACTCCCCGAGTTGGTGGCCCAGGCCAGTGGCGGGCTCGCCCTGCCGGCAGATGCTGCCATGGCACGTACGGAATTCCTCGACCTGATCGAGCGCCTGTCAGCCGAATGTGATGACCAGCGCATCAAGGCCTTGCTGGCGCAGGAGACCCTGTCCGGACTGTCCACGGACCAGACCCGTGAGCTGGCCGCCCTGCTGCAGCGACGCAGGGTCAGCAAGTCCGCGAAATGACTGGCAATTCCCGGCCGCTTGCGCTAGAAGCATGGGTAGTGATTCTGATATAATGGACGGTTCAGGCCGGTGTTAGCCAACAATTCGAACAGAATCAGGCGCTTGCACCCGGTTGTCGG
>JBFKCG010000076.1:0-9807 GCA_041620675.1 Nevskiales bacterium
GGTCTGCGTCGGCGCCACCGACAGCTGGCTGCTGGGTCTGTTTGCAGGCCTTGGCCTGTGGCGCAGGTTTGGAAAGCGCCAACCAAAAGTGGAGTAAAGGCCACTTTCACTAGTCTGGGCATTTACAAAGGTCAGCTGTGTCACGACGGTGACGCAGCGGCCTTTGTTGGGATGTCCGTGAACTGCAACAGAACTAGAGTTTATGACCGGCAAGCGCCGCAACTGGCTGATTTGTCTAGACCGTAGTTCTGTCCCTGCCAGCTGAGAATCCGCGTGTCGGGGCACCACCTGAATCATCGAAAGGGCCCCTCCAGGGGCCTCCCCCTTCGGCCCATCTTCGCCATGTGCCGATGTTCCAGGTCGCTCCAGGCGCTTTCATCGAAACCGTCCCCGGCCACCATTTTTCAAGAATCGCAGAATCCACCGTTCACGGCATCAATCCCGCATTGATGTGGGTCAATTCCTCCGCGACTTCCCAATGTTATTAATGGGTTGCTGTAAATGCAGTGCCTGCTCCCCGGCGGCATTGGTCAACTCACGGAGCTTTTAGAACATGCGAATGCTTTCTTTGTGCAGGTTTATGCTGGCGGCCATCCTGCTTGGGTCTTATCCGGCATGGACGCTTGCCCATGATCCCGCGCATTTCTGCATGGATTGCCACGGCGTGGATGGCGCCAGTACGGAACCGGACTTGCCCATCATTGGCGGGTTACCCAGGCAGTACATGATCAATGCTCTGGCGTCGTATTGGGAAGGCACCCGCCCATGCCCTGATTCCAAATTCCGCGCGGGTGACACCGGGCGGGAGAAAACCAATATGTGCAAGATCGCGAAGGAATTGAGCACGCGAGACGTTGAATTGATTGCAACGTTTTATGCCAGCAAGCCTTTCGTTCCCGCCATCCAGACAACGGACCCTGCGAAGGCCCTGAAGGGCAGGCAGTTGCATGTCATGCATTGCCAGGGCTGCCATTTGGCGGGTGGCAAGGCGGCCAAGCATGATGCGGGCATCCTGGCCGGGCAGTGGATGGACTACCTGCGCGTGATCTTCCAGGACTTCAAGGAAGGCACAAGGGCAATGCCGGTGGGAATGGAATCCAAGTTCAGCGAGTTGGCTGCTGATGAACTGGAGGCGCTGGTTCATTTTTACGGCAGCCAGCGCTAAGGCCCCATGTCCCGACCAGCTAGGCGCCGGCGTGGGAAGTCCCGAAGTGGAGGGACAGTTACCGCCTCCAGTCTGAAGCTCGGTTTCTATGGGGCAACCGGCACTGTCACCGGATCAAAGTATCTTGTGCAGTCAGGCAATGCCCGGGTGCTGGTGGATTGCGGCCTGTTCCAGGGCTACAAGCAGTTTCGCCTGCGGAATTGGGCGCCAATGCCTTTCCCGGTGCGTGAGCTGGATGCCGTCATCCTGACCCACGCACATCTGGATCATTCCGGCTATTTGCCACTGCTCATCAAGAATGGCTTTAGCGGGCCTGTCTATTGCACGGCTGGCACGGCGGATCTCTGCGGCATCATGCTGCCCGACAGCGGGCGCATACACGAGGAAGACGCCGCCCGTGCGAACCGGCGCGGTTACAGCAAGCACAAGCCTGCGTTGCCTTTGTATACCGAAGCCGACGCCATGCTGGCGCTGGAGTACCTCGAGCCGCGGGCATTTGGCGAGCGCTTCCAGGTGGCGGGCGACCTGTCTGCGCAATTCTCGCCGGCGGGACACATCCTTGGTTCGGCAACATTACGCCTCGACAACAAAAAAGCATCAATAGGTTTTACTGGTGACCTGGGTCGGCCCAACGATCTGGTCATGCGCCCACCTGACACTATGGAGGCCGTGGATTGGCTTGTGGTTGAATCCACCTATGGGGACCGCCGCCATTCCGACAGTGACCCGGTGGCGGAACTCGGCGAGGTGCTCAAGCGCACGAAAAAACGGGGCGGCACCGTTATCGTGCCGGCGTTTGCCGTGGGCCGCACGCAGTCCTTGTTGCAGGCCTTGCAGTTGCTGAAAGCAGATGGACGGATTCCGAAAGATTACCCGGCGTTTCTCAACAGTCCCATGGCAATTGATGTCACGCGTCTGTACCGCCGCCATTGCAGCGAGCATCGCTTGGACGATGACGCCTGCTACCGCATGTGCCATGCGGCGAAATTCATCAACAGCATCGAGGAGTCGATACAACTGGGTGCCAATACATCTCCCAAGCTGATCATCGCCGGAAGCGGCATGGCCACGGGCGGCCGAGTGGTACATCACCTGCGCGAATACTTGCCAGATGCCCGCAGTACCATCCTGTTCACGGGCTACCAGGCCGGTGGAACGCGTGGCGAGGCCTTGCTCAGGGGATCGGAAACCATTCGTATATTCGGTGAGGATGTGCCCGTGAAGGCCGAGGTCGCCGCACTCAGCAACCTGTCGGCCCATGTGGATTACGTCGAGATGATCGAGTGGCTGAAAACCCTGCCGAGCGCACCCCGCCGTGTTTTCGTGACCCACGGCGAGCCCGCAGCGGCGGACGGCCTCAGGGCGATGATTGAGCGTACGTTGGGTTGGGAGGCGCAGGTGCCCGATTACCGGGACAACGTTGAATTGGAATTCTGAGCGGGTACTATCGAAAGAATGTAGAGGAGGCTGCGCATGAAGTTCAACATCAAGGCATTGTCAATGACGGCAGGGTTGTTGGGCGGTTTCGTTGTCCTGTTTGTTTCTCTGGGCAACCTGTTCGTTCCGGGTTACGGACTTCCCTTTCTGGATCTTGTGGCCTCCGTGTATCCGGGCTACCGGCCGGGCACTGGCGTCAGCTCGGTGATCGTCGTGACTGTCTATGGATTGATAGACGGAGCGATTGCTGGCGCCTTGTTTGGCTGGCTGTACAACAGCTTCGCCAAATGAGGGCGTACACGGCAGGCTGGTGTGATCCGGGTCTCCAGCCAGCGGCGTGTGGAGTCGGTGACTCCCTTATTTAGATACTTCCACCGGAGGTATCGGGCGTCCTGATTTCTCTAGGTGATTGAGAATCGCGTCTGCGAATAACCAGCCCGCCATCAGTGCTAACACGAATAGCCAGATCCGATAATCGCCGGTGGCCAGTGCAACCACGGCCGGTCCGGGGCAAAAGCCACTTAAGCCCCAGCCGACGCCGAAGGCGGCACTGCCGAGGATCAGGCTGGGCGTGAAGACAAAGCGAGGCGGCAAGCTGAGCTGCACGCCGAGCAGGGTCTTGCCGCGACGGCGCGCAAAGGCAAATGCCGGCGCTGCGACGGCGATTGCAGCGGCCATCACAAATGCCAGCGAGGGATTCCAGACTCCTGCGACATCGAGGAAGGCCAGGATGCGATCCGGATCCGTCATGCCGGAAATGACCAGCCCCAGGCCAAAGATGAAGCCACTCGAGAGTCCTACCAGTGTGCTTCTCATAGTCCCTCCGTATGCCGCTGCACGTAGACCACCAAGGCCGCAGACGCCATGAACGTGAGGGTGGCAGTCAGCGAGCGAGGCGAAAGATTGGAGATGCCGCAGACACCGTGCCCACTGGTGCAACCGGAGCCGACGCGGGTGCCGACGCCGACCAACAGACCGGCGACCAGCAACGTCGGCAGGTTGGCATCGAGCGTGTAGCCGGGCGCGGCACCCTGCCATAACTGGTAGGCGGGGATGGCGAGCACAAGCCCGAGCAGGAAGGCGGGCCGCCAGGCACTATCACCGAAGTCGAGCTTGATGCTGCGGCCGAGAATGCCGCTGATGCCAGCGATATTGCCGTTGAGCAGCAACAACATGACCGTTGCCGTCCCAATCATGAGCCCGCCAATGACAGGACCAAGAACAGGAATATTTTCAGCCAGTGTCATCTTGAGATTCGGCTGCGCCGCCCCCTTTACTTGAACCGGTATCCGTAGGATATACCGATCAGGGTCTCTTCAAGGTAAATGTCCGCCTCGCCACCGCCAAAGCTGGCGGGAGGCAGCGGAATGGCGGCGTCCGGAATTGAGTCGCTACCCCGTACTGTGACCTTGGGCGCATGCATGGCATGAAAGCTCAGCTCATGCACTTCACGCGTGAAGGTTGCGCCAACGGTGTAGTGCTTCTCGACTACGCCAGGGGCAAGGATGTTGAAAAAGGTTTCGTTGGCTGGGATGGGCTGCTCAAGGTCGCTAATGCCGGCTCTGAGCGTGATCGCATTATTCACTACATAGCTCAAGCCCAACTTGAAGACATCCACATCCTGCCAACCGAAGCCAGGACCGTTGTCGCTACCCAATCGGTTGCCATACTGGTCGCCGGAGGTCGTGGCCGAACCAGACTGGATGGCGGGGCCGATTGGCGAGGCCTGCAACTGTTGCAACACGGCCAGCATGTTCTGGCCTGCATTGAGTTGCGCCAGCGCGTTGTTGAGCTGGTTGGGTGGTATCTGGGCCAGCAGGCTGGTGAAACCTTCTGGGTTCTGGAAGTTGGACAGGGAATTGCCGACGGATGGGACATCGCTGTAGTTGATGCGTTGATAGTCCGCAGCGAAGGTCAATGCCGATGTCGCACGCCAGGCGATGCCCAGGCTGAAGTTCTCGGGGATGTCGAAACCGCCCTGTTCGGCAAACAGGCCGCGATACTTGTCGAACTTGTCCATGCGGATCTTGGGCTGGTAAGCCGCGCCGAGGGTGACCGGCCCGAAGTCGCCGAGCCATCCCAGGCGCAAGGAAAAGCCATCAGACTTGTCGTATCCCTTGTCGGTCACATGGTTGGGTGACTCGGAGTAAGGGCCGGGGAAGCTGTCGCTGGCAAAGGCGCTGAGGCCGGTGGCCTCGAAGCGCTGGAAAACATAGTTCACGGACAGGCCAACACTCTGCGTTGGGCTAAGGCGGTAGGCGAAGGTCGGTCCCAGGAACAGCTGCGCCAGGTCCACGCCCGCCTGGCCGGTTGAGCCAAATCGCTGGTAGGGGTTGTCCTCGGCGCTGTAGCGGGTATTCATGCCACCGTTGCCAAAAGCGGTGAAGGCCCAGGACCAGCGATCGTTCAGCGCGTTGACGTAGCCGAAATCCGGAATGTGAAAATGATCCTTGCGGCTACCATCAAAGTCATCGTCCGGGCCGAAGAAGTTGCCGCGGATGGAACCACCACGCTTCGGGATAAAGAGATCAACGCCCGCATCCAGCCGGCGCTCGATTTTTACGATTCCGGCCGGATTGCTGGCGGGTGCGAGCGCATCCTGCGGCAACGCGGTGCTGGCACCAGCCATGCTCTTGGCCTTGGCGCCATATCCATGCGAGAAATACCCATTGGTCGCGGAGGCGGGGCCGACTAAGCCGAATGCCAATATCGCGGCCAAGCCGATCCATCGCAGTGGCGGCACTGCGTCCGTTTTGGAGTAGTGATTTTTCACGCGGCAATACTAAAAGAATGAGGCTCGAACTCATAATGCTATTTGTGACTATCCTTAGTCGAAATTGACATGGTTGCGCTCCAGAGGCCCTGAGGCTGGCGGTTCATCAGCCATGAGCTGCGCCGAGCTTTGCAGGCTCGTGGATAATTGGTAGAACTCGTCTTTACGCTTGGGGATTAATCTGATGTCAGACAAGAAACATGCACTGGGCGCTGTGTTATTGGCGTATATCGCTTGCATCGCCGCCGCCGCCTCGACCCTTTACCTGCTGGAACTGTCCCCGCCCTGGAATGCGTTTGTGGCGGATGTGGTGGCCACTCTCGTGATCTTCGCGTTCAGCCGACGCTACGCGAATTCAAGCTTTTATGATCCCTACTGGAGCGTGATTCCGCCGCTGTTGGCGGTGTATTGGTACTGGGCGAACCTGTCCGCCGACATCAACCTGCTGCGCGCGTTGCTGGTGATCGCACTGGTCTGGCTGTGGGCTGTCCGCCTGACCGCGAACTGGGCTACCTACTGGGGTGGGCTCAAGCATGAGGACTGGCGCTATCCACTGGTGCGTGCGCGTGCAGGCCGATTTGCCCTATTGGCCGATTTTTTCGGCATCCACTTTTACCCGACGGTGCAGGTCTTCCTGGCCTGCCTGCCCATTTACGCGGTGATGACACTTGGCCAGGCGCCCCTGGGCTGGCTTGATGCGCTGGCATTGTTTGTGACCTTGGGGGCCATTGCGATCGAGACCGTCGCTGACCTGCAGTTGCACGCGTTCATCAAGACGCGCAAACCGGGCACCTTCCTGCAGACCGGCCTGTGGGCTTGGTCGCGACACCCGAATTATTTCGGCGAGCTTGGTTTCTGGTGGGGATTGATGCTATTTGGCCTATCGGCGGCGCCGGCGCAATGGCTATGGGTCATGCCCGGCGCGTTAACGATGACAGCCATGTTCCTATTCGCCAGCCTGCCATTGATGGACACCCGCAGCCTGCAACGCAGGCCAGGCTATGCGGACTACATGAAGCGGGTGTCCGGGTTGCTGCCGTTGCCACCAAGACGTTAGGACAAGTGGACGACCGTGCTGCGTTAACCCACCAGTACGACGTAATCACGATCTTCGGATTCGCCCTTGGCCAGGCCTGCAGCCAGGGTGACTGCGCGCGCATCCTCAAGACTGATTGAGCAGTTCTCGATTTTCTGGATAAGCGCCTGCATGTCGCGCGCTTGTGCATCGGTAATGGGAATGTGGGTAATTCGGCCGGTCGCCTTGAGCCAGCTGTGCTCGCGCCTGGCGCCGTTGTAAGCCAATAGCCTTGGGCTTGGCATCCAGCCCTTGGATTCTCCGGGACATGGCTCGGCATATAGCAGCGTGATGTCGGGTCGCTTGAGGTAGGGCAAAACAAAGCCAATCGAGTCGGCTGAGCTGTGCACGGAAGCAATCAGGCTGCGGGCGCGGCCCTCGCCACCCTTGGTGCGCAGCTGCAGTTCCGACTCGTGGCCGAGCAGCATCTGAAAGTCGCTGATGAGTCGTGGGAATGGATTGGGGCCCGTGCCAAAGCTCAGGGCCAGCTGCCAGTCATCTCCGGCCTTGGCCCACGCCCGCAGCGCGCCTTCACGCGGATCAATGCTCTGGCAGTCCGGCGGCATGACATTGACCTCGGCATTGAGGCCGCGTAGCTGGTCAATCAGCTCGGGTTTGTTCTTCAAGTCCTCTGGGTGCACCACGATGGCCGCAGTCAGCCCATAGCTTGGAGCAATTCTGGCCAGTGCCAGCGCGAATTCATCCACGTCATTGCCGGTAACAAGGTGTTTCTTGCCCAACATGACGGCGATCTGTGCCTGGGCCGCCGCGATCTCGATCTCGGGCGTGTTGTCATGCTGGTCTTCTCGCTTGAAAAAGATTCGTGCGCGAGAGGCAAGGTTCTTTTCAAGTGCCTCGGCATGATGCAGGGGGGTGGGTCTGTGCAGTGCCTTGCGCGTGCCATTGGCTAGCTCAAGGAAAAACTTGGGCTTGCTGCGCAGTCCTTGGTAGTCAGTCGACAGCTTGAACAGCTTGTCGCCGGCAAGTTGCTGGGCCAGGTCACTGAAGCGACGGGTTGGTTTGCCGGCGGCTTTCGAGGCAGGCTTCATGTTTGAGGGGGGTAACTTCACGTCTTCGGGTGGCTCTTCCCCAGGTGCAAGCTCATCCCACATCTCGCGCACTTTGCCCCAGTCAATGAAGCGCCGGAAACGTGTATTGGAATAGCCATCCTGCATGGCCCGGATGAAGTCTGCCTTCAGGCCAATGGTTCGCTGGATTTCAAAGCGCATCATCCACAGGTCGGGGCGATCCGGATTCTGGTTCAGGCTGAGGATGACAACGTCCAGGATCTCATGTGAGCTCGCCTCACTGGTCTGCAACGAAGTCCTGTCCCTGCCGCTTACGATGTCTTGCGTGTCAATCATGTTGTCCGGTTTTGAAGAACGACTGTTGGCGGCTGGGTTGTGCAGCCAGGGCCAGGTATCTGGCTTTGGCGCAGCATTTGGGGATGCTTCAAAGCGGCCCCCTTCCCGTCATGTATAGGATATTAAGGTCTGTGCGCATCTGTTGCCAAAATCCTACGCGGAACGCCAATGAAATGCTAAATCCTCAACCCCGCAACAGGGGATGCCACAGACTTTCGTCGCCCCTGCGACTAGCGCTGATTGGTCAGCCAGAATGGGCTACTATCGGCTGATGCGAGACAAATACCTGCGCTGGGCAATCGCATTGCCACTACTGGGCTGCAGCATCGTGTGGGCGGAGGCGACTCAAGTGCCGGTCACGCCAGAAGAGGCGGCCTGGCTTGAAGCCAATCCGGATGCGATCGTGGACTTGTCCGAGATTCCACCAGACCAATTACAGAAATTCGTCGACCTGTATCAGGGCCTGACACCCGAGGAGCAGGGTCAGCTACGAGACAACGCCGATGCGTTGCGAGCCTTGAGCGCGGACGAGCAGGCCTTGGCACTGGATAATCCCGCCGCCGTGCGCCAACTGGGCAAGCTGCCTGAAGCCGAGCGCAATCGCTTGCTCAAGCTTTACCGCGATACAGACCCCGCGACCCAGCGCAGGCTACTCAACGCCGCGCCCACAGCCCGATAATTCGGCGTCCCTGACTACGCCAACTTCTCCGGCATCATCCAGTCGATCGAGATGGGGTGGTGCAGGAGGGGCTGATTGACAGATATTAATTGGATAGATAGTCTATCCAATTAATATACCGCACGACTGTAGCTCAATGGCGACCCGTCGATATTCAAAGTCCCGTCGCGCCGAGATGGAGGCAGAGACCCAGCAACGCATCATGCGTGCCACGGTGGCCCTGCATGCCAAGCATGGGGCGCTGGGCACTTCCTACGCGATGATTGCGGAGAAGGCGGGCGTCTCGCCGCAAACCGTCTACAACCATTTCCCCACCATCGGTCGGCTAATCCAGGGCTGCACCAGCCATGTGCTTGAGCGCGCGCCCGCCGTTGATGCAAGTTGCTTTGGCTCGGCGCGCTCGCCAGTGGAGCGACTGCAACGGCTGACCAGGGCGGTTTACGCGCAACTCGCCTTCATGGCGCCTTGGCTGCGGCTGGGTTGGGGGGATGCTGAGGTGATCCCGGAGCTGCGGCAGGTGCTCGCACAGGGACAGGCAGGCGTACGTGAATTGCTTGTGCAGGCCGTTGCGCCTGAATTTCGGGTGACCCCTGAGTTCCTGGACAGTGCGCTGGTTTTGCTGGATTACCCCGCATGGAAGGCGTTCAGCCAAGGTCGCACGGAGGAGAATGCCGCCAGGCTTGCCGCGGAGTGCCTGGTCGCATTGCTCCCCGCCTTGTTACCACATCGATTGAAGGAGACAACATGAATAGCAAGACGCGCGCACCCTCGACTCGTATCGACGAGATTGCCGATGGGGTGTTCAGGATCAGCACATCGATCCCGCCTGAGGCCATGCCAGGCGGCTTCACTTTCAACCAGTTCCTGATCCGGGACGATGCCCCCCTCTTGTTTCACACCGGGCCCCGCAAGCTGTTCGAGGCGACATGCGAAGCAATCACGCGGGTCATGCCGGTCAGCAAGCTCAGGCACGTCGCTTTCTCTCACTTTGAACCGGACGAGTGTGGTGCCCTCAATGAGTTCCTGTCAGTGGCCCCGCACGCCGAACCGGTCTGTAGCCGGATCTCCGCCATGGTCTGCATGGGCGACTATGCGGATCGCCCGGCCCGCGCCCTGGCTGATGGCGAGGAGCTCGATATCGGGCAACATCGCCTGCGCTGGGTGGATGCCCCCCATGTGCCCCATGGCTGGGATTGTGGTTATCTCGCTGATATCACAAGCCGCACCTTGTTCTGTGGTGACCTGTTCACCCAGTTTGGCGACCAGCATGTCGCGCTGACGACCGACGACATCCTTGAGAGCAGCGAGGCGGCA
>JBFKCG010000077.1:0-9790 GCA_041620675.1 Nevskiales bacterium
CTGGGTGCCCACCACCGGGCCCTTGAGTCCCTTGCTACGCTGCCTTGCGAGCGCGATCACATAGAGGATCTCGTCGCCATCAACAACCTGTCCGTCTGCATCCACCATGATGCAGCGATCACCATCCCCATCCAGGGCCACACCCACATCGGCCTTGTGCTCAAGCACGGCCCGTTGCAACACCTCTGGGTGGGTCGAGCCAATATCACGATTGATGTTCAGGCCATCCGGTTTGTCACCAATCACCACCAACTCCGCACCCAGCTCGGAGAAGATCAGTGGCGCGACTTTGTAAGTAGCGCCATGGGCGCAATCCACTACCATGCGAAGCCCGGACAGTGAGCGTTTATGCCAGAGGGTGCTTTTGCAAAACTCCACATAACGGCCGTCTGCGTCTACGGCTCGGCGAGTCTTGCCCAGGTTCGCAGAGGCTGCCAGCGTCATTGGCGCCTCAAGCATTTTCTCGATTTCCAGTTCCACTGAATCGGGCAGCTTATGCCCCTGTGATGAGAAGAACTTGACGCCGTTATCATGAAAGGGATTATGTGATGCACTGATGACGACGCCTGCGCGGGCCAGGAAAGTACGTGCCAGATAGGCAATGCCGGGGGTCGGCATCGGCCCGAGCAGAAGGACGTTGACACCTGCGGCATTGAAGCCCGCCTCCAGTGCGGATTCGAACATATATCCGGACAAACGGGTGTCCTTGCCGATCACCACGTGCGCGTTACCTTCAGGAGCCAATACGCGCCCGACTGCCCAACCCAGTTTCAGGGCAAAGTCAGGCGTCATTGGTGGCTCACCTACTCGCCCCCGAACGCCATCAGTCCCAAAGTATTTACGTGTCATGCCCGAATCTCTGAATGTTGTTGATCTAGCGCAATCATGAGTTTTACCGCATCCACGGTCGCGGCGACGTCGTGCGTGCGTATGATTTTAGCCCCACGCTCCAGGGCAGTGACAGCCGCAGCCACTCCGGCGTGCAGGCGTTGCTCTACAGGTCGACCCGTTACCGTCCCCAGCATCGACTTGCGTGACAACCCCACCAGTATCGGCCGGCCGAGTTGCTCGAGCTCAGAAAGTCGCGCCAACAGTGCCAGATTATGCGCCAGTGTCTTACCGAACCCGAAACCCGGGTCAACGAGAATCCGGTCAGCGGGTATGCCTATGGATAAACAGGCCTGGATGCGATCGGACAGGAATTTTTTGACGTCGGCAACCACATCATCATACGTCGGCTTGTCTTGCATCATCCTCGGTTCACCCTGCATGTGCATCAGACAGACGGCGGCACCGGCCTGGTGGGCCGCCTCAAGCGCAGCTGGCTGACGCAGGGCATACACATCATTGATCAGGCTGGCACCCGCTTCACAGGCCTCGCGCATCACGCGAGCCTTGCTGCTATCGATCGAGATGATTACAGGGAGGGTCGCGATTCTCTCGATGACCGGTATTACGCGCCTCAGTTCATCTAACTCGGAAACGGCCGCTGCGCCGGGTCGAGTGGACTCGCCACCCACATCAATAAAATCGGCGCCTTCGTCCACCATCTGGCAGGCGCGTTCATAGGCGATGGATGGGTCGAGGTAATGCCCGCCATCCGAGAATGAATCCGGCGTGACATTGAGGATGCCCATCACCCGCGGGCGGTCCAGGCTTATCGAATGCTTGTGACTACGCAACAGCATCAGAAAGAGAAAGGCCGGCAGGAGCCGGCCTTTCGGTTCAGTGCTGACCTGCCGGTTTGGGTACGCCGCCCTGACCCGCACTGGGCTTTGGCTTACCCGTCACACTGGCATTGCCAGGAGGTGTGGAGTCGTTGTCTTCCCAGCTCTCGGGGGGGCCGGGCTCACGACCCTGCATGATTTCGGCAATCTGGCGTGAATCGATGGTTTCGTACTTCATCAGGGCGTCCGCCATCAGGTGAATCTTATCGAGATTGTCCTGGAGGATCTTCTTGGCGCGCTGGTAATTCGAGTCAATGACGGCATGAATTTCCTTGTCAATTGCCAAGGCCGTCTCATCCGAGACGTTCTTGTGCTGGGTGACGCTGCGGCCGAGAAACACCTCACCCTCGTCTTCCCCATACGACAACGGGCCAAGCTTGTCGGACAAACCCCACTTGGTGACCATGTTGCGAGCAATGCCCGTTGCGCGCTCGATGTCGTTTGACGCGCCTGTGGTCACGCTATCCGGTCCAAAAATCAGCTCCTCCGCAATGCGGCCACCAAACAGCGAGCAAATCTGGCTGTTCAGCCTCTGCTTGCTGTAGCTGTAGCGGTCGTCCTCTGGCAGGAACATGGTGATTCCCAAGGCACGACCACGCGGGATGATCGAGACCTTGTACACCGGGTCGTGCTCAGGCACGGACAATCCCACGATGGCGTGGCCCGATTCGTGGTAAGCGGTAAGTTTCTTCTCGTCCTCGCTCATGACCATGGAACGGCGCTCGGCGCCCATCATGATCTTGTCCTTGGCCTTTTCGAAGTCGCCATGGTCGACCATGCGCTTGTTGGCGCGGGCAGCGAACAGCGCCGCTTCATTGACCAAATTGGCCAGATCTGCGCCCGAAAATCCCGGTGTAGCGCGGGCAATGACGCTTGGCTTGACGTTGTCCGAAATCGGTACGCTTTTCATGTGTACTTTCAGGATCTGCTCACGGCCACGGACGTCAGGCAACGGCACCACGACTTGCCGATCAAATCGGCCCGGCCGCAACAGCGCGGGATCCAGTACGTCCGGCCGGTTGGTAGCCGCGATGACAATGACGCCCTCGCTCCCCTCAAAACCATCCATCTCAACGAGCAACTGGTTCAGGGTCTGTTCGCGCTCATCATGACCACCACCGAGGCCGGCGCCACGATGGCGGCCTACAGCGTCAATCTCGTCAATAAAGATGATGCATGGTGCGTGCTTCTTGGCCTGTTCAAACATGTCACGAACACGGGAGGCACCCACGCCCACGAACATCTCGACGAAATCCGAGCCCGAGATGGAGAAAAACGGCACGCCGGCCTCGCCCGCGATCGCGCGCGCCAGCAAGGTTTTACCGGTACCGGGTGAGCCCACCATCAATACGCCACGGGGAATCTTTCCACCAAGGCGCTGGAACTTGGCCGGATCCTTGAGGAACTCGACCAACTCGACGACTTCCTGTTTGGCCTCTTCGACGCCGGCCACGTCCGCAAAGGTAATCTTGACCTGGTCAGGCGCCAGCATGCGGGCACGGCTGCGTCCAAACGACATGGCTCCACGGCCACCTGCACCGCCCTGCATCTGGCGCATGAAATACATCCAGACACCGATGATCAGCAGGAACGGGAACCAAGCAATGAAAATCTGCTTCAGGAAGGACTGGGTTTCAGGCGGCTTGCTGTTGATGGTGACGTTGTGGTCCATCAAGGTGCCGATCATGGCCTTGTTATCGGTCTCCGGGCTGTAGGTGGTGAATTTCCCACCCGAGCCTGTCTCACCCTGAATGCGGTTGCCGTCAATCAGAACAGACTTGACCGAACCCCTCTCGACTTGAGTCAGGAAATCCGAATACGGAACTGATTGCGGAGTTGAGGTGGTAGGTGAAAAGCCGCTGAACACACTCATCAGAACCAGTGCAATCACGGCCCAGAGCAGGAGATTTTTTGCCAGATCGTTCAACTACTTATCCTCAGATGATGAATGTGGTTTGCAGCACAAACCTACGTTTAGACACTACACCAATCGATAGTTCCGTGCCAGTAAATAGACCTCACGGCTGCGTTCTCTCGACGCATCCGGCTTGCGAATATGCACCGTCGTAAAAGCCTCACGAACAGCCTTGAGATACGCATCAAAACCTTCGCCCTGGAACACCTTGATTAGCAGGCTCCCACCCGGCTTCAGGGCCTGTCGACAAAACTCCAGGGCCAACTCGACCAGGTACATGGCTCTCGCCTGGTCTGATGCATCTATACCACTGATATTGGGGGCCATATCCGATAAAACAAGGTCTACCCGCACTCCTCCCAAGCTTGAATTGAGCTGCTCGAGTACCGATTCTTCACGAAAATCGCCCTCGATGAATTCAACGCCCTCAATGGGATCCATGGGCAGGATATCCAGCGCAACCACTCGACCGTTGCCATTGAGCAATTTGACCGCCAGCTGGCTCCAGCCGCCCGGTGCCGCCCCCAGGTCAACGATCGTCATGCCAGGCTTGATCAGGCGGTCTTTTTTCTGGATTTGTTCAAGTTTGAACACCGCACGCGAGCGATACCCGGCCTCCCGTGCCAGCTTCACGTAGGGATCCCGGTGATGTTCGGCGAGCCACCGCCCGCTACTGCCCTTTTTCTTCATGCGCTATTGTAAACTGCGCGCCCCACGAATACGGTCATGGTCATGCCCACAACAATCACCGAAAACGAGCGCCGTGCGCTCAAACGCCTGGCACATCCACTGAAGGTAGTGGTTCGCACAGGCAATGCCGGCCTGTCCGATGCCGTAATTGCCGAGGCGGATAAGGCCTTGCGACACCATGAGCTGCTGAAAGTACGCGTGCTGGCTGGAGAGCGGGAGGACCGTGACGCCATGGTCACACAACTGTGCCAGTCTCTGGATGCTGTTCTGGTACAACGAATTGGTCACGTCGCGACAATCTACCGTCCACGCGCCAAAGACAGCCGCATCAAGGAATTACTGAAAAGCGCTCGCTAGAACTTATATATAGCGGACGGATACGACTTCCAGCAGCTTCTTGCCCCCAGGCACCTGCACGCTAACCTCGTCGCCCTCAGACTTCCCGATCAGGGCTCTCGCTACGGGTGAGTTCACTGAAAGACGCCCTTCCTTGATGTCAGCCTCGTCCTCGCCGACGATCTGGTAGGTTGTCTCCTCACCCGATTCAACATCGGAAACCTGGACGGTCGATCCAAAAACTACCTTGCCGGTGGCTGGCAGGCTGGTGACGTCGATGATCTGCGCGTTACCGAGCTTGCCCTCGATTTCCTTGATGCGCCCTTCGATAAAGCTTTGCTGTTCGCGGGCCGCGTGATATTCGGCGTTCTCGCTGAGGTCGCCATGCGCACGCGCCTCGGCAATGGCCTTGATGACCGTGGGTCTCGCTACGCTCTTGAGCTGCTTGAGCTCTTCGCGCAAACGTTCAGCGCCCTGCACCGTGATGGGGAACTTGCTCATTGTTTTTGTCCAGGTTGTAAGCCTTAACGGCCCAGCTCCCGGTGCAGGTCCTGCAACCGGTTTACCTCAATGTTATGCAAATGACGCAGCGCGGCACAACTGGCGCGGGCGCCCGCGATGGTCGTGAAGTAAGTCAGCTTGCGCTGGATGGAAGCACTTCGGATCGACAGCGATTCGGCAATCGCACTCTTGCTCTCCGTGGTGTTGACCACGAGTTGCACTTCCTCGTTCTTGATCATATCGACGATATGAGGACGGCCTTCCTTGACCTTGTTGACGCGCTGGCAGGCCACGCCACCCTGCTCCAGCGCTGCTGCCGTACCGCTGGTGGCGAGTATTCGGAAACCGTTGTTGGCCAGGTCACGGGCCAGCTCGACCGCAGCCGGCTTGTCACAATCACGAACACTGATAAAGGCCGTGCCGCTCGCAGGCATGCGCATGCCTGTCGCGAGCATGGCCTTGGCATACGCCTCGCCAAAATGACGGCCTACGCCCATGACCTCGCCGGTTGACTTCATCTCGGGCCCAAGCATCGGATCCACGCCCGGGAACTTGATGAACGGGAAAACCGATTCCTTGACCGAGAAATAAGGTGGGTGGATTTCCTGGGTCACGCCCTGTTCGCGCAATGACCGACCAGCCATGCACCGCGCCGCGATCTTAGCCAGCGGCAGTCCAGTGGCCTTCGACACGAAAGGCACAGTGCGAGACGCCCGGGGATTAACCTCCAGCACATAGATATCGCCGTTCTGGATGGCGAACTGGGTGTTCATCAGGCCGACCACCTTGAGCCCCTTGGCCATCTGCCTGATTTGCTCCCGCATCCGCTCCTGGATTTCCTCGCTCAGGCTGTAGGGCGGCAAGGAACAAGCCGAGTCGCCGGAATGGATGCCAGCCTCCTCGATGTGCTCCATGATGCCGCCGATGAACACATCGGTGCCGTCACCGATCGCATCCACGTCAACCTCGACTGCATTATTGAGGAAATGGTCAAGCAGAACGGGGGCGTCATTGGAAACCTGCACGGCTTCGCGCATATAACGCTTGAGGTCTTCATCGTCATGGACGATTTCCATGGCACGTCCGCCCAGCACGTAGGAGGGACGAACCACCAGGGGATAACCAATCTTCTGTGCCTCAGCCAAGGCGGCTTCCTGTGAGCGCGCTGTCCCATTGGGAGGCTGCTTCAGGCCCAGCGCCTGGATCATCTTCTGGAATCGCTCGCGATCCTCGGCCATGTCGATCGAGTCTGGTGAGGTACCGATGATGGGAGCGCCAGCTGCCTCCAGCGGCCTAGCCAGCTTGAGCGGGGTCTGACCCCCGTACTGGACAATGACGCCTTTGGGTTTCTCAAGGTCGATGATTTCCATCACGTCCTCGAAAGTCAGCGGCTCAAAATAAAGGCGATCCGAGGTGTCGTAATCGGTGGAAACGGTTTCCGGGTTGCAGTTGACCATGATGGTCTCGTACCCGTCTTCGCGCATCGCCAGTGCCGCGTGCACGCAGCAATAATCGAACTCGATGCCCTGGCCAATACGATTGGGTCCACCGCCGAGCACCATGATCTTTTCGCGGGTGGTCGGTTCCGCCTCGTTTTCCTCGTCATAGGTTGAGTAGAGATATGCAGTTCCGGTCGGGAACTCAGCGGCACAGGTATCCACGCGCTTGTAGACCGGCCTCACTTTGTGCGAATGACGGGCCTTGCGAACCTCAGCCTCGGTGCATTCGAGCAACTTGGCCAAGCGCGCATCGGCAAAACCCTTGCGCTTGAGTGCACGCAATTCCGTTGCTGACAATGAAGAGAGTGTGCGGCCAGCCAATGATTTTTCGATCTGTATCAGTTCCTCAATCTGCTCCAGGAACCAGGGATCAATCTTGCTGAGGTTGAACACCTCTTCCTGACTCATGCCTGCGCGGAAGGCATCACCGACGAACCACAGGCGCTTTGCACGAGGCGTGCTGATCTCCTGCTCAATTCGCGCACGAGAACCGGGATCACTTGGATCATCCACTTGCTCATCAAAGCCAAAGGAGCCGATTTCCAGCGATCGCATGGCCTTCTGCAGTGATTCCTGCAGGTTGCGCCCGATTGCCATGGCTTCTCCTACCGACTTCATTTGCGTCGTGAGTCGATCATCCGCCTGCGGGAACTTCTCGAAGGTGAAGCGCGGTATCTTCGTCACCACGTAATCGATACTGGGCTCGAACGAGGCAGGTGTCGCCCCTCCCGTGATCTCGTTGCGCAATTCGTCCAGCGTATAGCCCACTGCCAGCTTGGCGGCCACTTTCGCAATCGGGAAACCGGTGGCCTTCGAGGCCAGTGCGGACGACCGTGACACACGTGGGTTCATCTCGATGATGACCATGCGACCATCCACGGGATTGATCGCGAACTGGACATTGGACCCGCCAGTGTCCACGCCTATCTTTCGCAGCACCGCGATTGAGGCGTTGCGCATGACCTCGTATTCCTTGTTGGTCAGCGTTTGCGCCGGCGCCACCGTGATGGAATCACCAGTATGCACACCCATCGGGTCAAGGTTCTCGATCGAACAGATGATGATGCAGTTGTCCTTGCGGTCGCGCACCACCTCCATCTCGTATTCTTTCCAGCCCAGCAAGGATTCTTCGATCAGGACTTGCGTGGTTGGCGACAGGTCAAGTCCGCGCGAGACGATGTCCTCGAATTCGTCCTTGTTATAGGCCACGCCGCCGCCCGAGCCGCCCATGGTGAAGGACGGACGGATGATGGTCGGGAAGCCGATGGCTTCCTGTATCGCCCTTGCTTCTTCCATGCTGTGTGCCAAGCCAGATCGTGCCGATTGCAGGCCGATCTCATCCATGGCCACGCGGAACTTCTGCCGGTCCTCGGCCACGTCAATGGCCTCTTCCTTCGCGCCAATCATTTCAACGCCGTATTTATCGAGCACGCCGTTGTGTGCAAGGTCCAAGGCGCAATTCAACGCGGTCTGCCCACCCATCGTCGGCAATAGCACATCGGGGCGCTCTTTCTCGATGATGCGGGCAACGGTCTCCCAGTTGATTGGCTCGATATAAATGGCATCGGCCATTTCCGGGTCAGTCATGATGGTGGCTGGGTTGGAGTTCACCAGGATGACGCGGTATCCCTCCTGCTTCAGCGCCTTGCAGGCCTGCGCGCCTGAGTAATCGAACTCGCAGGCCTGGCCAATGATGATAGGCCCTGCGCCAATGATGAGAATGCTCTCTATGTCGGTCCGCTTCGGCATGTGCTGCTACTTCCTGGCCTGTTCCATCATGCGAATGAACTTGTCAAACAAGGGCCCCACGTCATGGGGACCTGGGCTTGCCTCCGGGTGACCCTGGAAGCTGAAGGCTGGTACATCCGTGCGCTCGATACCTTGCAGGCTGCCGTCAAACAGCGATTTGTGGGTGGCGCGCACATTCTCCGGCAAACTGGCTTCGTCCACTGCAAACCCATGATTCTGGCTGGTGATCATAACCACGCCACTGTCGAGATCCTGCACGGGATGATTGGCGCCGTGATGGCCAAATTTCATCTTCAGGGTCTTGGCGCCGCAGGCCAGCCCGAGTATCTGGTGGCCCAGGCAAATTCCAAAGGTAGGCAGTTTTTCTGACATGAAACTGCGCGCTGCTGCTATCGCGTAGTCACAGGGCTCGGGGTCGCCCGGCCCATTGGATAGCATGACGCCATCAGGCTTGAGCGCGAGTACTTCCTTGGCCGGTGTTTGTGCCGGCACCACCGTGACCCGACAACCACGATCAACCAGCATGCGCAGGATGTTGTGCTTGACGCCAAAGTCATAAGTCACGACGTGGAAACGTGGTTGTGTATGGTTAGGCCTGTCATTAGGTCCCTGCCAGCTGCCCTCGTTCCATTCGTAGGGGCGCATCGCCGATACGACCTTGGCGAGATCCATTCCCTTCAGGCCAGGGAACTCGCGGGCGCGTTTCAGGGCCTCCGCCTCATCAACCCGTCCTGCCATGATGCAGCCATTCTGGGCACCCTTCTCACGCAAAATACGCGTCAGCCGGCGGGTATCAATATCCGCAATTGCGACAACCCCGCTGCGGACCAGGTAATCCGAAAGTGATTCCTGCGACCGCCAGCTACTGGGTTTGCGAGGCACCTCGCGCATGACGAAGCCAGCAACCTGGACCTTGCCTGACTCCTGATCCTGGGAATTGGCACCGACATTACCGATATGGGGGTAAGTCAGCGTAACGATCTGCTCTTTGTAGGAGGGATCGGTCAGGATTTCCTGATAGCCGGTGATGGCGGTATTGAAGACAACTTCACCGACCGTAATACCTTCGATACCGATGGAGGTACCGTAAAAAACACTGCCGTCAGCCAGCGCGAGTAGCGCAGGCGTAGGGCTTGGCAAAGGAGCCGTCTTGGTCAAGGGCATCTCCGATTGCAGCGCCGAAACAATGCATGTTCCAACTGGACAGCCCTTCACATAAAGCGAGGGGCTGCTCGCGCAGCCCCTCGTTCATGTCAGAGCCTCTGAATTATACCGACCATGTCCCCAAGCGTCTACGAATACGGAATCCTGTAGTCAGCAGGACTGGTTTATCGAGGCGAGTGTCACAGAATCTGCGACTGCTCCCAGACGCC
>JBFKCG010000078.1:0-9617 GCA_041620675.1 Nevskiales bacterium
GAGGAAGACGCAGGACGGGTATTCCATGCCTGCCCAGGGCTCGTTCAACAAGTCGTAGCCCATGTGATAGGGCTGGTCCTTCCATTTCGCGGCCACGGCCATCCAGGCATCACGGAAGCCGTCCCAGACCACGCCCTTCTCGGCCCACAGCCTGTCGAATAACTCGGAAACCTGCGGGGTGAAGTAGTTGAAAGGGAATCCAAACATGGGTGGCGGCAGGTTGTTGAACGGCCCCTTGAGTGGTTCCACCGCCCATTCCGGGAAGCCCTCGCCCTGGTATTCCGGTGTCATCTGGTCCTGGTGAAAATCAAACAGCATCCAGATTTTCTGCGCAGCCAGTAATTTCACCACGCGGTCCCATTCGTTCAGGTAGTTTGCATCCACCTCGCCCGGCGCATGAGGAGTCACCCCCACCCACAATGTGCCGATACGCGCGGAGTTGAAGCCATGCTCTGCCAGCCACTGCGCATCCGACGCAAGGAAGCCTTCGGCTGTCGCCGGCGGATAGAACGGCTCGGTTTTCCAGACCATGTTGACGCCGTGCAACAGCACGACGCGTCCCTGGGGATCCACCAGCCAGCGGCCATCACGACGTAGCTGCTGCTGGCTTGTTGTTGGGCCAGAACCGGGGGTCGTGCCACTGCCGCTGCTGTTTGATGAGGAGCCACTGTTGATCGGGTCGCAGGCTGCCAGAAGAGCCACAGCGCCCAGCAACACGAGCCTGGCCAAGCCTGTGCGCAAATACTTTGGATACATTGTCTTCCCCTTCATCTTCGAATCCCCTCACGTCATGTGCAGCTAGCTGTGTCGACTGCCCGTCAATCTTCAAATGCGCACAGGCAACCTATCACAGGCCGAATGCGCGGCGCTGACTTCACTCAAATGGGTGATGCAGTCGCTGGGCTTGCTGCCCACACTGACCCCATATCGCCAGTGGAGCGCCGCCATGTCCGCCGTCATAAAAACCAAATCCGGACCAAACCTTGTGCACAAGATCGAGGCCAAGGCCCCGCCTTCCCGCTATGCCCGCGGCTGGCATTGCCTTGGGCTTGCCGACGAATACAAGGACGGCAAGCCACACGGCATCAATATCTTTGGTACGCGTCTGGTGATCTACCAGGGTGAGGACAGCAAGTTGCGCATCATGAGCGCGTGGTGCCCACACATGGGTGCCGACCTGTCTATCGGCAAGGTCCAGGGCAATTCACTGGTGTGCAAGTTCCATGCATGGGAATGGGGCGCGGACGGCAAGTGCGCACACATCCCCTATGCCAAGCGCATCCCGCCCAAGGCCCGCATCCAGACCTGGGAAACCTGCGAAGAGAACAAGATGCTGTTCGTGTGGAATGACCCGGAGGGCAATGGCCCGACGCCGGATGTCGCCATACCGCGCATCGAGCCCGTATTCCAGCCAGACGAATGGTCAGACTGGTCGCTGGTGAAGTGGACCATTAAGAACAACTGCCGCGAGCTGATCGACAACATCGCCGACATGGCGCATTTCGTGTCAGTGCATGGCTCGGACAACGTGGTGTACTTCGCCGATATCTTCGAGGATCACAAGGCCACGCAGGTCATGGTCGGCCTCAACCAGCGGCTTGCCGCCGGTGATGAGGAGTACCTCACCACCATCGCCAGCTACTATGGCCCGGCCTACCAGATCACGCACATGTTCGGCTCGATGGGCGGTTACCCGGTGGAATCCATCCTGCTCAACTCACACACGCCGATCGACGAGAACAGCTTCGAGCTGCGCTTTGGCGTGATGGTCAAGAAATTCCCTGGCATGGACCAGGCCGCCTGCGATGCCATGGTCAAGCAGTACGTGGACCTGACCAACAAGGCCTTTGGCGAGGACGTCGAGATCTGGCACAACAAGGTGCGCATCGACAACCCACTGCTGTGCGATGGCGACGGCCCGGTGTACCAGAACCGCGAGTGGTACGAGCAGTTCTACATGGATGCCGCCACGGTACCTGCCGAGCTGCGCAAGCGGCGCGTGATCGAGATCGACAACGGCATCAAGCAGAAGCCGGAGCTCAGGCACGCGTTCGATAATTAATACCGCGGCAGGCGACGCAGGCCAAAACTAAACGTTGATCAGGATTGGCTTGCTGGCGTGGAAGAACCTGAAGGTGGCGCCCGCGCCAAGCGTGGACTCGACCCAGATACGTCCGCCCAGCCCATTGATGATCCTGCGTGTGGTGGCGAGTCCGACGCCAGACCCTTCAACGTCGCTGGGATTTCCACGCCTGAACAGCCTGAATATTTCCTCGTGGTATTTCGGGTCAATGCCGCGCCCCCGGTCTGCCACGCTGAAAACCCAGCCTTTTGCCTCCTTGCGGGCAAACACACCAACATAAGGTTTCTCACCCGGCTGGTACTTGATGGCATTGACGATGAGGTTCTGCAGGACCTGCGCCATCAGGTGAGGCTCCGTCTCCAGCTCCGGCAACTCGCCGATTTCGATCTGCGCATCGCGCTCACGAATGAGGGCGTCTAGCCGCTTCAACACCCTGTCCAGCACTGTATGCATCGAGACGCGCCTGATGGACGCGGGGTCGATTCGACCTGCACGCGAAACCTCCATCAGGGTATCGATCATCCCGTACAGGCCCTTGCCTGCCGACACGATTTCATCCAGCAGCTCTGATACCGACTCGATGCTGGCTTTCTTGTCCTGCTTGCCGATGATCTGCGCGAAACTGACCATGGTGCGAACCGGCGCTTTGAGGTCATGCGAGGCGGCATAGGCAAACTGCTCAAGGCTCTCATTGGAAGCGGCCAACGCATCGGAACGGGCAGCCAGCTCCTCGTTTGCCTTGCGGATTTCCTGGTTGGCCAGTCGCAGCCTGTGTTGCTGGGTCGATACCACGGCCAACAGCAAGGCCAAAATTAAACCCGTCACCAGCAGCACATCCGGCAGGCGGGATTGCCGTGAGATGGGGTCCGGGCCTAATGCTCGCACCTGCACCCAAAAAGGGGGGAGCGGGTCAGGTATCCTGTCATAAGCCACCAAGTCTGTGCCCACCTTGTCAGGTTCTTGCAGGGTGGCGTGCAGTGACACCTCGTAACCTTCCAGTGATTGCCGTTCGATTTCATTGAGCGCAACAATTTCCAGATGTGCTCGTGCGTTGATCTGCCACAGGCGTCCACCGGCATCTGCTCGTGCGCAGCTAAACCAGATATTGACGTCTTTGCCATCGATCTTGCATCCCGGTTCCTGCATCAGGGGCGGCGCGGCAGCTGCGAGCACTCCAATATCCAGGCCTGGCCTTGCTTGTGCCACCAACTGCTTGCCTTCAGGACCATGAACAGCGACGTAATCAAAGCTTGTCATCATTTCCAGGAACCAGCGGACATCCGCCTGCCCGTCCTGCATCGAACCGTATATCCCCTCAGAGAAGCGGCGACACATGCGGTCAATGGTCTGCAAACGTTCGCGCGCGAGGCTCGCCAGGACGCTGGCTTCGGTCGTGGCCTTTTGCTGGAGTTGCTGGCGTTGCTGCGCTGCGTCCTCGCTACGCAAGGCCTGCCAGAACAACAGGCTCAGGATCGACAGGAACAATGCGGCCATGAGGCCACGCCAGGGCAGCAAGGTGAATGGCTCAAACGCAAGCTGCCTTCTTTCTCGGTAAGCCAGCAGCAGGCCTCCTCCCAGCAGCAGGAAGCCCACAGCGGCATGGATCGCCATCCGCGTCAGCTGTCCCCAGCCATAGGCGGCCTTGATATCCAGCATATAACCCAGCAGGGAAGCCATGCCCATGGCGATAACCATGGTTCCCAATGCGGCAGCCACGACTCGGCGACGCGGGTAAGCAAGCAGGAACAATCCCAGTGCACTCAGGATGAAGGCGGCAGCGCTATTGGGTGCCATCCGTCCGGGATGTGAGGTCTGGTCAAGCAAGTACGCACGAACAAATAACTGGTCAAGGCCAAAATCGACCTCCGCCAGATACTGAACCAGAGTCAACAGCGCGAAGAGGCCCACAACGGCGGCCAGAACGCGCATGACGCGCTCTGCCTCGAACCGGCTTGCCATCAAGCCCGCACCGGCCAGCAGGAACAGCAATGCGGTGTTGAACTGCATGGGGGCATTGCCCGGCGCCACCTGAATCAGCAGCGGGAATCGCAGCCACCAGGCTGCGCACACGGTCACCCCAAGCCCAATCAGAGCCAGAGCAATCAGCAGGCTGACATCTCTTGTTGTCATCTGCATGCATCCATTCTAGGCGGCACTCACAGGCACCACAGTGGATGAATTACCCCAGATAGTAAACCCGACCGTGAAGTCGTGATGCCCGCGCTCAGGCTGCGACATGGCCAGCGATATGTCCTGCGCTGTCCCCTTTGTGCGACTCGAACGCAATCGGCAATCGCAGCAATGTGCGCGTAAACAGACTGGCGACGTGCGGCGCGGGCCCGGTGATTCGCAGTGCCCGCGTCCGCTCAAGCAAGGTGGCCAGCACAATACGTATCTCCATGCGTGCCAGCTCCCGGCCCAGGCAGGCATGCAGGCCATGGCCGAAGGTCAGGTGCTTCCTGAGGTTGTCGCGATCTATATCAATCTCGTCGGGACTGGTCCAGAAGCGCTCATCGCGGTTGCCCGAGGCCCACAGCAGGAAAACACGCGTGCCTTTGGGCATAGGCACGCCATGGAGCACCGTATCCTGCTTGACGCAACGGA
The DNA here is from genome assembly GCA_041620675.1 of Nevskiales bacterium. Lineage (GTDB taxonomy): Bacteria > Pseudomonadota > Gammaproteobacteria > Nevskiales > DATLYR01 > DATLYR01. Next base: position 4,688 of record JBFKCG010000078.1, read on the forward strand.
AGTGCCCCTGGAACGCCGATTCCAGTCGCAGGACCTCTTCGACGAAATCTCCGATCCTGTCCGGCTCGCGACGCAGGCGCTGCTCGATATCCGGATTCTCAATCAGCAATCGCACGGCATTGCCCATGGTGCTGGCCGAGGAGTCACTGCCCGCGATCAAGAGCTGGACAATGATGCTGATGGCTTCTTCGTCCGTCAGTGGATGATCAGGATCGGCCGCGGCACGTGCGAGGCCACCGGTAATGTTGTCCGCAGGATTGGCCTTGAGCCTGAGGTACTGCTGCCAACAGTAGCGCACGAAATCCAGGGTTTCTGCAGAATGCCGGGCAAACTCGGATGTCTTGATCACACCCGATAACAAGCGGATGGCATTGGTGCAGCCATGCTTCACGCGCGGGTAATCCGCATCGGGGAAGCCGACGATGCGCATTGCCATGGTCATGGGCAAGGGCCAGGCCACCTGCTGCATGAACTCCACTTCACCCTGCTGACCGTGGATGGGCATGAAGCGGTCGAAGAGGTCATTGGTCAGTGCCTGCACTTCGGCCTCCAGGCCTTTGACAAAGGGCGCCGACACAATCTGGTGCGTGAGCAGTTTCTGGTACTTGTGTGCCGGTGGATCCTGGATGGCCAGCACATCCACCGGATAGATGCCGTAGTTCCTCAGGCTGCCGATACCGGAGTAGTCGAGGAATTTCGCATTTGATTTCCGGCCCAGCCGTTTGTCCTGCAGTACTCCGACGATATTCGATGAATACACATCGGTTTGCCTGGCGACTTCCTGGATATCCGCGTAACGGCTGATGCAGTAGAAATCCTGCCCGAGCGGCTGGTAGACCGGACGCTGGTCCCGCAGGAGCCGGTAATACCTGTAGGGATTTTCAATGTTGCCGGCCGCCGTGGGGTCAACAGCATCCGGAGATGTCGGGGCCACGTCGGCTTGCTGTGCCGCCCCCTCAACCGGACCAGGTTTCAGAACCTTCGACAACCATTCACGCAGGGCAAACTGCCAGGCCAGAAAGTGAAGGAAATATTCAGCCAGGTAGGACAACAAGATGCGTCGTGTGTGATACCAATTCAGCACCTTCCTCTCCTCAGGGCCGTGCCGGCCCCATGCCTCAGGACAGCTTCAAGGCCTTTTTCATCCATTCAGGCATATTGAAGTCATAACACTTTTTCTCGACACGCTCGCAGATACGCCAGCCTTGCGCAGTGCGCTGGTATCGATCGAAATACCACAAGCCGAGGAACAGGGTATCCCTCCCGCCCTCGGCGGTGGGAATCACCATGGGGTTGATGCAGGACACCTGCCCGCTGGCGCGATCTCCATTGACCTCAAATGCCTGGTTGCCAATCAGGTGCATGTAGGCCGGGAAGTGCTGTAGCGCACTGGGCAACCAGGCCTTGATGGCCGGGTACTTGCCCTTCATGCCGCCCATTTCGGTGTAATCAATCTCGGCGTCTGGCGTGAACACTCGATCCAGCACATCGAACTCGCGCGCGTCGATCGCGTTGGCATAGGTAATGACGAGCTTTCGCAGCTCGATCTCGTCGGAGATTTGTTCAAGTGTCAGCATTTCATCGATGTGGCTGGCTTGGGTCTGCAGGCTGCTTCAGCGGACGCAGCCATGGCAGGTCGTCATCAGGCGCCAGACTTGATCATGTCGCTAGGACCCCAGAATGCGCGCATTGAGGTGAACTTGCCTTCTTCGTTGAAGGTCATGACATCAATCACGCGAATCACCATCGGGCCCTGTTCTGGCATGTTGAGCTCAACCTCAAACGCCATCGCCGCGGAATCGCCGTGCGATGCTCGAATCGGCGCAACCAGCTTGAGCTTGGCGCCGGTGGCCACCGCCATCTTGTAGAACTCGGCGATTTCCTTCTTGCCCGTCTTCAGCGGACTGCCAACAGGATCCTCGACGGTGGCATCATCCGCGTAAAGGTCGGCTATGCCCGCGGCATCTGCACGATTAAACGTATCGATATAGGCCTGCATGCCTTGTTTCATTTTCATCTCGCTGGCCATCAGACGACTCCTGTTTGGATACGTGAACGTTCGGCCAGTCATATTCCGATGCTCTTCCCTTCGCAGAATCGTCCATCCGGACGAACGCGTTGAAATTACCTGCATGTGCTGCACGCGGAAATCCTGACATTTGCTGCGACTTTTCAAGGACTTCCCGTATACTTCAGGGATGATGTTTGCAGGTGGCCCGCGCTGTGCTGGACCTCCTGATACAGACCAGGAGTGGAGAGCAAGCGTAATGTCTTCGCCCGCGAAGCCAGCCAAGACCGCCGCAAGGAAGAAGCGTGCCGCGAAACCGGCCCCAAGTCCCTTGAAGGACGCCATCAAGGCATTTGACCATGCCGCCGTGGATGATTTGCTTGGCGCGATCTATGAGGGGCCGATGGAGTCGCCGCCGTGGCAAACTGCCATGGAAGTCCTGCGCGGGCTGATGGGCGCCGCGCACGTCACCTTGATCCTGCGCCCGCCCTCGCCCGACAGTACCGGAATCATGATCAACACCGGCCCGGTCACGACCCAGGGCCTGGAATCCTACGAATCTCATTTCTTCGCGGTGGATCCGTTCGTGCGCCTGCCCGAGGGCGAAGTGGTGACGGCCGAGGAGCTGATTGGCAAGGAATGGCTGCAAAGTCCGATCTACCTTGAGTACATGAAGCCCCTCGATATCCGCCATCTACTGGGGGCGGATATCTACACCAAGGAAGGCATCGAGTGCCGGCTGCGCATCACGCGCCCACACGAAGACAAGCCCTTCAGCCAGGGCGACAAGGCACTGGTCCGCTTCCTGCTCCCCCACCTCAAGCGCTCGATACAGCTGCATGCGCGCCTCGACTTCCTTGAATGCGAGCGTGCCCTGTTCGCCGGTACCGTGAACCGCATGTTGCTCGGCATGATCAGTTTCTCGCAGGACGGCAACATCCTGGAGATGAACCAGGAAGCCAAGCGCATCCTGAATGAGAAAGACGGCATCTGGCTGGCCGGCAACATGCTCGCCGTGGAGTCCAGCCAGGAAAGCCGTGACTTGCAGCGCATGCTGCGTGCCGCGCTCGCTGGCACCACTGACAGCGAGGGGCCAGGTGTGGTCGAGGCGATGTCAATCTCGCGCCCTTCCGGCCGCGCCAAGCTTGGCATCCTGATCAAGACGATACCGATGGGCGAATGGTCGGAAAGCAAGCAGCGCCCGGCTGCAGCGGTGTTCCTGCGCGACCCGGAATCCAACGCGGCACAGCCCTCCCATGAACTGGTGCGGCGCCTGTTTGGCTTGACCCGCATGGAGGCGCAGCTGGCACTGCTGCTGGCCGATGGGTTTACCCTTGACGAGGCGGCGGAGAAAATGAACGTGCGTCGCAACACCGCGCGCACCCACCTGCGCTCCATCTTCTGCAAGACCGGCGTCACGCGCCAAACCATGCTGGTGCGCCTGCTGCTGAACAGCGTGATTACACTCGGCTAGCGGCCTCAAGCTGGCCGGGCAGCCGCACGGCCAGGATCAATGCCATCGACAGCAGCGCCGTGCCCATGAAAGCAAAGAAGGCGATATCGTAGCTGCCGGTACGGTCAAACACCTCGCCGATGAAACGGATGGCAATGATCGAGAACGGCATGACGACCAGGTTCATGCTGCCCATGACAGTACCGAATGAGCGGGCGCCAAAACAGTCAGCGGTGATCGTCATCCACAATGGGTAGGTACCGCCAATGGCAACCCCGATAATGCTGCAGGCGACCAGCATGACCACGAAATCCGGCTCCATCAGCAACACCGCCAGGAAAGCGAGGTTGCAGCAGGCCACGGCGCAGAACAACCATCGCTTGTCGACACGATCTGCCAACGCGCCAATGGCCAGCTTGCCGAGGATGGCGGAGAAAGTCAGGCAAGACATCAGGAACGAGGCCTGCTGCAGGCTCAGGCCGGCGTCCATGCCGTAAGGGATCATCGATGCCAGCAGTGCCTGGTCGGCCGCCAGCAGGATGCCCGCGCCGCCGGCCACCAGCCAGAAATTGCCAGCGCCGAACAAGCTACCAAATGACCACGCCTTTTCATTGGGCCGGCGCTGCTCAGTATGCAACACCGGGTGTGCCTCACCTCCGTCCACCGCCAGTTGCAAGTCGGAGGGACGATCCCGGATGAATATCATGACCACCATCAGCATCAGCCCGGCGGCCATCAGGCCCTGGACGACCAGCGCAGTGCGCCATCCCAGGTTTTCCATCAGGAACGCGATCAAGGGCGGCATGGTGAAACCGCCGGTAGAAGTTGAAACCGCCAGCAGTCCCATGGCTCGGCCACGGCGGATTTCAAACCAACGTGAAGTAATGGCATTTGCCGCCAGGGCACCACAGGCGACCGTGCCCATCGACACCGGGCCCAAGATGATTAGTCCCATCAAGAGTGGGGACTGCGCGAACGCGACCCAGACAAAGCCGCCCCCGAACAAGGCAGCACCGCAGGACATGACGGCCCTCGCAGGCAAGCGGTCCAGTAGGCGGCCCACCAGCGGAGCCCAGATCGCAAAGCCCAGCAGCAGGAAGATGAAGCCGCTGTTGATATCCGCGCGCGTCAAACCGAATTCAAGCGACAACGGCTCAACGAACAGCCCAAAGGCATAGGTCGTGCTGCCCAGGGTCAACAAGGTGCAGAGAAAGCCTGCCGCCACGATCCACCAGCCGTGATAAAAGGCAGGACGCGCAACAGCCGCTTCGGTCATGTGAGTCAGTCCAGGTGAAATGGGAAAATCAGTCGGCGGGCAGCTTCTTGCCATGCTGCGCCAGGTAATGGGCAGTGATATTAGGCGTCTCTGTCACTGGCGTCACGATCTCGAAGATGCGGGAATAGGTGGCGCGCTTGATCAGCCACCGCCCACCCTGCTTCACGTAGGTGTCTTTATAGAAGGCAGAGCC
>JBFKCG010000079.1:0-9529 GCA_041620675.1 Nevskiales bacterium
TGAGCCTGCGCCGAGGGTGATCAAGCGACTGTGGCTGCGCCTGCAGGGCGAAGGATCAGGGCCCGATGGCTGCAGCAGTGCCGTGGTCGAGCGTATCGCGCTCGCCGGCTGGGAGCTGGTCAATTCGCGGGCACAGGCCGACGCCATTGTGGATGTGCGCCTGTCGGGAATCCATTACGAACGCAGCTTCTGGGTTGGTCAGTATTACAAGATCTACTATCACCTCACCCTGAGGGATGCGCAGACCGACGCCGTACTCGGCGAAGAGGAGGGCGCGGAGCGCGCCAGTGGCGATGGCATGTTTGAGGTCTGTGAGGATGTCGCCGACGACATTACAGACGAAGTTGAGGACCTAATCGAGGATGCGACTGATGATTGATGGCTCAGCGCTTGAGGAAGGGCTCCAATAGTTTGTCCCAGGCCTTTGCCATGCGCACATACTCCTGCTGGCATCGTTGGGCTCGTTTCTTGGGCAGGAATTCCTCGGTGATGCGCGTCTTGTAGAAGTCCGGTGCGCTGCCATAGATCCAGCACAGGATATTGAAATACCTTTGCTGGTCGAGTGAGTGCTCGTCCGCGAAGCTTTCAGTCGATGGGCTATTCGTGGCCAGCCCGAACCAGGCTGCGGCATCTATCGCCGCGGTTACGCCCTCCTCACCAATCTGGATCAACAGGTGGCTGGCGAGCTGGTCAACTGCGTCTTCTTCCTTGCCGGTAATGGGCAGCTCCCAGACGCTGATCAACGCATGGCCGAGTTCGTGCAGGAATATAAACATGTAAGCGCCGGAAAAGGCATCCAAGGCCTTCTTCTCGTCCTTGTACATGTCCAGGAAGCCGGTGTAGAGCGACTCCAGCAACTCATAGCAAATGATGATGGAACGGCTCTGCGGCTGGTAGAAGGCGTTGGCTTGTTCGCATTCCTGCGTCCCGATCTGGATGTTGGTCGGTAGTGCAAAGGCGTCATTGAGCGCATCTGCGACTTTCTCCATGCCCTTCGAATCCCGCAGGGTGCGTTCGACGTCTGCATATTGGGTGGTGCCGGAATAGACTGGCAGGAAGTCGCCAAAATCCGGTACCCTCGCACGGCCTTGCTGCCGGTCGGTATTGCCGGGTGGTGCAGGCCGGCGAGTGTCAGGCACCAGGGGCTCCTGCCTTTCCCAACGCCTGAACAGGTCATCGGCATCCTCCGCGGGGATGGCGGAGGCCCAAGCCAGCGCGGCGAGTGCCAGGCAGCAGGCCAGGTAACGACGCGCGGCGCGCAGTCTGCCCGAGGGATGGCCAGATGCGCCGGTGGAGATATCAGGAACCATGGTGGATGGGCTGGGTGATTCGCTCGCCGAGGACGTTTGCGACCATCACCGTGGTGTTGTCCTGCTGTGGCAGGTTCTTTGCGGCCACGCCGGCCACCAGGTTCTCGGCCGCGCGTTGGGCATTGGGTGAAGCCGCCAGGATTTGGCGTACTTCCATGTCTGACAGGCTGTGTATGCCATCACTGGCCAGCAGGTAGCTGTCGCCGGCGCGTGTTGCGATTCCGGCATCGGGTGCATCTATCTCGTCAAGGCCATGGCCGCTGAGTGCGCTGGTGATGGCGCTGCGATCAGGGTGATTGGCTGCCGCCTCTGCGCTCAGGCTGCCGGTGAGTACCGCCTCCTGCAAGGTTTCGGCAAAGGCATGATTCTGGTTGATGCGCGTCAGCACGCCATCGCGCAGGCAGTACAGGGGACTGTCACCCACGCTGATATGGAAGCGCTCCTGGTGGCTCAGTGCCAGAGCGACCAGGGTGGTGCCCATGCCTGCGTACTCGGGCTGCTGGTCGATCCAGTCGGCGATTGACTGGTTGGCGTGTTCGAGCGCCAGCAGCAGGTAACGAGGCGGATCTGCCAGGAAGTCTTCCGTCTGGCTTTGGAGGCACTCGCGAAATGACTTGACCGCAAGCTCGCTGGCAATCGCGCCGGCGGTGTGGCCTCCCATGCCATCGGCAAGGATCGCGCAATGCAGGTGACCGAGCAGGAAGGTCGCAAAGTAATCTTCCTGGGCAAGCCGCGCGCCGCGAATCTGGGCATTTCCAAAAGTGATCACGGCGACAACGAACGCGTCAGCTGTCCCAGCTGAAGCGCTCGCCGCAGAAAGGCACGAACAGCAACTGCGTGCTGCCGAGCTTGATGCGATCAAACGCAGACAGCGGGCAGGTTTCCAGCACCGGCGCGTTATTCAGGTAGGTCAGGTTCTTGCCTTCCCCATGCCGGATAAAGAAGCTGTTGTTCTGGTAATCAAATACAAGCATCGCGTGGTTCTCGCTGGAGATGGAGGTGTCTCCATAATCCAGCACCAGGTCCATCTTGCGTGACCGGCCTATGCGGTTCTGGCCTGAGTGTATGGCCAGGTCGGCGCCCTTGCCCGGTCCGTCCACGATGACCAGCCAGCCGACCGTCGGCGCGGCCACGGCTCGGGTCTCGGCGGCAGGCGCGCTGTCTTTACGCCCCGAGATCAGGACGGTGCTGGGTTCCTGCTTGCGCTGGCTTGGTCGATGGCTGTTCTCACTGCTCCATTTTGACGACGCGATGCGGCGCGTTGGCTCATCCGGGCTGCGCTCACCTGCTGCCCTGCGCGTGTTCTCGTCGGCGGAACGGGCCGGGCTGCGTTGCGTGGGCTCGTCCTGGCCGCGGGCTGTGCCCCGGCTGGTGATCGCGTCACGGCAGTACGGGCAAGCCTGGTACTTGCTGTCGTCGAAATAGTGTTCGTCGGCCTTGCAGCGGATCATGCCCATATCGACTCCTAGGCTGGCTTCAGAGGTCTCGTGCTACACGGAAGCCGATAGAGTAGTTCTTGCTCTTGGGTTCCAGCGCCATGCGCGTGGCGGGCCGCATGAATTTCCAGGAATGTCTCCAGGACCCACCACGAAAGACTTTTTCTAGGTCATCCCCAGCATTGGCGCAACTCTGCTCCTTGCCCGCATAGGGCATATGATAATTTGAGCAGGTCCATTCGGAGACATTACCGGCCATGTCATGCACGCCAAACGCGTTGGCGGGGAAGCTGGCGACCGGGGCAGGACCTTCCCAGCGATCCGCGCCCAGCGCAACACCTGTGCAGCAGTTATCGTGTCCATAGTTGGCGTGTTCGCGCGACGGCTCATTGCCCCAGGCAAACTCCGTGCCCGCGCCCGCCCGCGCGGCATACTCCCATTCGGCTTCCGTGGGCAGGCGGTAACGCTGGCCCGTTTGCTGGGACAGCCATTCGGTATAAGCCACAGCCTCGTCCCAACTGACGTTATAGACCGGATTCAGGCCGCGCCCGCCGCCTTCGTCTGGAGGACGCGGGCGCCCGGTCGCATCGCAGAAGGCGTCGTACTCGGTGAAGCTGACTTCACGGCGGCCGAGGGCAAAAGACCGGATGCCCACTTCATGCACAGGTAGTTCGTTTGGGTTGCCAACCGGGCTGCGCGAGACATTGCCCATGAAAAACTTGCCACTGGGAATGACTACCATTTCAGGACCGCTTGCGCCGTTGGCCAGCCGGTCGGTGAATACGCTGCCGGCGGGCTCGCTGAACAACAAGCGATAAGCAAAATAGAGGACTGCCAGCAAGACTGCCAAGCCCGCAACGGCGGCGGCTGCGCGCGCCAGCTGGCTGGTCTGGGCGCCCAGTGCGACCCCCCGCTTGCGTGAACGCTGCTTGGCCAGGCTGGCCGGGTCTCCCACATGAAAGACGCCTTCCCAGCTACCGAAGCTGATGCGGCTGCCCTCGACCAGTTCGCTTTGCTTGACCTGCTTGCCGGCCACCCGCGTGCCATTGGTCGAGTCGCGGTCCACGACCTGGAACTTGCCATTGTGATACTCGATGGTCGCGTGGTAACGGGACAGGCTGTCATGGTTGATGACAAGGTCGTTGTCGCGCACGGCGCCGATAGTGCATGGCGTGACCGTGATCTCCAGCACGCCGCCGGCATACTCGATGAAAGCCAGCACCGGGGGGCGCGGCAGGGTCACCGCATCACTTGGATTAGAGGCGGGTGCATTCACAGGCTGGGTGTTCCGTCGCGTAGCCAGGTATCGCCATGCCATCGCTGCCGCAGCACCGAGCATGAGCACAATCGCCAACAGCCAGAAAGACCGTGCCAGGGTACTGTCGGCAATGGTGCGCGGCATGAGTACATCCAGCGCGGAATCCCGCGTGGCTGGAATATTGCCGGGTAGCGGCGCTTGAGGCGTGGTCTTGGGCGCCTTGGCGGGCGTGCCCAGCGCGCGAATGCGGCGACGCATCTCGATGTAGATATCCTCGAAGCTTTTTTTATCGGCTCGTTCAAAGTATCCGCCCGAGGCTTCTGCGAAGCGCTTCAGTGCGTCCAGCGCCTGTTCTTTCTCGTTGGTGGCGGGCGGGTTGAAGAAGCCGACGGCAAATATGGGCAGCTTGGCGTCCTTGATGCGCCGCAGGACCTCTTCCCGGTTCATGGCGCCGGTAAAGTCATCGACGCCGTCCGAGAGCAGGATAATGACCCGTTTGCTGGGCAACTCCGTGTTCTCCTTCCTGCCCAGCTCAAGGCTCTGCAACAGGGCCGCATGCAGGCGGGTCTTGGAGGCTTTTAATTGGAGGCGGTCAAGCGCGCCCTGCAGCAGCGTGCGATTGCTGGTGAAGTCCTGGGCGACGTTAACTTCGTTGCCAAAGGTGAGGATCGCCATGCGATCCTGCTCCTCCAGCACCTCGATCCAGGCGCTGAGTCCTTGCTTGATCTGGTCGAACTGCTTGGGTGCAACCGACTTGGAGATATCAATGAGGAAGATATATGTGGTGCCCTCGGCAACCTTGTCGCTGGTGCCGAAGACGGTATTGGGAGATGCCGGCGCCTGCTCTGCAAGTGCAGGTAAGACCCATGCAATGGACACCAAGCCTAGCAGCAACGTTCTCAAGTAACGCATTAGACACCCCCGGCCTATATACCACTGAGATCAGAGCTTCCGCAGCATTGCACTGCCGACATGCCGTGGCAAGTTGACGCCACCGCCTCAGTTGTCGAACAGGCGCTCGGCGATCTCCTCAACCGCATCTTCGCAGGCATCCAGCTGGCTGGTGCCGTCTTCTTCCGCGCCACCCGACCATAAGAGCTTGCGATCCCCGCGCCGGAACAGCTTGGCGCTATAGTTCGTGCGCCACCCCGCCGCCCAGTAACCTTGGAAGAATTGAGGGGTGGTGATGGTGATCGAGAGGATCGCGTCATAGTCGTCCGTCATATCGACCGCGCGCCGCCCGTATTCACCTAGCTCTTTACGTAGCATCGAGCTGCAGCCGCCGGGCATGTAACCGTTCAGGTCAAGCACTAGGCGGCGTGCATTGCCCACGCCTTTCACGCGGGCGATGGCCTCAGCATCCTTTTGCTCCTGCGCCAGCAATAGGGCTTGTCGTTCAGTGGCTTCGGCTTTCTGGGCGCACAAGCTGCAATCCTTGAGGTACTGGCCATACGCGGCCGAGGTGCCGACCTTGGCGGCCTCGTCGTACAGGGTCTGGTCCGTGGCCTGGCGCAGCCTGTCGGCGGCCGCGCGCGCCTCATCCGCCTGACTGCAGGTCTTGCAGTTCTCCGCGTATTCAAGATAGGCATCCGGCGTCCCGAGGCTGCTTGCGCGCGCAAACAGATCGGCATCCTTCTGGCGCCGTTGCTCGGACCATTGGTTGTAGCCCCACATGCCAGCGACACTGGTCAGCAACACGACCAGCACTGCAGCGACGCCGATAAACAGCCCTTTGGGGACTTGCAGAGCGACCTGGGGAGCTTGCCGCCGGTTGTGTTTGCCAGTCTTGGGCTTGAAGACATTGGGCAGGGCGGGCACGGCAATGCCGCCGGTAATGGCGTCCTGGAATTCCTTCACGCTCTGCGGGCGATCCTGTGCACGCACCTGCAGCGACCAATCAATGGCTTCCAGCAGGGACTTGCTATACCGGCCCTTGCCCAGCTTGAGCGCTGAGGGTAGAGGGTCGGGGCCGTCACCGATGACGGCAGTCAGGCGTGCCGACGAGTCCATGGGCACATCGCCGCTGATGCAGCGATGCATGGTCGCTCCGAGCGCATAGACATCGGTCCACGGCCCTTGGTTGCTGTGACTTGAATATTGCTCGACTGGGGCATAGCCCTGGGTGACGAGCACACTGAGGCTCTTGCTGTGCTCACCCAGCGCGGCCCGCGCCGCGCCGAAGTCGATCAGCATGGGTGGGCCCTCGTGCCTAAGATAGATGTTGCCCGGTTTGATGTCGCGGTGCAGGAGGCCAAGCGCGTGCACTTCCCGCAATCCATCCATGATCGGCAGGAAGATAGCGCACAATTCCTCTTCGTCTAGCGGACCGTCGCGCTGGTTCAGGAAATCCGACAGTGTCTGGCCTTCTTCAAAGTCCATGACCAGATAGCCGGTGTTGTTGGCTTCGAGGTAACGCAGCACGCGCACGATATTGGCGTGTTTGAATCGCGCTAAAGTTCGCGCCTCGTCAATGAACCGGTCCAGGCCCCAGCGATAGGATTCCTCGTCGTGGCTGCTCTTCGCCACCACGGTCTGGCCACGCTCGCGAATGGCGAGTTCCTGGGGGAGATATTCCTTGATAGCGACGAAAGACCCCAGGTTGAGGTCGGTGGCCTTGTAGGTGATACCAAAGCCGCCATGACCCAGGATCGAAACGATCTCGTAGCCCTCAATCACATAGCCGATTGGCAGAGCATTCTTGTGATCCATACCCGTTGTCCTAAAGGATGAGGCACAAACCACTACTGGCTGTCTAATTGAACGATTGGGCCGGGCCAGAGCGTGCCGACAAGACTAGCAAATATTCATCTTGGTTGCGGTAGCCCCTTAGAAAGGGAGGGGCCTACGGCTGGTATGCTGTATCAAGATTAGAGCTGCCCCAGAGAGAGGGGGACAAGCTAAAGGTGCGCCGATGCATTCCAGTCAGCGGTCATTGAGCGTAATAGTGATACCAGCCGGTGAGCGTCAGCCACCAGGCTGGTTTGCCATGCATCCCGATAATTTTGTCAATGATGATGAGCGCCATGCCGCGCATGGTCGTTGGCACTGCCTGTCCAGCCAGGGTGAGCGCGTCTACCGTGCGCTTGAGTTCAGGAGTGACTTGCCGACAAATGGGCTAGCACTGGATTGGCAGGCGAGAAATATCCTAGGCCTGGATCAAAGTGGTGCGATTGCTGAATGTATGCCGGTCTCGTTGGGCCTGCGGCCGGCATGGCTGAGCGAATATCCTCGGTGTTTGTGGAATCATCCAAGCCCGGTTGTGCGGCTTTCTTTCGCTATTACAGTATTGGCTCTTATCGTGGCCGTGCTGGTGGCGGGTTTGGGCTTTAGTGCTCAGAGGTATGGAGCTGCGACGTCCATCCCCATAGTAGATCCTGCCCCGCGGCCACCCGACACAATGACTTTCCTAAAAAATATGGCGGGAGAATGGCGAAGTGCAGACGAGCTGTTGACCATTCAGGGCGAAAAGGGAGTTGTTGAAATAATTCGCCAGACCCATGCTGATCCTGATGTAAAGCATCTAGATTTCTATGCCGCTGCGCCGGTTCACCTTGATGTGGCCCTCAATCAAATAGAGCTGGAAACACCTGTTGGGCGCTGGTTGATGAGGTTAGTGCCGGGTGTTCGAAGGGCAAAACTTGTCGTCACCTATCCAGACAAGCAGCAGGTCGTGTATGAGTGACCGGTGGGGATGCCGCATATGGGCGGCGCTGATCACTTGCCTCGGGCTAATCGCATGCGGAGAATCCAGTCAGTCGATCACGACCGAGTCGAAAGTGATCGACCAGAAAGCCATCGTGGGCGAATGGTACAACACGGAAACGGGCGTCTATCCGAATCCCAGCATTGCGATGGTTCGTTTTTATCCAGCGGGCGGTATTGTCATAACGGGGATCGATAGTAGCGCTCAATTTGGTCAGTACTCAATGCAGCCAGATGGGCGGCTGAAGATCCGCATGGCACTCAACAGTCAGGTGCGCCATACGGTTAAGAACGAGGTTTCAGCCATTTCGGCGGCACGCGCTGAGCTGCTAGGGCAGTCGGCACCGGTCATATATGACTCAATTCCAGTTATGAGTGGGCAAACCCTGACCCTGCAAGTGCCCGATACGCGGTTGGTGTTCTCGAAGGATGGTGTTTACAAAGACAAAGTAGTCGCGGCGACTACGGTTTTCGGCAGGGCACATGCGGCGGCAGTCAGGGCGGAAGAAGACCGCCTACGGCGAGTTGCTGAGCAACGCCGTCGAGATAATCTGAGAAGGGTGCAAACAGTTCTTGGCATCAGGGCAATTATGCCGGTCTTCAGGGGGGCTGGTGCCAGCCAGTGTAAGCGGGCGGTGTTGTCAGAATTGCGTCGCATTAACTGGAAAATCACACAAGATATCAATCAGGCCGATGCGGTGCTTGACGTACATCTTTCCGCGATTCAGCACAAGAACAGTGTCTGGATTGGGCGTTATTACAAAATGACCTATGCCGTTAAGATTATGCGCGCTGCAGATCAGCGCATATTGGCAGCGTTTGATGGCGTCGAGCGTGCCGCCGGACAGGGGACTTATGAAACCTGCACAGACACAGCGGATGACATTGTTGACGAGATCGAAGATTTAATTGATGACTTACGAGACTGATTGCCTTCCGTTGTTAACTCAAGTTTCGTTTGCTAGCCTGAATCTACCGTAACCCCTCGTACTCCGGCTAGATCTGGAAAGGGAGCTCACGATGAATCTCGTCAAAGTCCTGGCAATTGTACTGGTGGCCTTGTCCCTTAATGGTTGTGTCCTGACCAAGCTGGTGACCGTGCCCATGCGCGTGGTGGGTGCCGTGGTCTCGATCGTGCCGGTGGCGGGCAATGTCGCGCACGATGGCATTGATGCGGCCGCAGAAGTGGTGGACGAAATCCCGATCTAGTCGATTCGTTCGGACCGCGGTCCTAGCCGCACTGGGCCTTGCTTGCCGCCCGGTAAAACGGCTGCACCGACGGCAACCTGCGCTCGAGTTCGCTGATTCGCTGCTGGTTGGAGGGGTGCGTGGACAGGAACACCGGCGGCCCCTTGTCGGTCGACTTCTGCATGTTGCGCCACAATGAGACAGCCGCGCGCGGGTCAAAGCCGGCGCGCGCCATGAGTTCAAGCCCGATGTCATCGGCCTCACTTTCCTGCTTGCGGCCGAAGGGCAATAGCACGCCATACTGCGTGCCCAGGCCGAGCCCCGCCATGATGTAGGGCGCGCTTTCCTTGCCGCTGATGAAATACTCCACCGCCTTCAGGCCGAAGTTGGCCAGCAGCTGTGAGGACACGCGTTCATTGGAATGGCGGGCCTGCACATGGCCGATCTCATGGCCAATGACCGCCGCCAGTTCGGCTGGCGTGGTGGCGACCTTGAACAGCCCGCGATAGACGCCGATCTTGTTGCCGGGCAGTGCAAAGGCATTGGCTTCGTCCACATCGAACACCGCAATTTCCCAGGCCGCGCGACCGCCGACCAAGTCAGTCAAGGGGCCGGCGACGCAACTCACCCTTGCA
>JBFKCG010000080.1:0-9516 GCA_041620675.1 Nevskiales bacterium
CTTAATCCTGATCCGGCTCGGGCACTTTGCCGAAGCGTCTTTGGCGCCCGGCGTACCAGGCGAAGGCTTGTTCGAGAGAAGCTTCATCAAAGTCTGGCCACAAGGTTTGGCAAAAGTAGAGCTCAGTATAGGCGAACTGCCACATCAGGAAATTACTGATACGGCTTTCCCCGCCAGTGCGAATCAGCAGGTCCGGATCCGCGAGGCCAGCCAGGCTGAGCCCCTGGGAAAAGCGCTCTTCATTGATGTCATCAGGCTGGAGTTCGCCACGATGCACTTGTATTGCCAGCTTGCGGGCGGACTGCACGATGTCCCAGCGCCCGCCGTAACCGACCGCGATGATAAAGTCCATCCGGGAATTATTGATTGTCAGTGCTTCAGCCTTCTCCATTTCCGTGCGCAAGACGGGAGGGAACGCTGACAAGTCACCGATAAAGCGCAGGCGAATGCCGTTTTCGTTCAGCTCTGACACTTCCTTGTTCAAGGAACGCATGAACAGATCCATCAATACGCTGACTTCCTCGTCCGGGCGGTTCCAGTTTTCACTGCTGAAGGCGAATACAGTCAGGGCTTTTACGCCGCGATTGGCTGCACTCTCGACAAGGAGCCGGGTGCTTTTGACACCGGCTCTATGGCCTGCCGTACGTGGTAAAAATCGTTTCTGCGCCCACCGCCCGTTACCATCCATGATGACGGCAAGATGTTGAGGTACGGAAGCAACCTGTCCAGATGACATTGGACTTGCCTTAAACGGCCATCAGCTCCTTTTCTTTTTCCTCCAGGAGCTTGTCGACTTCACTGATGAATTGGTCCGTCAGCTTCTGGATGTCCTGCTCTGCGCGCTTGGATTCATCCTCGCTTATCATCTTTTCCTTGAGCATTTCCTTGAGTGACTGGTTGCTGTCACGGCGCACATTGCGGATCGCTATGCGCGCATCTTCGCCTTCGCCGCGGACAACCTTGACGAGTTCCTTGCGTCGCTCCTCAGTCAATGCCGGCAGGATGATGCGGATGACAGTGCCCGCAGTGGAAGGATTCAGCCCCAGATCCGAGGTCATGATGGCTTTTTCAATGGCCTGGATCATGGAGCGATCCCAGGCTGTGATCGAAAGCGTCCGGGCATCTTCGGTAACGATGTTGGCGCACTGCGAGATTGGCGACTCGGTGCCGTAATAATCCACCTTGACGTGATCGAGCAGGCTCGGGTGTGCCCGTCCGGTACGAATCTTGAGCAAGTTCTGGCGCAGTACATCAACGCACTTGGTCATGCGCTTGTGTGCATCTTTTTTCTCGTCATCAATCATGGCATCGTTCCTCTAGATGTCTTGTCGCTTGGATGTCTTATCGCTTCGTATCGGCATTCACCAGCGTGCCGACGTCTTGCGCACCCATCACGATTCGCATCAGGTCCCCGGGACGGTTCATGTCAAATACGCGAAGGGGCAGGTGGTTGTCTCGACACAGCACGATGGCTGTCAGGTCCATGACATTCAGGCGCTGGTCCAGCACATCGTCATAGGTCAGGGTGTCATAGCGCTTGGCCTTGGGATTCTTCACCGGGTCAGCGTCGTAGATCCCGTCTACCTTGGTTGCCTTCAGGAGCAACTCGGCATTGATCTCGATAGCCCGCAGTGAGGCGGCTGAATCTGTTGTGAAGAACGGGTTCCCGGTTCCGGAGGCAAAGATCACGACACGACCTTTCTCCAAATGTCGCACCGCACGGCGACGGATATAGTCCTCACAGACTTCATTGATACGAATAGCCGACATGACGCGTACAGTCATCCCAAGCCGCTCAATGGCATCCTGTAGCGCGAGCGAATTGATGACCGTGGCCAGCATCCCCATGTGGTCACCCGTGACACGGTCCATGCCAGATCGGGCCAGTCCTTCGCCGCGAAAGATATTGCCGCCACCGACCACCAGAGCAACCTGAACGCCGGCACTGGCTATCTCATGGATCTCACGCGCCACACGCTCCATGACAGTGGGCGAAATGCCGTAATCGGCATCACCCATCAGGGCCTCGCCGGACAACTTGAGTAATATGCGACGGTACGCCGGGGACTGATTTGCCATTGCCCAATACACCTCTTGGTTATTCTGGCGGCGCGGGTGGCAACGACTCCATTGCGTGCCCTGCCCATCGCCCGATCATCACATCCTATCCATACTACGGGAGCTTTCGCATGGCGCTCCACTTAAAAACAGGCCCCGATATCGGGGCCTGTTGTTCTGCTGCTATCGTTATTTCGCGGCTTGCGCCGCTGCTGCAACTTCCGCCGCGAAATCTCCAGTCTGCTTTTCAATACCCTCGCCTACCGCATACCGCTGGAACGCGATGACCGAGGCCCCTGCGTCCTTCAGCAATTTTTCGACGGTAATATCAGGGTTCTTCACGAAGGGCTGGCCCATCAGGGTGATTTCGCTGAGGAACTTGCGAAGCTTGCCATCCACCATTTTGGCAACGATGTCGGCGGGCTTCTTGGTGTCGGCTATCTGCGCAGCGATGATGTCACGCTCCTTCGCCTTGATTTCCTCAGGTACATCGTCGGCCGACACATAGCTCGGATTGCTCGCAGCCACATGCATGGCAATGTCCTTCGCCAACTCGGCATCTCCGCCCTTGACGGCGGCCAATACACCGATTCGGCCGCCATGCACATAGGCACCCATGGCACCAGATTCACCGTTGATGAACTCGAAGCGGCGCACACCGATGTTTTCACCGATCTTGGCGATCAAGGCACGACGACGCTCGTCAATAGTCTCGCCGTCGAGGCTGGTCGACATCAGCGCGTCAAGATCCGCAGGTCTTGCCTTGAGGGCCGCTGTCGCAACCGCCTCGCAGAACGCCTGGAAATTGGCGTCCTTTGCCACGAAATCAGTTTCGCAATTGATCTCGATGATCAGGCCAGACTTTCCGTCGGCGGCCAGCTCAACCACCACGGTGCCTTCTGCCGCCACACGGCCGGCCTTCTTGTCAGCCTTGGCCATGCCTTCCTTGCGCATCTTCTCTACTGCGGCCTCGATATCACCCGCAGTCGCCTCAAGTGCACGCTTGCACTCCATCATGCCGGAGCCTGTGCGCTCTCGAAGTTCCTTCACTAGTGCTGCTGAAATCATCTTCTGAAGTCCTGTCTATTCTTTGTCTGCGGCCTTGCGCGAACGGGCGGGAGCAGCCTTGGTCTTGACGGCTGCACGTGGCTTGCTCTTGGACTTGCTCTTTGCATCGTCCTCGCTGACTTCGACGAAGTCGCCCTTCTGGGCAGTGGTCACTGAGCCACGGCCATCAATGACCGCGTCAGCCAGCACTGCCGCATAGACGCGAATGGCGCGAATGGCGTCGTCATTTCCGGGGATGACGCAGGAAATGCCATCAGGCGTGTTATTGGTGTCGACTACGCCAATGACCGGGATGCCGAGTTTGCGGGCTTCCAGCACAGCGATGTTCTCGTGCCCCACGTCCACGACGAACAACGCGTCGGGCAGGCTGTTCATGTTTTTGATGCCACCGAGGCTGCGCTGGAGCTTCTCCAGCTCACGGTTGAGGCGCTGCTGCTCTTTCTTGCTGAGTCGGGCGAAAGAGCCTTCCTCGATCATTTGCTCAAGGTCCGTCAGGCGCTTGATCGACTGCTTGACCGTCTTGAAGTTGGTCAGCATGCCACCCAGCCAGCGATGGCTGACGAAAGGCATGTCGCAACGCGTGGCTTCGGTCTCAATCGCCTCACGTGCGGCACGCTTGGTGCCTACGAAAAGGATTTTGCCGCCACTGGCGGCCAGGCGGCTGGCATAGCCATGCGCTTCGCGCAGCAGGGGCAAGGTCTGTTCGAGGTTGATAATGTGGATTTTGTTGCGATGGCCGAAAATATAAGGGGCCATCTTGGGGTTCCAGTAGCGTGTGCGGTGGCCGAAATGGGCACCCGCCTCCAGCAACTGGCGCATCGTGACTTGCGACATGTCAATACTCCTTGGGTTGGGCCTCCACGCATCCCATACGACAACCCTGCTCTTTGGCCGGGCACCCTGTCGCATGTGACGATGCGTGTGAGAATTTAGCCAAGCTCGGTCAGACCGGGCCCAGCACCTGTGACTTTGGTAGCAAAATTGCTAAAAAAGCGTGCGCTTTATACCATAAGCAGCTTCGCGTAACAATCGGATTTGCCTAAATTTCCGGCCAATCCGCCCGATCGCCCAACCCCGCTGACCGGAAACCGTGCAACCTTCTATGAGCGTTACCATCAAAACCCCTGAAGAACAGCAGAAAATGCGTGTTGCCGGACGCCTGGCGGCGGATGTCCTGCTGATGATTGAACCGCACATCCAGCCGGGCATCACAACCGAGGAACTGGACCGGATTTGCCACGATTACATCGTCAACCACCAGAAGGCCATCCCCGCCCCCCTCGGGTACGGTGGTGATTTCAGCCGCCCCCCTTTCCCCAAATCCATCTGTACCTCGGTCAATCATGTGGTCTGCCATGGCATACCCAGCGACAAGAAACTCAAGAAAGGGGATGTGGTGAACGTGGATGTCACGGTCATCAAGGATGGCTATCACGGCGACACCAGCCGCATGTTCTTCGTTGGCGAGGTCAGCGTGCAGGCCAAGCGCCTGAGCCAGGTCGCGCATGACGCGATGTGCCTGGGCATCGAGCAGGTGCGGCCCGGTGCCAGCCTGGGCGATATCGGCGCAGCGATCCAGCAGTATGTGGAAAATAATCGCTTTTCGGTTGTGCGTGAATTTTGCGGCCATGGCATCGGTCGCGTATTCCATGAAGATCCGCATGTGCTGCATTACGGCAAGCCAGGCACGGGAATGCGCCTGCAAGCGGGCATGTGTTTCACCATCGAACCGATGGTCAATGCCGGTCGTCCCGAGGTCCGTGTGCTCGAGAAGGACAAGGATGGCAAGCCCGATGGCTGGACTGTCGTTACCAAGGACCACTCCCTCTCCGCACAGTGGGAACACACCATATTGGTCACTGAGACAGGCTATGAAGTGCTGACCCTGCGCCAAGGCGAGATGTGATCGCCAAGCACGACCAAGCCTTGGAGGCCTCGCACGACAGCGGAGAGCTGTTCGGCCTGTTGCCCGGTCTTGAGGACGTACCTGTTGAAATCAACGCATTCCGGGAGGTACTCCAGCAGGGCCAACAGCTGCTCTACAAGGCCTATGACGCCGGCGTTTCCGTGGAAAACCTGGTTTCCGGCCGTTCACGGCTGGTTGATGAAATGCTGGTTCGCGCCTGGCGTCACTTTATCGGGTCAGACAACAAAGGCTTGTGCCTGGTTGCGGTCGGGGGCTACGGCCGTGGCGAACTACTGCCCTACTCGGATGTTGATCTGCTGATCTTGCACGACGGTAAAGCCCTGGCATCGAGCCAATCGCAGCTGGAGAGCTTTCTCACCTTTGCTTGGGACATCGGTCTTGAACTGGGCCATAGCGTGCGCAGCCCTGAGGAATGCCAGAAGCAGGCCGCTGCCGACCTGACTGTCATCACGACCCTGATGGAATCACGGCCGCTCATAGGCAACGACGAATTGTTTGATGACATGCGTGCCGCCATCACCCCCGACAAGATATGGCCAGTCAGGGCTTTTTTTGAGGCCAAGCTGGACGAGCAGCGCAAGCGACATGCCAAATTCCAGGACACCGCCTACAAGCTGGAACCCAACGTGAAGGAATCGCCGGGCGGGCTGCGCGACCTGCAGAACATCAGCTGGGTTACCAAGCGTCATTTCGGCACCGAGACACTGCATGGCCTAGTGGTACATGGCTTCCTGACCGAACAGGAGTACCACGAACTGATTGAACGCCAGTCCTTCCTGTGGCGGGTACGTTTCTCGCTGCACCGTTTGTGTGAGCGGCGCGAGGATCGCCTGCTGTTCGACCATCAGGTCAAAGCCGCCCAACTGTTTGGGTATCGAGATGCCAGCCACAACCTGGCCGTCGAACAGTTCATGCAGACCTACTATCGCTCAATCAAGGCGCTGTCCTGCCTGAATGACATGCTCCTGCAGCTCTTCCAGGAAGCCATATTGCACCCCCAAGACCGTTCGGACCCCGTGATCCTGAATGAACGGTTCCAGTCACATCACGGCTTCATTGAAGTCCGTGATCCTGACGTTTTCCAGAAGGATCCCATTGCACTGCTGGAAATCTTCTTCCTGCTGACCTGCGACCGTGAGCTAAGAGGAATATCCGCCAAGACCCTGCGCCTCATTCGTCGCGACCGTGTCCTCATTGACGAGGAATTCCGGCAGAACAAACGCGCAAAAACCCTGTTCATGGAGATGCTGCGACAACCGCGCGGGATCACCCACGAACTCCGGCGCATGAACCGCTATGGCGTGCTCGGCCGATATATACCGGCCTTCGGCAAGGTCATTGGCATGATGCAATACGACCTCTTCCATACACTGACCGTGGATGAGCACGTGCTGACCGTCGTCCGCAACATGCGCCGTCTGGCATTGCCTGAGTTCGAGCATGAGCTGCCTTATGCCAGTAACGTATTCAGGAAACTGGCAAAGCCTGAACTGCTTTACCTAGGCGGTATCTTTCATGACATCGCCAAGGGCCGTGGTGGAGACCATTCGGAGTTGGGTAGCGCCGAAGCCGAGGAGTTTTGCCTGGAACACGGGCTATCCCACTCGGATAGCGCATTAGTAGCCTGGCTGGTACGTCAGCACCTCTCCATGTCCATGACTGCCCAGCGCAAGGACATTTCAGACCCCAAGGTCATCCAGGAGTTTGCCGAGCAGGTAGGCGATCAGACGCACCTGAATTACCTCTACCTGCTGACGATCTGTGACATCCGGGCGACCAACCCCAATCTCTGGAACTCCTGGCGCGCCAGCCTGTTGCAGGAATTGTACGAGGCAACCTCGCGCAGTTTCGAGCGCGGCCTCAATGACCCGATTGGAGAGCAGGAACTGATCGACGAAACGAAGATCGGCGCCCGTGCCCTGTTGCTTGAGCGGGGAATGTCAGAGCAAGAGATCGAGACCCTGTGGTCAAGAATGGATGACGACCACTTCCTTCGTCACAACAGTGCCGAAATCGCCTGGCAGACCCAGGGCATTGCCAAGACCAAGCCGGAGTCGCTTCCTCTGGTGCTTGCCGACACGCTGGCTGCCTATGGTGCCACCGTATTCATCTACGCCCGCGACGTGGATTACCTGTTTGGACTGACAACAGGCATGCTCGCACGACTGGGGCTTAACATCCTTGATGCCCGCATCGGTGCCACCCGCGATGGGTATACGCTCAATAGCTTTGTAATCATGGAAAGTGACGGCGTCGCCATCACTGAACCCAGCCGACTGGAAGAGATTCGGGAAGCCCTGCGGCGCGTGATCAGCGACCCCAAAGTCTCCAGCGTTGACGTCAGCAGGTCTCTGCCACGCCGACTCAAGCATTTCAGCACGCCTACTCAGGTTTTCTTCAGCCAGGACGAGGATCGAGGACGCACCGTCATGGAGATCGTCACCGGTGACCGGCCCGGCCTGCTCTCAACAATTGGTGAACTTTTCATGGCGCATGGCATCCTGGTCGAGGCCGCCAAGATCGGCACCATGGGCGAGCGCGCTGAAGACGTGTTCTTTATCACCAATAACAAGCACCAGCCGATCACGGATCCCGCCATTTTCAACCTTCTGCGCCAAGCCATCATTTCAGCGCTGGACGCATAACCACGGCACTCCCAAGCACGATGAACCCAGCCCTGACATTGCTGAAGCCTTATCCTTTTGAGCAATTAACACAGTTGACCTCAGATGTCCTGCCGGCAGCTGACAAGTCACCCATTGCGCTGACCATCGGTGAGCCCAAGCATCCAGTACCACCATTCATCCTGGAAGCCTTGCAAATGAACCTGGGACGCATCGAGTCCTATCCAAGCACATTGGGAATACCCGCGCTGCGACATAGCATCGCTGACTGGCTGGTGCGACGCTTCGGGCTTCCTTCAGGAAGCATCAATGCCGAAACGAATGTCCTCCCTGTGAATGGCACGCGCGAAGCCTTATTTGCGTTTGCACAAGCGGTAATCGACAGGAGCCGGCCTGCTCGTGTCTTGATGCCCAACCCGTTCTACCAGATATACGAAGGCGCCACGCTACTGGCCGGCGCTCAGCCCCACTACCTGCCCTGTGAGGAAGCGAACGGCTTTATTCCAGATCTTGGCGCTGTTCCGACAGACGTGTGGAAAGACTGCCAGCTGCTGTACCTGTGCAGCCCCGGCAACCCCACCGGCGCAGTAATGGACATGGCTCAACTGGGGCCGGCCATCGAGCTGGCGCATCGCCATGATTTTGTGATCGCATCCGACGAGTGTTACAGCGAAATATATCTGGATGAAGCTTTGCCGCCACCGGGCCTATTGCAGGCCGCGGCGCAGATGGGCGTCAAGGATTTCAGCCGCTGCGTGGTATTCCACAGCCTTTCAAAACGCTCCAACGTGCCGGGGCTTCGTTCGGGGTTTGTAGCGGGCGATGCCGATGTACTGCGCAGTTTCCTGCAGTACCGAACCTATCATGGCTGCGCCATGAGTCCGGCTACCCAGCATGCCAGCATTGCAGCCTGGAGCGATGAAGATCACGTCATCAAAAACCGCCGCCAGTATCGAGCCAAGTTCGATGCCGTCCTCCAGATACTCGATGGCACCCTCCCCGTCAGGCGACCAACCGCCAGTTTTTACCTCTGGCCCAACACGCCGATTGATGACCGCGATTTCACCCGACGACTCCTGGCCGAGGAGAACCTACGTGTCGTTCCAGGCCGATTCCTGTCTCGCAGCATTGAAGGCAGGGACCCTGGCGCTGATCGAGTCCGCATCTCCCTGGTGCCTCCGCTTGCCGAGTGTGAGGAGGCGGCTCACCGGCTGAGACGTTTCGTTTCGACGCTAGCCTGATCGCTAGGCTAGAATTGCGCAGTCCTTTTTCAAGCCCAGTGGAGTTATCGTGCAAGATTTGCAAGCCCTAATCGAGGACGCGTTTGAGCGTCGCCAGGACATCACCCCTGCCAAGGCCGATCCCAGGGTTAAGGAGGCCGTGCTTAAGGCAATCGAGCTGCTCGACAAGGGCGAGGCGCGGGTCGCCGAAAAGCGTGATGGTGACTGGGTCGTCAACCAGTGGCTCAAGAAAGCGGTGCTGCTGTACTTCCGGCTGCACGACAATGTGGTCATCCAAGGCGGTGAAACACGCTACTTCGACAAGGTCCCGAGCAAATTCGCCGACCATGACACCACAGATTTCCAGTTACTCGGCGCACGGGTAGTCCCACCGGCCACGGCGCGCAAGGGGTCTTTCATAGCCAAGAACGTTGTCATGATGCCCTCCTACGTCAATATCGGCGCGTATGTCGATGAAGGCAGCATGGTCGATACCTGGGCAACCGTTGGATCCTGCGCGCAGATTGGCAAGAACGTGCATTTATCCGGTGGCGTCGGAATCGGTGGCGTACTTGAACCCCTGCAGGCCAATCCCACCATCATCGAAGATGACTGTTTC
>JBFKCG010000081.1:0-9506 GCA_041620675.1 Nevskiales bacterium
CACGATGTACTTCAGCGAAGTCAGGCCCTCCAGGCCAACCGGACCGCGGGCATGCAGCTTGTCGGTGCTGATGCCGATTTCTGCGCCGAGCCCGTACTCATAGCCGTCCGCGAAGCGGGTAGAGGCATTGATCATGACCGAGCTGGAATCCACTTCACGCAGGAATCGGCGCGCGGTGGCGATGTTCTCGGTCACGATGCTCTCGGTATGCTGGGAGCCGTAGGTCACGATGTGATCCAGCGCGGCGTCCATGTTATCCACGACCCGGACTGACAGCACCGGTGCCAGGTATTCGGTATGCCAATCCTCGGTCGTGGCGGACTTGATGTCTGGCAACACCGCCCGCGTGCGCTCACACCCACGCAACTCGACGCCGGCCTCGGTGTAGATCATGGCCAGCCTGGGCAATACCTGTTGCGCGACAGCCTGATGAACCAGCAGCGTCTCCATGGTGTTGCAGGTGCCATAACGTTGGGTCTTGGAATTGACCGCGATGGCGATAGCCTTTTCCACATCCGCATGCTCATCGATATAGACATGGCACACCCCATGCAGGTGCTTGAGCACGGGAATGCGTGTGTGCTCGGCCACGAACTCGATCAAGCCCTTGCCCCCGCGTGGCACCACCACGTCAATGGACTTCTCAAGCCGCAGCAACTCAGCGATGGCTTCGCGCTCGGTGGTGGCCACCACTTGCACGATGTCCTGTGCCAGTTCGGCGTTCTTGAGTGCATTCTGGATGCATTCGCCTATCGCCATATTGGAATGACGTGCCTCGGAGCCGCCGCGCAGCACGCAGGCATTGCCGGCCTTCAGGCACAGCGCCGCCGCGTCTGCCGTCACGTTGGGCCTGGATTCATAAATGATCGCGATGACGCCGATAGGCACGCGCATACGGCCCACCTGGATACCCGAGGGGCGCAACCTGAGATCACTGATCTCACCGACCGGGTCTGGCAACGCAGCCACTTGTCGCACCCCATCTGACATGCTGCGGATACGGGACTGGTTCAGCTCCAGGCGATCCAGCAGTGCAGCATCCAGCCCTTTCTGGCGTGCGGCCTTCATGTCCTTTGCATTGGCCGCGAGGATATCGTCCTGACAGGCATCAATCTCGTCAGCAATGGCGAACAAGGCAGCGTTCTTCTGGCCCGGCTCGGCCCGCGCGATCTGGCGCGAAGCGGTGCGCGCCCTGTGGCCCACCTCAGCCATGGCACTGGCCAGCGGGGAACGATTGGGGGTCTTTTGGGCCGTCTTGGCGGTCATACTCTTGTCCTTGGATCAGGCCGGATGGGCATCGTACAACGCGACACCACTTAGCCGGGCTGCCAATTTTACCAGTTCCTCCCACGCCGCAATTCGATGATTACTCTTGCCATGGGGGTCAAACCGAACCCAGCCAGCACCCTTGGCAACCTGGTCAACCCAGGACGATTCCTGAATGAATTCAAGTAGTTTATCTTGTGACAAGCGACGCAGGGCCAGCTTGAAGGGCGCCTGCCGCGGCCCCCATACCCGTGCCGCCGACAGTGCACGCTCTATCGGTTGTCCGGCCGACAACTGCCGGCTGGCCTGATAGAGCTGGCGCAGGGTGTAGGCCAACGCCGCCACGATCGGAATCACGTCAACGCCCTCCTCACGCAAGCGTGTCAGCACCTGCAGTACCGCGACCGATTGCCCCTTCAGTATCTTGTCGACCAGATCGAAGGCTTCAAAGCGGGCGCTGTCAGCGGTTGCCTCCAGGATCCGCTCAACGCCGACCTGTCCATCCACGCACAACAACTTCAATTTCTCAATTTCCTGTGCGCAGGCCATCAGGTTGCCTTCCGTGCGCGCGGTCAGCAGTTGCAGTGCGTCAGGGGAGGCGCTCAGGCCGGCATCGCGCAGGCGTGACTCGATCCAGCGCGGCAATTCTGCTGCGGTGACGGGCCAGGCATAGACAGCGACACCCGTGCGCTCAAAGGTCGTGAACCATGCGCTCTCGCGACCGCGCTTGTCGAGCTTGCCAACGTGGGCTATCAGCAAGGTGTCAGCCGGGGCCTGCTGTAGCCATGCGACCAGGGCCTGGGAACCGTCCACGCCGGGACTCTTGTCGCCCAGGCGCAATTCAAGGATGCGGCGACTGGCAAACAGCGACAGGTTCTCACCCGATGCGTGCAGGCGGTGCCAGTCAAAACCGGTTTCGACATGCAGCACCTCGCGCTCGCTATAGCCTTCGGCCCTTGCCTTGGCACGGATGGCGTCCGCGGCCTCTTCCAGCAGGAGCGGCTCCTCGCCGGCCAGCAGGTAGGCCTGCGCCAGGCCACGCTTGACCTGTGCCGGAATCTGTTCGGGTTTGATGGGCATGCGCGCATATTACTGGATGCGGGCCAGTCCTGGTCTCTTGCTGGCCCCACATGCGCAACAGGGGGATAATTGCCCCATGGCTTCACGGCGCAACTACACCACGGCAGACCAGCTCTTGATGCAACTGCATCAGGGCTTGGCCAGATTGCTGCCTTCTGAGGCGGCATCGCGCCCCAACCCTGCCCTGGCTACCAGCGAATCAGCGCTTGATGATCAAGAACGTCGGCACGCAGCCGGCCTGATGCGCGTCAACCATGCCGGCGAGGTTGCCGCACAGGCACTGTATGAAGGGCAGGCGCTGACAGCGCGCAATCCCGCGGTGCGGGAGCAGCTCAGGCATGCCGCAACCGAAGAGCAGGATCACCTGGCCTGGTGTGCCGATCGCATTCGGGAACTGGGCGAACAGCCCAGCCGGTTGACGCCGGTCTGGTATGCCGGTTCTTTTGCCATCGGCGCGGCGGCAGGCTTGCTCGGTGACAAGGTCAACCTGGGCTTCGTCGCCGAAACCGAGAAACAGGTGGTTGCGCACCTTGAGGGGCATTTGGACCAACTGCCGGAAAGCGACGCCAGAAGCCGCGCAATCCTTGAGCAGATGAAAGAAGACGAAACCCGCCATGGCGACGAGGCCAAGCAGGCAGGCGGCGCTGACCTGCCCGGCCCAATCCGGCGCCTGATGACGCTTGCCTCGCGCGTGATGACAAAAACCGCTTACCGCTTCTGATCCTGCGCGGCTTGCGCAGCGGGCCGATCTCGATGGCTGGGCCAGGCCCGTCTCTGGTCTAAACGGCCAGTACAGCCCAATTCCAGGCGCAGGCCAGGCCGAGGCTCCTCAGCGGCTCATGTTCTGGCCGTAGAAAATCTCGAGAATCTCATGGTTGACGCGCTCACGGATGCGCTTGGCCTCGCGCGGCGGCAACTCCTTGGAACCCTCACCGAACAGGTAATCATCAATATCGATGTCCTTGCGCCGCATCTTGGTATGGAAGATGTTCTCCTGGTACACATTCACGTCAACCATCTGGTAACGATTGATGTGCGTGGGCGCAATGAAGTTCTGGATCGAGTCGATCTTGTGGTCAATATAGTGCTTGGCACCACGGACGTTGCGGGTGAAGCCACGCACACGGTAGTCCAGGATCACGATATCCGACTCGAAGCTGTCGATCAGGTAGTTCAGGGCCTTCAAGGGCGAGATGCGCCCGCAGGTCGAGACGTCGATATCGGCACGGAAGGTGCTGATGCCATTGTCCGGATGGGTTTCCGGGTAGGTGTGCACCGTGATATGGCTCTTGTCCAGATGCGTGACCACGGAGTCCTTGCCCGGAAGCTCGGCCTCGCAGCTGGGTTCGATGTTTTCTGACTTGACCGGGTCCTCGGAGATCAGCATCGTCACCGAAGCGCCTTGTGGATCGTAATCCTGGCGCGCCACGTTCAGCAGGTTGGCGCCAATGATATTGGCGACTTCGGTCAGGATCTGGGTGAGGCGTTCTGCGTTATAGGCCTCATCAATATATTCAATGTATTCCTGCCGATGCTGTGGGCTGCGGGCATAACAAATGTCGTAGATGTTGAAGCTCAGCGTCTTGGTCAGGTTGTTGAACCCGTGCAGCTTGAGTTTCTTTTCGGTTACGGCCAATTCTCGATCCTCTATCGGCTCCGGTTGCCCGGTCTGTCTGGGCCGGTATTATCGCCGATGCAGCCCCGAGATTAAATGACTGGCGGCCAAGTAATGTCATACTGCCTCCATGGGGACGAACGGAGGCATTTCGCCAATGCCAGGGCCACAACACACTGAATTGGTAGTTATTCCATGAATACACCGACTTCTGACCGGCCAATCGAAGACCCTGTCACGCCGGGTTATTACCAGCAGGCTGAAGCGTTGCTGCGAAAACAGATCAGCTCGAACCCAACGGAGGTAGAGCCCCGATTCAAGCTGCTGGACTTGCTGTTTTCGATCCAGCACGTGCAGGAGTTCATGAGCGAGGCAAAGGCAATGCACGGCCTTCTGGACAAGCAGAAACACGCGCGCAGCTGGCAACGAGTCACGAGCATGGCGCGCATACTCGGCCTCAATGACTCCCTGTTCAGCAATGCCTCAGACGAAGCCATCGAGTTTGTCGGCGAAACGGGGGGCAGGCTTGCGAACTCGCAAGGGGACAAGCTTCAGCACCGTCGCTTTGGTGATGATGACGTCAGCCGGCCACTGTTCGCGGCACTTAACAAAGAGTGGGAGCAAGTGTGCCAGGACAGCAGCTTCCTCTCTGAACTGGCCCTGGAACTGATCCCCTGGGCCAACCGTCCCACACCACTGGTCCATCTCCGGCGCCTGAGCCACCGCAATCGCGGTGCCCAGATTTATATCAAGCGCGAATCCCTGGCCCAGCCCATGAGCCAGCGCAATATTGTCTGCCTCGGCCAGGCTCTCTTGGCAAGGCGTTTAAAGCGCTCCACGCTGGTCACGACCACAGGGGACGGCCGGCGCGGCGTGGTCTTGGCGGCCATTGCTAGCCGACTGGGATTCAAGGCCTGCATCTATGTCGATCAGCGACACCTGGGCAACAACGATGAGCACAGCTTCCGCATGCGGCTGCTTGGCGCGGAAGTGCTGTCAGTGGACAGCAGCAAGTTACCGCAGGGGGATCTGCGTCATGCCGCACTAGCGCACTGGCAGCGCCAGCCGGATCAGTGCTTCCTGGTCACCGGGCTGGAGGCGGCACCCAACCCTTACCCCGACATGAACCGGCAGTTTCTCTCCACCATCGGTCGTGAGGTCAGGCGGCAGGTCATGCAGGTCGCCAAGCGCCCGCCAGACTTGCTGGTGGCACGGTCAGGGGAAGTCGCCGATACGGTCGGCTTCTTTGATCCTTTTATCGGCGACGCCGGTACCCGGCTTGTTTGTGTGGGGACTGAGTCACCAGCTGATGTCTCGATTGCCGATACATCAGACCCTTTTGACACCCGAGCCACGTTGGACTCAAGCAAGCAGGGCGTCATCAAAAGAATCCTGGGGGATCTTGAACAGCCTAGCGTCATGCGCGAGCTGGCATGGCTGCAAAGTTGCGGCCGGATCGAGATCGCCTCCATGCCAGATCCGGCAGCCCGTGAGGCGGTGCTGGCCCTGGCGCGCACCGAGGGCCTGTTGATCCCGCATGAGACTGCCTATGCGCTGGCTTGGGCACTGAAGACCGCCGCCGGCATGAAGCCCGAACAAGTCGTCGTCCTGATGAAGGCCGAGAAGGTTCAGCGCGAGTCACTGGAGTTACGTAAATTCCTGGAAAGCTGATCCCCGGGTGGCGCCAGTGGCCACCAGGATCATCAGCGGTGCCATTGGCCCATCCGTGAAACAGGTCCTCGCTATTCATGAATGAAAAACCCCAAGAACCCGCGAGCGACACTGCCCACGGCTACTACCGCCTGATTGAGCGACTGCTGCACAAGCAGATCAGCGAGAACCGCAATGACCTTGAATTGCGCCTGAGGCTGCTGGAGGTCCTCTTCACCACCGCCCAGGCCGATGAATTCCTGCGCGAGGCCCGCGAGCTGCACGCGCGCATGGACCTGAAGCAACACGTGCACATCTGGCAAACCGTGGTCAGCATGGCGCGCATGCTGGGCCTGAATGACCCGTTATTCAGGCATGATGAGGAAGAGGCGATTGCCTATATCACCGAGGCCTGGATTGCCGAGGATACTTTCAATCTTGCCGCGAACAAGAAGCAAAGATTCGGCGACGACGCCGGCAGTCGCCCTTATTTCGCCGCACTCGCCGCGGAGTGGGCCCTGCATCGGCGGGACCCGACCTACCTGGCCGAGATGGCAATTGAACTGGGCAAGGTACTGAACCGGCCGAGCCCACTGGTTCATGCTGAGCGACTGAGCCAGCACGTGGGGGGCGCCCAGATTTATATCAAGCGCGAAACGCTGACCCCACCGCAAAGCCGGGTCACGATCTGTACGCTCGGGCAAATCCTGCTGGCAAGGCGTCTCAAGCGCAGCAGCGTGGTGACCAGCACCGTGGATGGCAGGCGCGGCGTCCTGGTCGCCTCCCTCGCAGCTCGCTATGGACTCAAGGCCGTGGTCTACATCAACAAGACGCAACAGGAAAAGGAAGCCGACCAGATTTTCCGCATGCGCCTTCGTGGGGCAGATGTCATCGAGGTCGACCCGGCCAGACTCCCCCGTCATGACCTGCGTGAAGCGGCGCTGGATCACTGGCGCCAGCAGTCCGACACCTGCTTCATGGTCACCGGCCTGGAAGCATCACCCCATCCTTACCCAGAGATGTTGCGAGATTTCGTCTCCATCATTGGCCTTGAGGTGCGCCGGCAGTTGATGCAGGCCACCTCGCGCCTGCCTGACATGATGGTGGCTCGCGTGGGGCACAATGCCGACACCATTGGCTTTTTTGATCCCTTCCTGCCTGAACTCAATACTCGACTCGTCTGCGTCGAGTCAGAAACCGAGAACCTGCACCGGGCCGAGATGCAGAAGCTGATGCGGCATTACGGCTACTATCACGAGCGCCGGGTCACGCTCGACAGCCGCGCCATGCGGGTGGCCGATGCCATCCTGGAAGGCCTGGAGTATCCGAGCGTCACGCGTGAGCTGGCCTGGCTGAAAGCCTGCCAGCGAACGGAAACCGTCAAGGTTTCGGCAAAAGACGCGCGCGGCGCCATCCTGCACTTGAGCCGCGACGAGGGCATCACGCCAGCGCCGGAAACCGCGCATTCGTTTGCCTGGGCCATAGAGGCCGCCGACCGGCTGAAGCCAGAGCAGAGCATCGTGGTGATTGAAACTGAGCCGACTTACCTTGAGGCACTGGAAGTGCGCAAGTTCCTGGAGACCCAGGATTAGGTATTGCCTGCTTCCGTCCCGCTGTCGTGCACTTCGTAATCGTGCGTGATGCTGACGCTGGCCTTGAGCATGATCGAGGCCGAACAATACTTCTCGGCAGACAACTCCACCGCCCGCTTGACCTGCGCATCCTTGAGGCCCTGCCCGGTGACAACGAAATGCATGTGGATGGCGGTAAAGACCTTGGGGTCGGTATCGGCCCGCTTTCCGGTCAGCTCCACCACGCAATCCGTCACCGCCTGGCGCGACTTGCGCAGGATATGGATCACATCCATCGCGCTGCAGCTGCCCACGCCCAGAAGCACCAGTTCCATGGGCCGTACGCCGAGATTCTTGCCACCGATCTCCGGTGGACCATCAATGACCAGGCCATGACCACTGCCCGTCTCGCCGACCCAGCAGACATCCTCGACCAGCTTGATACGTGCCTTCATGTCCATGTGATCATCCTGTGTTGCTTGAGTAATCGGCAAACAACCCGACGACGGGGGCTGGCTGACCGCCGTCAGCGTGCCGGGCAATGAGCGGCTGTGGCAGTACCGAAGTCATGCCAGTAACTGACGCAGCGCCTCGCCCGGGCTTGGCTGTCGCATCAGTGACTCGCCAATCAGGAAGGCATTCACGCCGCTGGCCTGCAAGCTGGCGATGTCCTCGGGTCGGAAGATGCCGCTCTCACTGACTACCGGGCGGCCTGCGGGCACCTGCTGCATGAGCTGCCGCGTGGTGTCTAGGCTGGTTTCGAAAGTGCGCAGGTTACGGTTGTTGATCCCCAGCAGCATGCGTTGCCCGTCGCCCTGGATGCGCAGGGCGCGCTGCAGTTCGGATGCATCGTGGATCTCAACCAGCACATCCATGCCCAGCGCCAGTGCCTCGTTGGCGAGCGCCTGCATGCTGTCATCCGACAGCGCGGCGACGATCAGCAGGATGGCGTCCGCGCCCAGCACGCGTGACTCAAGGATCTGGTAGGGGTCCACCATGAAGTCCTTGCGCAGGACGGGAAGTTCACAGGCTGCGCGTGCAGCCTGCAGGTATTCCGGCGCGCCCTGGAAAAAATCACGGTCGGTCAGTACCGACAGGCAGGCTGCGCCGCCGCGCGCATAATCCTTGGCGAGAAAAGCCGGATCGAACTCAGCGCGGATCAGGCCTTTGCTGGGAGAGGCCTTCTTGATCTCGGCAATGACCGCACACTGGCCTGCGTCCAGGCGCTGATGGATGGCACGCGCGAAGCCGCGCACGGTGGGGGCCTGCGCGAGCATCTGCCGAAGCTGCGAGAGCGGGCGCTCGCGGCTGGCCAGCACCACTTCCTCACGCTTGCGCGCCAGGATCTTATCGAGGATATCGCTCATGACGGCTGGGCCGGCTTACTCATCGCCAAGTGACTGGCTCAGCTCGACAAAAGCCTGGAGCTTGCGCTGTGCAGCACCCTCCGCGATGGCGGCACGTGCTTGCTCTACTCCAGCCTGGATGTGACGCGCCTGTCCACCCACATAGAGGGCGGCACCGGCATTGAGCGCGATGGTGTCCGCAGCAGCACCGGTTTCGCCAGCAAAAACCCGCTGGATGATCGCCAGGCTTTCCTGCGCGGAATTGACGCGAAGCCCCTCGAGCGTGGCGACTGGCAAGCCCACATCCTCAGGCCCCATATGCCAGTGCTTGATCTCGCCGTTCTTCAGTTCGACCACCTGGGTGCGGGCACCGATACTGATCTCGTCCAGGCCGTCCTCGCCATGCACGACCAGCACATGCCTGCTGCCAAGTGCCTTGAGCACTTCTGCCATCGGTCGCAGCCAGTCGGCGGAATAAACACCCAGCACCTGGTTGCGCGCACCAGCCGGATTGGTCAACGGACCAATCACATTAAAGAGCGTGCGTACACCCATCTCGCGACGCGGTCCCACCGCATGCCGTGTCGCGGCATGAAAGCGCGGCGCGAGCATGAAACCAATCCCCAACTCACGGATGCATCGCTCGACCCCCTTGGGTCCGAGATCAAGTTTCACGCCAGCCGCTTCGAGCACATCCGCGCTACCGGTCTTGCCGGAGGCAGCACGATTGCCGTGTTTGGCCACTCTCCCACCGGCCGCCGCCACCACGATTGCGGCCGCAGTCGAAACATTAAACAGGCCAGCAGCATCCCCGCCGGTGCCACAGGTGTCCACGAGCTCATCACGCAGGTCATCAATGGCGACGTGCAAGGACAGCTCCCGCATGACCGACGCCGCCGCCGCAATCTCCACCGGGGTCTCGCCTTTCATGCGCAGGGCAACCAGCAAGCCTGCGATCTGGGCAGGCGTTGCCTCCCC
>JBFKCG010000082.1:0-9439 GCA_041620675.1 Nevskiales bacterium
AAATCCGTGGTTTGCGGCTCGTTCTCGGCGAGTGACTCACCCTTGCGCAGTGCCTGCGCCTTGCGCAGCTTCTGCCCAAGGTTGAAGCCCTTGATCTCGCCATCCAGCAACTTAAAACCCAGGGTGCCATTCAGACCCCGCTTGAGTTCACTGGCGCTTGCGCCCGTGGTGGTCACATTCAGGTCGAGGTTACCGGTGCCATTGATCTTGGCCTTGCCGGTCAGGTCAACCAGCATGGGCTCGACCTTGATGCCACTGGTCTGTGCCTTCAGCCCATACAGGGGTTTTGCGCCATTGGCATCCACGCGGCCGCTCAGATTGATCTGGCCCTGGTAGAAATTGGCCGTGAGGGGTTCGATCACCATCACGCCATTTTGTGCACGCAGGCTCAGGCGGGCATTGCTGAATTGCAGGTTCTTGACCTTGAGTTTGCCCACCACCAGCGAACCGTTCAGGTTGAGGTCCTTGACCGTATCAACGCTGACCTCACCTTCTTCGGCCTTGCCATCCCCGGCACCCGCGCCCGTACCTGCCCCGGGACTGCTGGTTTCAGGCGGGGACAGGTAACGATCAACATCAATCTGATCCACCTTGAGATCAAAGCCAATCGCCGGTTTGCTGAAATTGGCAACCGACAGCTTGCCGTCCATGCTGCTGTCATCGAGCTTGAGCTGGATTGGCTGCAGGTTGACGCGCTCGCTGCTCGCCTCGAAACCAGCGTCAAAGCTGGCCTTGGTCAACACCGCCGAATCCGTTGTCTTGGGTTCGTCCTTGCCCATCGCCTTCATGACCGCACGCGGGTTGATGCCGTCGGCCTTGATCTTGCCGCTGAAAACCGGCGCATCCAGGATTTGTCGGCCCGCGGCAGATCCAGCCAGCTTGAGGGTAAAGGCCTCGATCAGCAGGCCATCAATCGCCAGCGTCTGCTTATTCAGGTCAAGGTCCACCACGCCCGACAGGCGGATCGGCTGCTTGCCGCCCGGCATCTTCTCGCCGGCGACCTCGGCCTTCAATTCAAATTTCTCGATGCGATAGGTTTTCTTCTCGAGGTCAGCCTTGATCTTGCCTTGCAGGGCCACGGTACTGGTCACGGCCGGCTTGCCAGCGACCACCGAGAAGTCGCTCTTGAGCAATACAGGTTCCCCCGAGCGCAAGCGTCCGGTATTGAAATTGAACTTCTGCAGCTCGTAGCGGTTTCCGCTTTGCGCATCGCTCCAGAGCACGGATGAATTTTCTATCTCCAGTGCGGCAACTTCGATGGATTCCATCTTGAAATCCCCGGGCTTGTCTTCATCCTTGTCCTCGTCTTGCTCTGCGACCTTTTTCTGGTGCTCGGCCATGTCGTCCCAGTTGTTCTGGCCAATCGCATTCTTTTGCAAGCGCAGCACCGCGCCTTCGAGAACAACGGTGCCAACCTTGATTTCCTTGCGCAGCAAAGGCAGCAACTGCACGCGAACACCAGCGGATTTGATTTCGGCAAATGGCTGCGAGCCAAAACCTTGTGCATTGCTCAGCGAGGCATCCTCAACCTCCATGCCCAGCCAGGGAAAAACACTGAGGCTGATATCACCCTTCAGGCTGAGCTCACGTCCGGTTTCTTCCTTGACCTTCTTCGCAATCTCGTCCTTGTAGTCATTGGGATCGAAATAGAACGGCAGGAACACGGCCAGTGCAACCACCGCAGCGACCATCAGGCCGATCACCGACAACAGGACCTTCACAAGAATTCTCATCAAATCGCTCCGTTCTGGCGCCAATCCATCAAAAGCATACCGTTTTACATCCTAACCCAGCCATGAACTTGTATCACTGGGCTGGATGGTGGGACTATGAGGGCACAGGGAGTGCATAACTATTCATAATAGAACAACAGCCAGTCGCGCCAGGCGGCGCCTGTTCCCAGTCCTCATGGCGCTGATCTTCACGGCCATGCCCGTGCACGGTGCCCAATCAGTTGAAGTCATCACCAACCCACAAACCCCCAGCACGACGCTGAGCCAGGCCTCGTTGCGCGCCATCTTTGCGATGCGCATCCGGCAATGGCCGGACGGCTCGCCAGTCAAGGTATTCGTGCTGCCTGACAAAGACACCAGTCACGAGGCCTTCTGTAAGGAAATCCTCCGCATTTATCCCTACGTGCTCAGGGATACCTGGGATCGAATGGTTTACACCGGTGCCGGCCAAGCCCCCACACTCGCCCGGACCCCCGAAGAACTCCTGCTGAATGTCGCAAGGACTCCCGGCAGTATCGGTTATATCGAGAAAGGCAAAGTCAATGAAACGGTCAAGACGCTTGAAATTCGCTAAGCCGCTTGTCTGGCTTGTTTTCGCCTCCCTGGGCAGCGCCTGCGCCTGGGCGGACGAGACAGCAAGAATCGGTGGCTATCCTTACCAGGTCCATGGCTTTGCCTCGCTGGGGTACATCAATACTTCAGGCAATAACTTCTATGGCGACAGCGAAGACGGCAGCTTTGATTATTACGAGGTTGGCCTCAATGGCATCATCCAGTTCAATCCCCGTTTCTCAGCCTCAGGGCAACTACTGGCGCGCGAAGCAGGCGAGACCGACGACGGCGACGTGCGTGTGGATTACGCCTACCTGGATTACCAGTTCATCACCATGGAAGCCGCACGCGCCGGCGCACGCCTGGGCCGCGTGCGTAACCCGCTTGGCTTCTACAACGAATCACGTGATGTACTGTTCACACGGCCCAGCATCATGCTGCCACAATCGGTATACCTTGAAGGAACCGGCGTACGCGAACTGCTGTTCTCGTCAGACGGCATCCAGCTCTACAGTGACTGGGATCATGACCAGCACCATACCTCGCTGAAACTGAATATCGCCAAAAGCACGGAAGTATCCGATACGACGCGTGACAACTTCACTGGAGGCGGCTCTTTTGCCTCTAACTTCTCAGTAGAGAACCTGACTTTGCGAGACCCGCTTTACTTGCAATTACTGCATGAGCGAGAAGGCGGGCGCCTTCGGCTCGCAGCGAGCTTTCTGACTGCAAGACTTGATGCCGTTTTTGGTTTCGGTGGCATGTCTTTCCCCACGGGCATAGACGCGGAGATTGTCGTACTTTCAGGCCAATTCAATGAGGCAAAATGGACTTTGACGTCGGAGTACAGCCTCACGACCAGCAAGTTCGATTTTGCCGGAACAGGTGGAGAGAATCGTTCAGACGGGGCTTATCTGCAAGGTGAGTACCGTTTTTCACCGGAGCTAAGTGGCTTGCTACGCTACGATGTCGCATACAGTGATCGTAACCATAGAGGCAACAGCGATTCACGTGACACCACCATCGGTTTTGGCTGGCAATTCCGCCCCAGCTGGATATTGATGGGAGAGTTTCACAATATCGATGGCACCGCCGGCATCCCACGGATTGATAACCCGGGCATGGCATTGGAACCACGCACCAGGTTGCTCGCCTTGATGCTGGGCTATCGTTTCTAGCAAAGACTGACGCCATCATCCTTCGGATCCAGTGATGAAAGCGCTTAAAAGTTCGCTCCGGATCAGCCTTCGCATCCAGGCCGCGGCCATCATCATGCTCGTGCTGGGCGTCATCACCGTCATCACGCAGGTTGTCCAGTACCAACGCAAGCTCTCATTGCATGAGAGCCAGCAAATCACCGCGATGGAGGAGTTGGGCCAGTCTTTTCTCGCCGATCTGGCAAACGCCAGCATCGGCTTGCAACGAATCGCCAGCCTGCTTGCCACCGAGACCGACAACCTTCGAAACCGATCAACCGGTGAATTGAACCAGGCCTTTTTCTTTAGCGGCATCGAGAATATCCAGTTGCTGGACCCGACGGGTGCCGCCATGTTTGCCTGGCAGAGCGAGGGCACGGACACCCGGCCCAAGCGGGACCTCAACCAGCGGGCGGTGGAGGAAACGAGCCAGAATGGCCGACCGCGCACCTACCTGGAATGCCGCAAGAAATGCGTGCTGCATGCCTTCCTGCCCACCCTGACAACCGCCGGCGAAGAAATCATCATCAGCATAAGCCGGGATATCGACGAAACCATCCAGGCCTTCAGCCTGCTCGCCAATGCAAACCTGGTGGTGCTGGCGAAACCCAGCGCCCATACAGAGTCGCTGCCTTCTCTTTGGCAGCAAAGCGTGATGCTAGCGACGCATCCCGAATCAATCCTGCCGCACCTCAGCGCCTTTGCTACGGCAAGCGGAATACCCCCCAATGGCAGCGTACATTTGAGTCTGGTCGGTGATCGCAATCTGGCCATTGCACGGCTCAGCCTGCCCCCGGAATACGCGGCTGATGGGGTATCCGTCGTGCTGATCACCGATGAAACAGACGCGATTGCCGCAATCCGTGCAAGCGCCTACCAGGACATCGCTGTCGCCATGATCAGCTCCATTGTGCTGGGCCTGCTCCTGGGTTTTGCCCTCGGCAAGCCGATGGGGCGACTGCTGCGTGTTGCCAATGCGATGCCAAAACTCGCGGAAGGTGACTACGATGCCACCCGCAAGGCAATCAGCACCTCCCAGAATCCCGATATCACGGACGAGATTGATGATTTGGAAGGGGCCGCCCTGCGCCTGACCGATGACCTTGAGGCATTGCAAAAGCGTATTGAGGAAAACCGCCAGGCACTGACACGCATGGTGGAGGACCTGACACGCGAGCGGGCGTTTTCAGATCGCCTGCTCAATACCGCGCCCCTGGTTATCGTGCTCAATGATCCGCTTGGCCGCGTGGAACGAATGAACAGCTTCGGCCATAGCACCACGGGCTGGACCCCTGCTGACCTCTATGGCCAGCCCATTAGCCAACTTATCCCGGACAAGGATGTTTTTGGCATGCCCAAGGCGGAGCCGCTGTCCGACGGTGGACCGGCGACCCGCGAATATGAGGGCGGCATGCACTGCGCGGACGGCAGCGAACGCAAGGTCTACTGGATGCAAACCGTCATCGAGTCAGAGTCCGGACAGAAGACCCTTTCGGTCGGGCTCGACCTCACCCAGCAACGCGAGATCGAATCACGCCTGCGCTGGCTATCCAGCCACGATGTGGTGACCGCGCTGCCCAACCGTGAACAGCTTTCACACGAGCTGCAGGGAGACTTGCTTGATGCGAAAGGCAACGGCTTGCCCCTGGCGCTTCTGCTGGTGGACATCGATCAGCTCCAGGACATCAACGATACGCACGGGCTACTGGAAGGCGATCGTGCCCTGAAGGCCATCGCGGAGTGCCTCAAGACACAATGCCCCAACCTGTTCATCAGTCGAAGCGGTGGTGATGAGTTCAGCCTGCTAATGCCAGGCGCAGACCATAAGGATGCGCTAACCACGGCTGAAGGCATCTGCAAGGCCGTCCCCTCACTGGAATTCACCTGTGGCAATCAGCCGGTTACGCTTTCCGTGAGTGCGGGTGTTGCCGTCTATCCCGAACACGGCACCACGGCCGAAGAACTGCACGCCAATGCCGCAATTGCGCTGGGCCAATCGAAAAAGATGTCGCCCGGTCATGCACGCCTGGTAACGCTGGACGAGGAAATCAAGGCACTCAAGGAACAGCGCATGCATATGCGCTCAGAGATCAACCAGGCAATCGCGGAAGATCGCTTGTTGCTGCATTACCAGCCAATCATGCACTTGCCATCAGGCCGCATCAGCCACTGCGAGGCCTTGGTGCGCATGCTTGGCCCGGACGGTCAGCTCATCCCGCCCCGGGATTTTATCCCGATAGCCGAGCAGACCGGCCAGATATCCGCCATTGACCGCATCGTACTTCGCAAGGCACTGCAGGCCCAGGCCGAAGCCATGCGCCTTGGTTACGTCCTCAAGATCAGCATCAACGTCGCCGCCAAGTCATTCGAAGACCCCACGTTCTTCGAGGTTTTTTCCCGTGCCGTTACGCAATCCGGCGCCGATCCAACCCAGTTGATCGTCGAGATTCTGGAAACCGAAGCGATCGCCAGCTTCGATCTGGCGCGCAGGATCCTGCGCAGGATTCGTGAATTTGGCAGTCATTTTGCGCTGGATGATTTCGGCATCGGCTTCACCTCTTTTGAATATCTGCGTGAGTTGCCAGTGTCCTACGTCAAGATCGACCAGTCTTTCGTGAAACACCTGAAGGACCGCGAGCAGGACCAGGAGCTGGTGCGATCCATGAATGACATGATCCACCGCCTCGGTATCCTCAGCGTAGCCGAGGGCATTGAGGACAAGCAGTCATTCGAGTACCTGAAAAACCTGGGGGTTGATTACGGCCAGGGTTACTACATCAGCCGACCACTGGCCGCCGCACCCATCGGCGATGTCGGCAAGGCGATCGAGGATCGCCTGCACAAAGCCGAAGATGACTGAGAAGATGGAGCGGGTGATGGGAATCGAACCCACGTTAGCAGCTTGGGAAGCTGCAGTATTACCATTATACGACACCCGCCTGTCGCCAAATTGTACGAGTCCTGCCTTGAGCTGGCCAGATTGCCGGTCAAGCAACCTCTAACGACTCTCCAACGCCGCGTCTGCAGGAACACTCGCAGCCTTCTGGTTTGCCAGCGCCGTTGCTTCACTGCGTAGCCGCTGATACAGGCTGGACACTTCCGGCTTGTTTTTCGCGTTCGCCAGGTAGTTCATGAGCCGGCCGTTGTTAACCAGGGAGCCCAGCATTTTCTTTTGCAGGTCGGGCTTTCCCTCGGCCTTTTCCAGCAAGGCCTGCAACATCAAGTCGCTATAAGGACCGAGGTGCTCGTTGCGCGCAATGTAATTGACGATGTCCTCTGCCCTGTCCTTCCCGTTGTAAGTCTGCAGGAAGCAGCGCAAGCCGCGGTTCTGGCGCAGCACCTCGACGTTGGAGTGAAGCAGCGCCGGGAATGCCTTCAATTCATGGTTATCGAAGGCATATTTCTGGCGATAATCGCCATGGGCCTGCCACCCCTTGATGAAGTTGGTTTCATTCAGGTTCTTTGAGCCCAACGAAACCCCGGTCAGCATCGCGTAGAGGACCTCTCCATAGCGGCGTGCCGCAACTGGACTCAGCTTGCCGCGTGGATCCTGGTAATACTCCGGCAGGGGGTCTGCCAGACGCGAAGCCTGGGCAACGTGAAACAGCAGCGAATTGTGTGAGCCTGCTTTCTCACCGGGCGCCTTGAAGGTCCAGGTATACAACGTGGCCTCGGGGAAGATGCGCAGGTAATCCACCGCGATGTTGTCGTCGTTGAGGTTGTCCTCCAGGAGGTCATTGATGTCATCAATGCTGTCCTCAAGGTCATCGAGGTCGAGGGTGGAACGCATCAGCGGCATGGGGCTGCCGGCAATCCGCTTCTTTTCCTTGACGGTCAGGTTCATCAACTCGGGGCGTCCGGTATTGCAGCCCTCCAGCCAGACCGACTTGACGTTCTGGAACCACTCGGCGGTGTCATTGGCACAGGACAGCTTGTCGAAATAACCCGACTTGATGCTGCCATCGCTGCGATCGCCCCAGAATTTGCGCTTGCGCTGGTGACCCGACAGCACGAGACCATCACAACGCACGCCCGACTTGGCGGCAATACGGATGGCATCCTCAGGATCGGCGTCAAAATCCTGCAACTCGACCACGTCAATCCGCACCGGCGCGTGCCGGTTAAGCTGCGCGACGAAACGGCTTACGGTTTCATATTCGTTGGAATTGTTATACGAGAAGTAACACAGGCGTGCGCTCTGGCGCGTCTCTGCAGCAGCAGGCTGCCATAGGGAAAAGGCAGCCAAGCCTGCCAGGGCAAGACCACGATATCGACTCAGGACAGGCATAGCGGCTACCGTAATTAAGGAGTTGTCTGCGCTAAGGCAACAGCCATCAAGCAGAGTTCCTTGACTCCGGTAGACGGCGCGCTAGCTGCGCTGGGCGCTAGCGTACATCTGCTCGATGGCCTGCGTATAGTTGTGGACCACGACGTTCCGCTTGAGCTTCATGGTTGCCGTCAGGCAGCCATTGTCCACGCTCCAGGGGTCCAGGCTGGGGGTAATCCGCCGCACCTTGGCATAGCCCGGGAAGTCCTTGAGCAGTTGGGTCACGCGAGCCTGCAATTTCTGGATCAGTACCGGGTTGCTCAGCACCGTGCTGTCATTGGGGTCCAGTCCGATGCTGGCGGCATATTCGGGCCATTGCTCGGCATTCAGCACGACCAGTGCCGTCAGGTAGGGCCTGGCTTCGCCGATGATCATGGCCTGTTCGAACAGCGGGTCGTGCGTGATCGCTGCTTCAATGTCGGCGGGCGGCAATTTCTCGCCGTTGGACATCACCACGATCTCCTTGATGCGCCCAATGATGCGGATATGGCCATTCACCATCTCGGCCTGGTCGCCCGTGTGCAGCCAGCCTTCCGGATCGATGGCCTGCCGGGTGGCTTCCAGGTTGTTCCAATAGCCCATCATTACGCCGGGGCCACGCAGCAACAGTTCCTTGTCTTCGCCGATCCTGACCTCGACGCCAGGCAGGGGCGGTCCAATCGTGCTGGGATCGTTGTCGTCTTCCGGGTTCACGCTGGCGACCGGACTGAATTCCGTCAGGCCATAGCCCTGCATCAAGTTCAATCCCAGCGAAATGAAGACGCGGGAGATTGCCGGTGGCAACGCAGCGCCGCCGCTGATCGAGGCCCTGACCCGCCCTCCCAGCTTGTCCATGACCTTCTTCGCGACCAGCTTGTTCAGCAGTGGCCATAGCAGCAGCCACAGGCTGGCCTTGGCGCGTCCCTGCTTGTGCTCGAACCGATTCCAGCCCACCTTGACGGTGAGGTCGAACAGTTTTCGCTTGATGGCCGAACCCTTGGCCATCTGCTGCATGATGCGCGTGTGCACCCGCTCGAAGATGCGCGGCACCGCGATCAGCACCGTCGGCTTGATATCCACCAGATCTTCGGCCAGCTGGTTGACGGAGCGCGCATGCGCAACCGTCGCACCTGCCATCATGGCCACGTAATAACCAACCGTACGCTCGAAGGTATGCGACAGCGGCAGAAAAGACAGGAACAGGTCGGTCGTGCGGACATTCACCACCTTCCACGAAGCCTCGGCAATACCCAGCATGTTGGAATGACTCAACATCACGCCCTTGGAGCGTCCGCTGGTGCCCGAGGTATAGACAATGGATGCCAAGGCCCCGGACTCGTTCTTGTCCTCCATCAACGTGCCTTGGGCCGGCAACCATTCCGAAACCATGCGCAGGCGGTTGTCCCAGGCCTTCAACGGCAACTCCGCGTCAGACTCCAGCACAAGGATGCGCTGCAAACTGGAGACATCCTTTAATGCCGGCGCCAGTCGCTGGCACAACCGGGGGTTTTCGATGAGCACCAGCTTGGCACTGCAGTCATTCAGGATGTAGGCAACGTTGTCAGCACGGTCATCGCAGTACAGCGGTACGGTCACCAAGCCCAGGCCTAGCGCGGCCTGGTCGAAAGCCACCCATTCCCGGCTGTTGCGCA
>JBFKCG010000083.1:0-9345 GCA_041620675.1 Nevskiales bacterium
CGTGCGATGACCTCACGCATGTCGAACTGCTGCTTGATGTCGCGTGGCAGCACGCCGTACAACTCCCTGGCGTCATACGCGGGTTCCTCCGGCGGCTGCCACTCGATGTGCGTCTTCTGTGGCCGCTTGAACTGGCCGACGATGTCGCGTGCGATGGCGATGGCTTCTTCCTCGCTGGAAGCCGGGTAATCGGCGACCCCCGAGGTGCTCGTGTGCATGTCACAACCACCGAGCTCTTCCAGGCCCACGTCCTCGCCCGTCGCCGCCTTCACCAGCGGCGGACCCGCCAGGAAGATCGCACCGGTGCCACGCACAATCACGTTGTAGTCGGACAGGCCCGGCACGTAGGCACCCCCGGCAGTGCAATGACCGAGCACCACGGCCACCTGCTGCACACCCATCTTCGACAGGATGCACTGGTTGCGGAAAATGCGGCCGGCATAGTACTTGTCGGCAAAGATTTCCGCCTGCAAGGGAAGGAAGCCGCCGGCGGAGTCACACAGGTGCACCACCGGCAGGCGGTTCTCGATGGCGATGTCGAGCGCGCGCACGGTCTTCTTGACGCTCAGCGGATACCAGGCGCCGCCTTTCACTGAGGCATCGCCTGCATTGATCATCACCTCGCGTCCGGACACGATGCCGATGCCAGTCACCACGCCCGCGCCGGGCACATCCCCGTCATAGGCGTCGTTGGCCGCCAGCGAAGACAGCTCGAGGAAAGGCGTGCCGGGGTCGAGCAGCAGCTTGAGGCGTTCGCGCACCAGCAGCTTGTTCTGCTTGCGCAGACGCTCGACATCACGTTCAGGCCGGTCCTCGCGCACCGCGCGCTGCCTTTCCCGGAAGGCCTCGACCAGCTTGCGGTTGTGCTCGGCGTTGGCGAGGAACTCCGCGGAGGCTGTGTTCAGGCGAGTCTCTATTCTCTTCATGGTTTGTTCTCCGACTCCGGCGCCAGCGTGACCAGCAGTGCATCACGATCAAAGGTCTGGCCCATGGCCTGGTGAATCTCTGCTACTACACCATCACGGGGACTGATCACCGTGGTTTCCATCTTCATGCTCTCCATCACCAGCAAGGTCTGGCCCTTGCTGACCGTGTCACCGGCCTTGACCGCAACGGATACCAGGCTGCCCGGCATGGGCGCGCGCACGCTGTCCGCAGCCGCGCCGCCAGCCTGGTGCGCCAGCCGATCCAGCGGGTGTTCGTACTGCAGCTGGTGTGCCTCGCCATCCACATGAATGAATACATCATCGCCACGCGTGGCGATGACGACCTCCACGGTCTCACCATCCAGCGTCAGCCAGTGATGGCCATCAGCGGCTGCACCCAGGTTTACCGGTATGACCCATTCACCGACATGCAGGCGATAACCCTCGCGTGCGCGCGACAGCTCAACACTGACTTCTGTCTCACCAATCTTGAATGCGTGATGCATGTTGTCAGTTCCTCCAGTTGCCGATGGCTGCATGCAGGTCCGGCACGCAGTCGGCGACATCGCGCATGGGCCGCGTCACCAGGCTCGCCGCTGCCAGCAGCTTGTGCAGGGTGGCTTCAGGCATTTCCGGATCGGCGGCAATCTCGGGGTGCGCGTCGAGGAAACCGGTATGAATGGCACCTTCGACAAAGGCGGGGTGATTCAGCAGGCGACGCAGGAAGGCGGTGTTGGTCTTGCAGCCCAGCAGCACGGTGCTTGCCAGCGCCTGGTCAGCACGTGCCATTGCCTCACGACGGTCAGCACCACGCACGATCAGCTTGGCAATCATCGGGTCGAAGGCCGCCGTGACCTCACCCCCCTCGACAATGCCACTGTCCCAGCGAATGCCCTCGCCTGTCGGTGGCCGCAAGCGCAGCACCGGCCCGGTGGTCGGCGTATACCCTCGGCCCGGGTCCTCGGCATAGATACGGAACTCGATGGCATGCCCCTGCGCTTTCACCTCTGCCTGTGAGTAGCCCAGCTTTTCG
The DNA here is from genome assembly GCA_041620675.1 of Nevskiales bacterium. Classification (GTDB taxonomy): domain Bacteria; phylum Pseudomonadota; class Gammaproteobacteria; order Nevskiales; family DATLYR01; genus DATLYR01. Next base: position 1,960 of record JBFKCG010000083.1, read on the forward strand.
CCAGCGGCGATGCGCAGCTGCTCGAGCACAAGGTCAATCCCCGTGATTTCCTCGGTGACCGGATGCTCCACCTGCAGGCGTGTGTTCATCTCGAGGAAATAGAATTCACCACCCTCGCCAAAGATGAATTCGACCGTACCGGCCCCGCGATAGCCGGCCGAGCGCGCGATGCCCGCCGCGGTCTCGCAGATTTCACCACGCAGCTTGTCATCCAGCGCCGGTGAGGGGGTTTCCTCGACGATCTTCTGGAAGCGACGCTGTACCGAGCATTCGCGCTCGAACACGTGCACGACGTTGCCATGGCTGTCGCCCAGGACCTGCACCTCGATGTGGCGGGGATTTTCAATGTAGCGCTCGACATACAGGCGCCCGTCACCAAAATAGCGCTGGCCTTCGCTGCGGGCGCGCTCGATCTCGGCGTCCAGTGTCTTGAGGTCGCGCACGATGCGCATGCCCTTGCCGCCACCGCCGGCCGAAGGCTTGATCAGCAAGGGCGTGCCGACCTTGCGCGCGCGTTCATTGAAAGTCCTGGGGTCATCATCCTCAATGGCGGATGGCGCCACCGGGAAGCCGGCTTTCTCGACGAAGTTGCGCGCCCTGACCTTGTCACCCATCAAGTCAATCTGCTCAGGCTTGGGGCCGATGAATACCAGCCCGGCTGCCTCGACTGCACGCGCGAATCCAGTGTTCTCGGACAGGAAGCCATAGCCGGGGTGAATGGCGCCCGCGCCGCTGGCCTTGGCCGCCTTGAGGATTTGCTCGCCATCCAGGTAGGCGGCCACCGGCGTGGTGCCGGTGATTTCGATGGCGTGGTCGGCGAGCTGCACTGCGAGCGTGCCGCGATCGGCGGCGTGATACACAACCACGGCCTTGAGCCCGAGTGCTTGCACGGTACGCAACACACGCACCGCAATCTCGCCGCGGTTGGCAATCAGTACGGCCCGGAAGGGCCATTGACGGGTATCGGATTTGGCTTGGCTCATGGCGTGACTCGACTGGAATTACTTGCTGGTGGATTTGTGTGCGGAAGTGGCGGGCAGGGCTTTTTCGATCCGGCTGGCGATCCGCGTCAGGCGCTGCATCTCCTGCTTGAGATCAGTCGCGGCAATGCCTTCGCAAAGCAGCGACACGATCTGCTCGGCGATGAGGTCGATATCCAGCTCCCCGCGAGCATGGTCACGCCGGGTGCCCTCGGTGGAATCCATCATGTAGTTCCAGGCGTGGTGCTCGATGCCGCCATAGACCATGTCGCGCAGCAGCGGCGCGGGCAGGTCGGGGCGGAACTCGCCCGCCGTGATGCCGGCCTGGATAACATCCAAAAGGAATTGCGTGTAGCGACGGTTCATCTCGTGCAGGTCAGAGCCGCGATAGTCCTGCTCGGAACGCACCTCGCGGAACATCAGGCGGCACAACAGCGGGTTGTCACGCACGCTGCGCAGGTGACGCCAGATCAGTAAATGCAGCCTGGCGCGATGGCCTGCGACACCGGCCAGATCGCGGGCATAGTCACCGAACATTTCCTCGTACCAGTGCTCCAGCACCTTGAGCAGCAGTTCACGCTTGGTGGCGAAGTACTTGAAGATCGTGCCCTCGACCACACCGATGCGTGCTGCGATCTCCGACACGGCCACCTGCTCATAGCCTTTCTCGCAGAACAGGTCACGTGCAGCGGCCAGGATTTCATCCACGCGCTGCTCGCGCGCCAGGCGCGGGGCATGCTTGCGCAGCTGCGCCATGCCTCAGTTTCCCTTGAAATCCGGCGGACGCTTTTCCTGGAATGCCGACATGCCTTCCTTCGCATCCTGTGTGCTCGACATCACCGGCACCATGACCTGCGCATACTCCAGCGCTGCACGCAGGTCCATGTCGCGCATGGCATTAAACGCCTGCTTGCCCAGGCGAATGGCCGTGGGCGACTTGCTGGTCACGCGCTCCAGCAACCAGTCCAGCTTGCTGTCCAGCTCGGCACGCGGTACCACATAATTGACCACCCCCCAGTCCAGCGCATCCTGCGCGCTGAATTGTTCACCGGTGATGCACATCTCCTGCAGCCTGCGGGGCGGCAGGATACGCAGCATGAACGGCAGGATCATCATCGGCGTCAGCCCGATCTTGGATTCGGTGGTACCGATACGGATATCATCCGCGGCCACCGCCATGTCGCAGCCACAGAGGATGCCAAAGCCGCCGGCCATGACATGGCCATTCACGCGCGCAATGACCGGCAGCCGGCATTCCTGCAGGCGCTTGAACAGGTCAACGATGTAATGACGCGGCTGCGAGAAATCCACTGCAAACGCGCCGCCCTTGACGTTCTTCGCCAGATCCGCGCCGGCACAGAAGGCCTTTTCACCGGTTCCGGTCAGCACGATGGCACGCGTCTGGCCATCGGCCTGGGCCTGCACGATGCCCTGGTCAATGATCCGCACCACCTCTTCATTCAGGGCATTGCGCCGCTCCTCGCGGTTGATCGTGATCCAAGTCACGTTGCCGCGACGTTCAATCAGTACAGGTTCTGACATGACGGTTTCCTTTGCATCGGCATAGATGGTGAGCACCACTTATCTCGATTCAGCCCATATTTATATTATTTATGGGCCTCACGGACATGAATCTGTTCAGTTGGTGAGTATCACTCACCAGTCTATTCCAGCAGGCCAACATCGGCAAGACAGGACAGCCCCGCCAAGCCGACTTGGCGCAAAACGCAGGCTGGCGCAGGGCCCCCGTGAGTCAATCTTCGTCATACTGCTGCCACGACAAGGGACTTCGTCAGGTAGTTTTCGTAGGATTGGCGCATGAGCTTTCAGAACAAGACCGTCATGATCACCGGCGCTGCTGGCGCACTGGGCCAGACCTGTGCGGATGTTTTCGCTGAAGCCGGCGCCAATCTGGTGCTGGTGGATCTCAGCGATGAGGCACTGCAAACCGCCTACCGCAGCAGCGATGCCAAGCGACTGCTGTGTGCCGTCGACCTGCTGGACGTGCGCGCGACGGGAAACTGTGTCGAGGCAGCCTGCCAGAAGTTCAACCGCATCGATGCGCTATGCAACATTGCCGGTGGCTTCAACATGGGCTCGCCCGTGCATGCCACGCCAGCGGCTGACTGGAAGAAGATGTGGGACATCAATGCCCAAACCCTGCTCAATGCCACCCAGGCAGTCGTGCCGAAAATGCTGGGAGCCGGTGCCGGCCGTATCGTCAATATTGGCGCAGGCCCCGGGCAGAAAGGCGCGGCACTGATGGGGGCCTATAGCGTTGCCAAAAGCGCGGTGATTCGCATGACCGAGGCCATGAGCGCCGAGCTGCGCGAACAAAACATCAATGTGAACTGCGTATTGCCGAGCATCATTGATACCGCCGCCAATCGCACCGCCATGCCTGACGCGGACCCGGGCAAGTGGGTCAGCCCTCGCGAGCTCGCGCAGGTCATTCGCTTCCTGTGTTCCGATGAGGCTCGTGCCATCCATGGCGCGGCGATTCCGGTCACCGGCTTGAGCTGACATGGGCAACAGGCTCAACAACCGCAGCGCTGACCAGCGGGCAGATACTGCAGGCATCACGGATGAATGAAGCAGGCGAGCGCGTGCTGTCACTGCCACAACTCTTGCAGCGCGTGGGAGACCCCTCTCCCCCCTTCTCTCCCCTGGCAGAACAGCCCTGGCTGCTGTTTGATGCCACCTCCCCTGACTTGCCCATCGCCGACATGGAAGGACTGGTTGACTGGCTGCGCACGCTGCCCTGCCCGATCCTCGCCATTACACCCACTGGGCCAACCAACCTGCTCACCCAATGCTGCGACGTGGTACTCGACAGCATGGAATCCGCGCGCACCCTGCTCACCAATATCCAGCGCAACCCGATAGCGGCCAGCGTGCTGGTGCAAACCCTGCGCCTGACCGAGAACATGCCGGTGCTGCCCGCGCTGGACGTGGAGTCTCTGGCCTACGCGACCTTGCAGGGCGGCGTCGAATTCAGGCGCTGGCTCGACCAGAACCGGGCCGGCAGCCCTGCTGTCCCCAGCGATGACGGTCCCGCCGTGTGCATGTATCGCGATGAGGATGTGCTGTGGCTTGAGCTGAATCGTGCCTCCAATCGCAACGCCCTCAACGTCGAGATGCGCGACGCGCTGGTCGAGTCACTGCAACTGGTGATTGCCGACACTTCCATTACTCGCGTCAAGGTCAGCGGCCGTGGCAAATGCTTCAGCGTCGGCGGCGACCTGACGGAATTCGGCAGCCTGACGGACCCGGCCAGCGCGCATGCCATCCGCGGACTCACCATGCCCGGTCGTTTTGTCGCGCAGTGCTCGGATCGACTGGAATTCCATGTACATGGCGCCTGTGTCGGCTCGGGCGTCGAGCTGCCCGCGTTTGCGCGCCGCGTCTGCGCCACTCCCGATACCTATTTCCATATGCCGGAGTTACGGCTGGGCCTGCTGCCCGGTGGCGGTGGCTGCGTCAGCATTCCGCGTCGCATCGGTCGCCAGCGCACGGCCTGGTGGGTGCTATCCGGCAAGCGCATCACTGCGACGAAGGCGCTCGAATGGGGGCTGGTGGATGAGATCGCTCCTTGATGCCCTTGCTCCGATGTGGGTACGGTCGCGGACGCGACCGTATTCCTGCGCGAAGCGCATGAAGATACTCACCAAATCAGACGAAGTAGCAACATCCCTTCTCGCCTACCTTTAGCCCACAGTAATCAACGCAGAACCCAATCATGGCAGACACCAACGCAGACCGACCCAGCGTCATGCAGGCCTTCACCGGCCTGTCCCAGGATGAGATGGAGATTTTGTTCGAGGCCGACCGCTTCGCGCAGAAGGAACTCTACCCGCTCGCCCAGCGCATGGATGACGAGGAGTGGTGGCCCGAGGATGTCTTCAGGAAGATTGGCGAGACCGGCTATTTTGGCGTGACCGCGCCAGACGGCTACGGTGGCTCCGGACTTGATATCTTTACCTCGGGCCTGATCCTGCAGGCCTTCTCGCGCTGGAACCATGCACTGGGCCTGGCTTGGGTCGCGCACGAAAACCTGTGCCTGCACAACATCCTGCGCAATGCCAACGACGCCCAGAAAAAGAAATACCTGCCGGGCCTGTGCAAGGGCACGCTGATCGGTGCGCTTGGCCTGACCGAACCCGGTGCCGGCTCCGATGCGCTGGGCTCGATGAAGACCACTGCGCGCCTCGAGGGTGATCATTACCTGCTCAATGGCCGCAAGATCTACATCACCAACGGCCCGGTCGCTGACGTACTGCTGGTGTATGCCAAGACCGAGAAGGACAAGGGCGCGCAAGGCATTTCCGCCTTCATCATCGAAAAGGACTTTCCGGGCTTCAAGGTTGCGCAGAAGCTGATCAAGATGGGCTTCCGTGGCTCACAGACCGCGGAACTGGTGTTCGATGACTGCAAGGTGCCGGTCGAGAACCTGATCGGCGCCGAGAACAAGGGCGTGAAGGTCGTGATGTCGGGCCTGGACCTCGAGCGCGCCATGATTTCGCCGATCTGCCTGGGCATCGCCGAGCGCGCGCTGTCACTGTCGCTGGATTACGCGCAGCAGCGCAAGCAGTTCGGTCAGGCCATCGCCAACTTCCAGATGATCCAGTCCAAGCTGGCCGACATGTACGTTTGGGTCGAGTCCATGCGCCTGTTCACCTACCAGACGCTGCGCGCGGCGAGCGTGATCGGGGAGGACGAAGGCGGCCGCGGCGAGATCCACAAGCTCACCGCCGCAGGTGTCATGTACACCGCCGAGACCATGAACAAGGTGCTGGATGCCGCCGTGCAAATCCATGGTGGCACCGGTTACATCTGGGAATCCGAGATCAACCGCCTGTATCGCTCGATCAAGCTGCTGGAGATCGGCGCCGGCACCACCGAGGTACGCAAGATGATCATCAGCGGCGAGATGCTGCGCGGCTGATGAGTACCGACCCCAACTCCCCAGACTTTCTCTGGACCGCGCCAACGGTCTATCGCGAGGACCTGTTCAAGGGCCAGGTCGCGCTGGTGTCCGGTGGTGGTACCGGCATTGGCCGCGCTGTCGCGCTGCTGTTTGCACGCCTGGGCGCCGAGGTGGTCATTTGTGGCCGCACACCGGAAAAACTCCAGTCCACCGTCGACTTCGCGCAGTCTAAGGGCGTCCGCATGCTGGCTGTGCCTGCCAATATCCGTGAACTGGACCAGATCGAGGGCCTGTTCGCGAAAATCCATGCCGAGTACGGCCGACTGGATATCCAGGTCAACAATGCAGGCGGCCAGTTTCCACAGCACGCGATTGATTTCGCACCCAAGGGCTGGGCGGCAGTCATCAACAACAACCTCAATGGCAGCTGGTACATGATGCAGCGCGCCGCCCAGTACTGGCGCGAGCAGAAAACGCCGGGGGCCATCGTCAACGTCATCGCGGTGGCTGACCGTGGCATGCCGGGGGTGGCGCACACCGCCGCCTCACGCGCCGGTGTGGCCGCGGTTTCGCGCACGGTGGCGGTGGAATGGGCGCCGCTGAATATTCGCGTGAACTGCGTGGCACCTGGCCTGACCGCCACCAGTGGCCTTGAAGTCTACCCACCGGAAGCCGTCAAGGAATTCCCGCGCGCCAACCCGATGAAACGCCCGGGCACGCCCATGGAAATTGCCGAGGCCTGCGTTTACCTCGCGGCCCCCTCCGGCAGCTTCATCACAGGTGAAGTCCTGAATGTTGATGGGGGTGGCTACAACTGGGGCGAGATCTGGACCGCCGGCCGACCGGAGTATTTCAACTTCTAACTCTCAAGCTCAGGCTTCGACTAATCACCAAGGCTATTGCAAGATAACGCACATGGCCATCCTTCTGGGATTAGTTGTCGGGCTGGTATTGGGGCTGACGGGAGCCGGCGGCTCCATCATCGCCGTCCCGCTGTTGATGTGGGCACTGGACTGGTCCCTGGTGCAGGCCGCACCGGTCGCGCTGATCGCCGTAGCCGTGTCGGCCAGTTTCGGCACCCTGTTTGCCTGGGATGTGGCCGTGATCCGCTACAAGGCCGCACTCATCATGAGTGCCGCCAGTCTGTTGACTGCGCCACTGGGACTGCTTGCCGCCGAACAACTTCCCCTGACCCTGCTCAGCCTGGTCTTCAGCGGCGTACTGCTGATCGTGGCCCTGCGCCTGTGGCAACAGACCCGTCACGCTCCAGAGGAGACGCGCGTGGTGCGCGCGGCCCTGCGCAATGACGCGGATCTCGCCGGCGATGCCATCTGTCGATTGAATCCGGCTACCGGGAGGTTCATCTGGACCCAGCGCTGTGCAATGACGGTCAGTGCCTGCGGTGCGGTCACCGGTTTCCTGGCCGGGCTGCTGGGCGTAGGAGGCGGGTTTGTCATCGTGCCGGGCCTGCGCAGCATC
>JBFKCG010000084.1:0-9191 GCA_041620675.1 Nevskiales bacterium
AGCAAGTAAGCGGGCCCAGAAACGGGAACGGGGAGTGCCGGTCGCATCTTAGTTCGCGCGTTCTCTATGCACAGTCGGATCAGGCAGGGTCAGGGCGTGTGGCCCTCGGCAGTCGGGTCAACGTGCCAGGCTGCTGGCGGCAGGCTGCCGTTCCAGCCCTTGGCGCGATGTTCAGCTGAGACATGCGTGTAAACCCCGCCACGCACATTGAAAACTGCCGTCAAGCGCATGAAGCGAGGCTGGGTGGCCTTGACCAAGTCATCCAGGATGCGATTGGTGACGTCCTCGTGGAAATGCCCTTCATCCCGGAATGACCAGATATAGAGCTTGAGTGCCTTGAGCTCGACACAGAGCTTGCTCGGCACATATTCAAGATAAAGCGTGGCGAAATCAGGCTGCCCGGTCTTGGGGCACAGGCAGGTGAACTCCGGGATACGCATACGGATGGTATAGTCCCGGGCCGGTTTCGGGTTGGGAAATGTCTCCAGTTTCTTGCTTGGCAGGCTCGGCATGTACAATCCGGATACAAAATACTGTGGGCCGCTAGTTTACCCCAGCCAGCCCGTCTGGCGACTGGGTTAGACTAGGCCTTTCGTCCGTTTCACCCCGACAAATAGCGGTACCTTTAGCATGCGTCTGTCTGCCATCAAGCTGGCCGGGTTCAAATCCTTTGTGGATCCGACCGTCCTGAATATCCATAGCAACCTCACCGGTGTGGTCGGCCCCAACGGCTGTGGCAAGTCCAACATCATTGATGCCGTGCGCTGGGTGCTGGGCGAGATGAGCACCAAGCAGCTGCGTGGTGCCGACAGCGAGGATGTGATTTTCAATGGTTCGCGGGACCGCAAGCCGGTCGGCAGGGCCTCGATCGAAATCCTCTTCGACAACGACCAGGGCCGTTTTGGTGATCGCTACAGCAGTTTCAGCGAGATCTCGATCAAGCGTGAGCTTTCGCGTGATGGCACCTCCAGCTACTTCCTGAATGGTGCACGTTGCCGGCGTCGCGATATCGTTGACATGTTCCTGGGTACAGGCGTGGCCGGTCGAGATAACTACGCCATCATCCAGCAGGGCACAGTGTCACGATTCGTCGAGGCCAAGCCGGATGAATTGCGGCTAATCCTGGAAGAGGCCGCTGGCATCTCCAAATACAAGGAACGGCGCCGCGAAACCGAGAACCGTATCAAGCACACACGCGAAAATCTCGATCGCCTCAATGACTTGCGCACTGAGATGGTACAGCGACTGGAAACGCTCAAGAAACAATCCGCAAATGCCGAGAAGTTCAAAGAATACAAACAACAGGAGCGCAAGCTGAAGGCCGAGCTGCTGGTTTTGCGCTGGCGCGCCTTGGGTGCTGAAGCGGATCAACATGAACAGGGCATGGGCCAGGCACAGGCGGAATTGACAGGACGGCAGGAAAGGCTCAAGGCGGCCGAGCAGGCACGCGAGCAGCAACGTGTCACCCAGCAGGAAGCGGGTCATGCGGTGCAGAACCTACAGGGCGAGTTTTATGCCAGTGAGGCAGAAGTCGCGAGGGTTGAGCAGGCGCTTCGTCACGCTCGGGAACTCAAGGAGTCACGCGATCGCGAGCGGTCCAGCGTTGCCCAACAGCAGGCCCAATTAAACCAGCGCATCCAGGCCGAGCAGTCACGACGTGACCAGCTGACCCAGGAACTGGAAAATCTTGACAAGGCAATCCACGCTGCTGAGACCGCCGAATCTGAGGTGCGCGCTCGCTTCAATGCTGCAGACACGAACCTGCAGGAGGCAGCGACCCATTGGGAAACGTTTGCCCATGACTCGCAGGAACCGCTGCGGCAGGCTGAGGGTGAGCGGGCCCGCGTGGAGCAGATGCAGCGCCAGCTGACGGTCATCTCTGAGCGCATACAAAAGCTCGAAAAGGAGCGGGGTGGCTTAGAGGACCAGCCGCTGGTGCAGGCCTTGAACAGTGCCACTCAGGCATTGGCGGGCTTAAATGCGGAACTGGAGCAAGGTCAGGCCGAACTGGGTAACCTCGAAAAACAATTGATCACGTTGCGTGACCAGCGTGCGGAACTGGATGGCTCGTTGCATGAGGCGCGGCAGTCCCTGCAAAGCGCGAGGGGGCGCCTGGCATCGTTGGAGGCGCTCCAGCAAGCCGCCTTGCGTGAAGACGACGGCACCCTCCGGCAATGGCTGAAGGACAGTGGCTGGGCTTCGCCAAAACGCCTTGCACAGCAGCTGGAAGTCGATGCTGGTTGGGAAAAAGCGGTTGAAGCCGCACTCGGTAACTTTCTGCAGGCACTCTGCGTTGAAGATCTCGACGCAAGGCTGGCTGAAGTCAAAGGCTGGCCCAAGGTCCCGGTAACCTTGTTCGATGCGGTTACAACGGCCGTGCCTACCTCTGGAGGCTTGTGCGTCGAACATAGCCTGGCATCGCGTGTTAAAGGGCCGGCCGCTGTTGTCGCCTTGCTCAGCACGGTCTATGCCGTCGAAGGTGAAGCTGAAGCCGCGAAGCTAAGAGAGCGCCTGCAGCCAGGCCAGACCTTGGTCACGCGCACAGGCCTGTGTTTTGGCCCGGGCTGGGTTCAGCACCCCCGCGGTGAGATCGAGGAACTGGGTGTAATCGGTCGTGAACAGGCACTCAAGTCACTGAAGCAGGAGATTACTTCGCTTGAGCAGCGCACACGCGACCTGGAGTCACGCAGTGATGGCTTGCGCGAACAGCTGAAAGAACTGGAGTCCCGCAGGCAGTCACGCGGTGGTGCCATCGAGCAGCTGCGCAAGCAACATGCCGAGGCTCAACGCTTGTATCAGGCGCAGTCACTCAAGGTCGAGCAGGTTCAAGGCCGTGCCCGTGCGATTGACGCCGAAATTGCAGACCTGGCTACACAACAACAGAGACAACAGGCAGAGCTTGAGGCCGCGACGACTCGGTTGCAGCAACTTCAGCTAACCGCCGAGCAACTCAATAACCAGCGTCAGACCCTGCAGGAGCAGCTGCGTGTCCTGAGGCAGGCTGTGGCAGAGGTCCAGCAAGCCAGGGAACAGGCCGCCGAACATCGCCAGTCCCTGCAGGTCCAGATCGCAGGCCATCGCAGTGCCTTGCAGGCAACTGAGGCCAGCCTGACGGAACTCGCCAGCCGTGTTGCCAGCCTGGGTGAACAACATGCCGAGCTCACGCGCTTGCTCGCGGAATCCGATGCACCGATGGAGCAGCACGATGCTGCGCGTCGTGCAGCGCAGGAAAAGCGCCAGCTGGCGTTGCAGGCTCTGGAAGCGGCTCGAACCAAGCTGGCGGCGGTAGAGGCCGAGGCGGCAGGCTTGCTCAAGCAGGCTCAGGAAGCGGAAGCAGCCGTGGAGGCCGTACGAGAAGCAGCTCAACAGGCTCGCCTTGCACAGCAGACCATCACCGTGCGCCGACAAACACTAGTGGAACAAATCAACGAAAGTGGTAATGCAGTCGAAACCCTCGCCGCAGAGGTTCCCGTGGATGCAACGCCAGAGCAATGGGAAGAACAGGTGGCTGCCATGGATCGGCGTATCCAGCGTCTTGGCCCCATCAATCTTGCTGCTATTGGGGAATATGAGGAACAGCAGCAACGTGAGGCTTATCTCAGTGGCCAGTACACCGATCTGACCGAGGCGTTGACGCAGTTGGAGGATGCGATCCACAAGATTGATCGCGAGACCAAGAGCCGCTTCAAGGAGACCTTTGACAAGGTGGATGCCATCTTCCGCCAGACATTCCCAAAGCTGTTCGGCGGTGGCGATGCCTACCTTGAGTTGATGGGCGAGGACCTGCTGGAGACTGGAGTACGAGTGATGGCGCGGCCGCCCGGTAAGCGCAATAGCGTCATCCAGCAACTCTCCGGTGGCGAAAAGGCGTTGACCGCGGTGGCACTGCTGTTCGCCCTGTTCGAGCTCAACCCGGCACCTTTCTGCCTGCTGGATGAGGTCGATGCACCACTGGATGACAACAACGTGGGCCGCTTCTGCGAATTGGTGCGCGAGATGTCTGAGCGTGTGCAGTTCATCGTGATTACGCATAACAAGATCACGATGGAGATGGCACATCACCTTCACGGCGTCACGATGCAGGAACCAGGCGTTTCACGACTGGTCAGTGTGGATATGGACCAGGCCGTGGCCATGGCCGAGGCTGGCTAGGAAACCAACGAGGGCTGGGCACAATGAGCCTAATTCAATGGAGCATCCTGATCGCGGCTATTGCTGCCGTGATCGCGCTGTACTGGCGCATGCGCAGTGCGCGGGACGATGACCCATGGAGGAGCCGGCCGGACAATAAGGGCGCAACAAAGCCAGACTACGACCAGCTCGGCACAAACGAAGCTGAAGACGGGATGGATACTGACTCAGTGGGCTCTTATGTTGTTGGCAAGCCTCGCGTCATCGGCAAGTCGGAAGTTGGTTCCCAAGCTGAAGCAGGATTGCCTCCGGCAAGCGCACAGATGGAAAAAGGCTGGGACAACTTTTCAACGGCTCGTGATCGCGAGGACGAACAGCTGAATTTCGACATGCCAGCGTCGCAGCAACGCGGGCAACGTCCGCCAGCGGCGCCACCTGGGCAGGAAAAAATCATCACCCTACATGTGGCAGCCCCGGAAGGAGAGCTGTTTGCCGGGCCCGCCATCCACACGGCGCTCAGGCTGTGCCGACTCCAGTTCGGTATGCGGGATGTGTATCACCGCATTACCGAGGCAAATGGCGTGCCGGAAGCCGTTTATAGTGTCGCCAGCATGGTCAAGCCTGGCTATCTGGATCCAGGCATGGCTGACGAGTTCAGTACCCCGGGCCTGACCTTGTTCATGGTCATGCCCGGGCCAATTGAAGGTGTGCAAGCCTTCCGTGACATGCTGGAAACGGCACAGCAGTTAGCGCAACGACTCGGTGGCGATGTGTTGGATGACAAGCGCACGCTATTGACGCACCAGGCCGAGCAGTATCTTCACGACCAGATCGCCGAGACCGAGCGGCGCTGGCGTGTGCAACCGCGCAAACGATAAGAGGCATTGGTCATCGCGCGCCTGGCCTAGAGCAGAGTTTGGCAAGATCGCCAAAAATACCAACACAACACTTTATTGGCCGCGTGCGGAATGACAAGCAAGAAACCGGCAAGCAAGAATGAGGTGACCCAGCGGGTGCAGGTGCTGCGCGATGAGCTGGAACTGCATAACCACTTTTACTACGTGCTGGATGACCCGAGAATCCCGGATGCGGACTACGACCGATTGTTCCGGGAGTTGCAGGAACTCGAGGCTGCAAATCCTGAGTTGATCACACCCGAGTCGCCGACACAGCGCGTTGGCGGCGCACCACTGCCACAGTTCACCAGCGTACGACATGCGACGCCAATGCTGTCGCTGAACAACTGCTTCAGCGAGCAGGAGCTGGAGGATTTTCATCGCCGGATTCGTGATGCCTTGGGTATCGATGCGATTGAGTATGTAGCGGAACCGAAGCTTGACGGTCTTGCCGTTAGCCTGGTCTATGAGTCGGGCAAGCTGGTTCGGGCGGCAACCCGTGGCGATGGCAGTGAGGGTGAGGACATCACGGCCAATATTCGTACCCTGCGCAGCATTCCGCTCAAATTGCGCGGCATGGATTGGCCACACAGCCTGGATGTGCGTGGAGAGGTTTACATGCCCAAGGCAGGCTTTGCGCGCATGAATGAAGAGGCGGCTGAAAAAGGTGAGAAAGTATTCGTTAACCCTCGCAATGCCGCGGCTGGCAGTCTGAGGCAACTTGACCCGCGCATCACGGCAAACAGGCCACTGCAATTCTATGCGTATGCCACTGGTCTGCTGGATGCCAAATCCCGGCCGGACACCCACTGGGAGCTGCTCTCAAAGCTCAGGGAATGGGGTTTCCCGGTGTGTGATCTGGATGAGCGGGTCGAGGGTCTTCAAGGCTGCCTCAGTTACTACGCGAAACTGGAAAAAATGCGGGCGAAACTGCCATTCGAGATTGATGGCGTAGTGTACAAGCTGGACAGGCTTGCCTGGCGTGATGAGGTGGGTTTCGTGGCCCGCGCCCCTCGCTGGGCCATTGCACACAAGTACCCAGCAGAAGAAGTCTCAACCCGATTGCTGGATGTGGAATTCCAGGTTGGACGCACTGGCACCCTGACCCCTGTCGCTCGCCTGCAACCGGTCTTTGTTGGCGGGGTTACCGTGAGCAATGCCACATTGCACAACATGGATGAGATCAACCGACTCGGCGTGCGAATTGGCGATACCGTCGTGGTTCGCCGTGCCGGCGATGTCATCCCTGAGGTGTTGAAAGTCGTCGCAGAACAGCGACCCAAGGACGCGCGCACGATTCACCTTCCTGAAACCTGCCCGGTCTGTGCATCTCCCGTCGTCCAGGCCGAAAATGAGGTGGCCGCGCGCTGCAGCGCGGGTCTGACCTGCCGGGCACAACTACACGGCGCCCTCATGCATTTCGTTTCCAGGCGTGCGATGGATATCGAAGGGCTGGGTGACAAGTTGCTGGCTCAACTCATCGACCAGGGGTTGGTGAGGTCCCCGGCGGATATTTACCAACTAACAGCAGAACAACTGGCTCAGCTTGAGCGCATGGCCGAGAAGTCGGCCGACAATGTGATTGCGGCCATCGAGCATAGCAAGCAGACATCGCTGGAACGTTTCCTGTATGCACTTGGCATACGCGATGTGGGTGAAACCACGGCACGTGACCTCGCGCGACATTTTCGACAATTGGATGCAATTGTTGATGCCGCACAAGCGGATCTGCACAGCGTGCACGCTGAGAAAGACAAGGATCGTTGTCCGACGCTTCGAGAGGTGCCGGACGTTGGTCCCATCGTGGCCGCGCATATCGCCCAGTTTTTCACGGAGCCGCAGAATCTGGCCGTCATTGCCGAATTGCGCCAGGCGGGGGTCCATTGGCCAGAAGTGGCAATGGTGAAGTCCGATGGGCCGCTGGCTGGGAAGACCCTGGTGTTGACGGGCAGCTTATCGGGCATGAGCCGCGACCAGGCACAAGCCAGGATTGAAGCAGCCGGTGGCAAGGTCACCAGTTCGGTGTCAAAGAAAACTGACTATGTCGTTGCCGGCGAGTCGCCGGGTTCCAAGCTGGCCAAGGCCGAGAAACTGGGCGTAACCGTTCTGGATGAGGCGGGACTTATGGAGCTACTCGAGCACTCCTGAGTGGGGGCTCACTCGTTAGGAGTCAGCGCCTTGATGCTGAGTGCATGGATGTCGGTCTGCATCATCTCCCCCAGAGCCTCATACACCATGCGATGGCGCTGGATAGGGCTCTTGCCGTTAAATGCCGTGGCGCGGATGCGCAGGGCGTAGTGACCGCGACCACTGCGTGCCCCCGCGTGTCCGGCATGCAGGTGGCTTTCATCAGCGATTTCAATATCGCTCGGAGACAGCGCGGCGTTCAGGCGTTCCCGCATTTGCTCAATCCGTGGGTTCACGCTAGGTATTTTCCGCGTCGAGGTAGCGTGACAGGTACAGACCCTGGACCAAAACGAAGGCAAAGGTCAGGCCCAGCATCCCAAACAGCTTGAAGTTGACCCAGGTGGCTTCTGAGTAGCTGTAAGCCACATACAGGTTGAGTACGCCACAAAACACGAAGAAAGCGACCCACATGAGATTGACGCGCCGCCACACCGGGTCGGGCAACTGCAGGTTGGCACTCAATAATCGCTGGATTAGTGGTTTCCCACCGATGAACTGGCTGCCGAAAAGCACAACAGCGAAAAGGCCGTAGAGGATCGTTGGCTTGATCTTGATGAACAGGGGGTCATGCAGTGCAAGGGTAATGCCACCAAGCACGAGCGCAAGCAGGGCAGCCACCAGCTGCATCCTGGGAACGCGTCTGGTCATTCCCCACAGCAGTGCGACTTGTGCAAACAGGGCAATGATCAAAACCACCGTGGCGAAATAGATATCACGCAGGTAATAGGCGGCGACAAACAGGATAATGGGAAGATAATCGAGAAATATTTTCATAAGCCGTGCAGTATATCGCATCAACTATTGCCAATATCTGGCACTAAGACTGTGCATGACCGAATACGTTCAGATTCACCCGAAAAACCCCCAGCTCCGGCTTTTAGCCAAGGTAGCCAACCAGATTCGCACCGGTGCAGTGGTGGCCTATCCGACTGATTCATCCTACGCGCTGGGCTGCCACATGGGCGACAAGGCGGCGCTGGAACGCATTCGCAGGATTCGAGAGTTTGGCCGGCAGCACCAATTCACCCTGCTGTGCCGGGACCTGTCGGAAGTCTCGGCCTTTGCCAAGCTGGATAATCAGGCGTTCAGGTTAGTGAAGTCGCTGACGCCGGGTCCGTACACGTTCATCCTGCAGGCCTTGCATGGTGTCCCACGCCGGGCCTTGCACGAGAAGCGCAAGACTATCGGAATCCGCATCCCGGACCACCCGACGGCCCTGGCCCTGTTGCAGGCCCTCAATGAGCCCTTGATGAGCTGCACGCTTATCCTGCCTGGGGACATTTTGCCGTTGTCTGAACCGGAGCAGGTTCATGCCGCGCTGGCTAACCGCGTGGATATCATTGTGGACGCTGGCCCCTGCGGCCTGGAACCCACCACCGTGCTGGATTTGACCGAGGGCGGGCTTAAATTGCTGCGTCAGGGCAAGGGCGAGGTCAGTCAGTTGGGACTCTGATGCGTGCCGTATAATGCGCGCTGCATGGATCCCTCGAAAATACAGCTTCTGGCCGCCTGGGCCATTCCTATCCTGTTTGCCATCACCTTGCATGAGGTGGCACATGGCTGGGTTGCGCGCTATTTCGGTGACGATACGGCCGCGCGGCTGGGACGCCTGAGCCTGAATCCCCTCAAGCATGTTGACCCGGTAGGGACCGTGCTGGTGCCCACGCTCATGTGGCTGTTCAGCGGCTTCCTGTTTGGATGGGCCAAGCCGGTCCCGGTCATATCATCGAACCTGCGCCAGCCACGTCAGCACATGGCGATCGTGGCAGCGGCCGGCCCGCTGGCAAACCTGGCGATGACATTATTCTGGGCGGCTACATTCAAGCTGGCACTGGCCTATGGTGGGCAAAGCGTTGGCGCACAGTTCGTGACCTTGATGGCCATCGGCGGGATTGCCATAAACCTGATCCTGATGGTGCTGAACCTGTTGCCAATCCCGCCACTGGATGGCAGCCGCGTACTCAATGGCTTCCTGCC
>JBFKCG010000085.1:0-8927 GCA_041620675.1 Nevskiales bacterium
CACCACCAGCCGACAGCAACAAGCCCCAGGCGCTCTTTACTACATCACCAGGATTAAGGCTGTATCGCAGGTCGTGCCATGTGATGTCAGGCGCCAGTGCATCAAGACGGTTCTTCTCGTCCACTGCGTGCAGCAGCAGCTGGAATCCACCGCCATAGCTTGATCCGGTCGCGCCCACCAGCAGGTTGGCCGTTTGGGTACTGGCCCCGCCAACCGGCCTTGCTGCGAAAGGTTTCGCCGGCAAACTTTCATCGCGATAGGCGAGGTAATCCAGATTGGCTTCGGCCCAGTCCAGGATGCGAAGCAGATCCTTGCCCTCATAACCTGGATCCATCGTGCGAATGGTGCCGGAGCTGGCACCAAAACCGCGCTGGTCGATACTGATGACGGCATAGCCAGCATTGCGGTAATCATCAAACCCGCTGGTCGAGCGTGAGCCGCCAAAACCGTGTCCATGCAGGATCAGCGGATGTGCGCCACTGGCGGCCTGCGCACAGTTGAAGGTCACGGGTTCCAGTACCTGGAAGCTGATGCGCTCGCCACTGTCAGACGGGATCTTGACCTGATAGCTGCGGTTGCCACCAAGGTTGCGTCCTGCGCCGGCGCAGGACGCGTTGTTGTCATCCACCGGCGGTGTCGTTGAGCCGCCTTCCGGCAGCGGCCGACCGGCGGGTGTCTTCTCGGTCTGGTCGTTGATGTAACCGGCGATGTTGTCCTGCGGGCTGCAATCCACGCCATCGCTGCACTCGGCAAACGTACCTGTCGGCTCATTGCCACCGATGAAGGCCACCAGTGTGCCTGCAATGTTCTGCACGCCACCGGCAATGACCTGCTGGCCACAGCCAAAGGGATCCGCCGCGTTAAAGCAGCCCGCCAGCTGGCCCAGCATGGTCCCGGCTGCGCGCAACACGTCAATCAGGCTCGGCGCACCTGTTTGCGTGACGCCATTGTTGCCAAATGACAACAGCTGCTGGTAGGTCGGACGATTGACCCAGTGCATGGACAGCGCCGCGACACCGAGGAAGCGGATGCGCTCGGGCTCGGCCAGCGTGATCCAGTCCATTGGCGCGCTGCCCGGGCGCTGGTTGCGCGCGGCGGCATCACCCGCCGCCTTCAGGCTGGCCCACAACTTGTCACTGCAGGCTTGCGGATCACCCCCGGCACAATAAATTTGCGAGGTCGGTGTCTTGACCGTATTTGGGGCTTCAATGCCTGCGGCTTCCAACACCTGCGTGATATCAGTCCACACATGGCCATAGAAGCCGGACTGGTAGGCACTGCCGGTCGGCCCGGGCGCGTTGTCCAGGCCCAGCGGCACGCCATCGCGTGCGCTGCCGAATACCGCCGAGACCAGCGGTCCCCACCAAGCATCCATGATCGCCACGGCATTACCATGGTCATAACGACCGTCACGGTTGCTATCGAGACGCAGGGTCGGGAACTGGCTGTGGTTCACCCAAGCCTTGAGGATGCCGAACATCTCCAATTCGCGTGCGGAAGGCGCCGGATTGCCAGGCATCCTTGCTTCCATCAGCTTGATCAGCTGTGGCAGCACATGGCTGCCGCGGAAGTCGGTCAGGCCGGCCTCCTCCATCATCTGCGTGACCTTCACCGCATCCAGTGTTTGTTCCGGTGCGTTCTCAGGACCGCTTTCTTTAAGAATGCGGTCCTCAAGCATGTCCGCGCGATACAGTGAGGTGTAGTCCCACTTGTTGTCAGTCGAACCCCAGTTTGGCGAAACGCGGTTGTTCCACGAGACAATGAAGCCGCGCGCGGGATTGTCTTCCTGTGGATGGGTGCGGGCATGACGGTACGGTGCCCACATGTCTTTCTCGGGGTGGCCCAGTTGCGGACCAACTATCGTGTCGACTGGAGCACGTGGCCTCCAGTCCCATTGACCCGTACCCCACACCGGGAAGTCTGGATCAACCTGCGGATGCCGATCCGGGAACAGACCACCATGGAAATACGAGATCTCGGATCCGTTGACATAGGTCCAGTTGGTGGTCAGGTTCATCGGCAGGAAGGCTTCGCGGAACTTGGCCGCAGTATCCGCTTCGCCACGCGCCAGACGTAGCAGCGTCAGCGTACCGTCGGCCTCGCGCATGAAGGTGGAGCGCGCACGGCTCACGGCGACGGGTACGTTTTGGCCATCGACGTTAATCACCCCACGGGCCACCACCGGTCCGTGCACGGTGCGTTCAACAATAATGTCGGTGATGCCGGCCACGCCCTGCAACTGCGGGGGCACCTTGCGATGCACGCGACGCAGCATGGGCTTGCACTCGCCGTTGTGTAGGTAGTGACGGGATTGTTCCGTCGGCGTGCCGCCATTGGGTTCGCACAGCTTCTCAATGAAGGTGTCAATCATGTCACTGCCACCGGCGGTGGCCGACCATGCATAGTTCTCCGCACGACCAATCACCGGCACGAAGCCCAGGCCCGGGAATACCGAGCCACGCGTGTGCATGTTCGGACTGTGCAGCTCCATCTCCATCAGGATTTCCGGCGCGAAATAGCCGGTCTGCGGACCCGCGATCATGATCGGGTGGCCGTCCACCGTGCGGCTGCCTGCCACCAGCAGTGCATTCGAGGCGCTGCCAGGCCGGCTGAAGTCCAGCGTGCCCAGCGGGGTGCTGAGGTTCAGCGCGGCGAAGTTGATGGCCGAGCCGCTGGCCAGTTGCTCGAGCTGCTGCTGCAGGCCGGGCGTGCCGGCACCAAAACCAAACGGGTGCGCAGCAGGGTTCGGGTTCGCCGGACGATTCAGGTAGCTGAAGCTCGTGTCCAGCGTATGCATCGGTCCGTCAAGGTTGAAGCGATTTCGGAAGTCCTCGTATACCGCGCGCGCCTTGGCTACGTCGCCGCCATGCTGATTCAGCAGTGACTGGAAGAACGCCGCGTTCTGCAGCTCACCGCCGCCGCCCGCGCCAAACAACGCGCGCACCAGCGTCGCTGCTGCGACCACGTCCTCGGCTGTCCAGAAACTGGGCTGGATACCTAGGTCGGCAAATCCGGCCGGTGTCGGCACGGTACCGTTGTGCACCTGCGCTACGTAGGCATTGATGCCGTCCACGTAATTGTCCACCGCCGCGCGCGCACGCGCGCCTTCTTCCTCGCCCGCGATATCTATCACGCGCTGGACCTGTTGTTGGAACTCTTCTTGCGAGTAGCCGTAGAGGCGCACCATCTCGGCATCCGCGAACCAGCCAGCGGCGGTGCCCGTCACCTCAAATACCTCGGCACGACCCAGCGCACGCAGTGCTTCCATGATCGGCAGGCGATCCTCGGCGTTCACATAGCCGGCACCGAACCAGGCCAGCTCGTCGGTCTTGCCATACACGTAGGGCACGCCCCACTTGGCGTCGCGACGGATGGTCAGACCGGTCTTGGGCGAGTATTCGCGCTGCCAGCCACCGTCGGGATTGTTGAACTTGGCGTTCTTGAAGTACTTGCTGGTCAGGCCTTTCTCGACCTTGTTACGGTCGTGGTAGTCGTAGACCAGCTGGTCGTAAGCATCCAGGTCCACCGTCGGGTGCTGGTAGTCCGAGCCCGGCGGCACCACCATGCCGGCGACATTGGCAAAGTCCACACCCAGCACGTCAGCCGGGTTGAACGGTTCGGCAGTCCCTTCCAGCGTTGCAATAGCCGTGGCAAGCACGCATCCCTTTTGAGTGGGATCAGGTTGGCACTTGGCCAGGTTGGCCGGGTCCAGCAGGTTGGCCATGCCCTGCACCGGGCAACGTGGATTGCGCGGATTGGGTACGCAGGCGGAGAAATTCAGCGGTCCTTCCTGGTCTAGCAAGGCGATCAGCCCGCTGAATGGACAGGCTGTTGCGCGCGGGTCGGCATTACAGGCGGCAAAATCGTTGCCTGACTGGGGCTGCGTGCCTGGCACCAGATCACCCTGTAGCGGAGGGGCCACGCAGACCGGATCGTCCGGACTGGCCACGTCACTGACATCGATCAACACGCCCTGCGTGTGCAGGAAGCGCGATTTCTGGCAACGGGCGGCCACTTGGCGACGGGGACATTCGTGCGGATCCTGACCCAGGCGCGGTGGGACGTTACCCACCGGCGGGGGTGGCGTACTCATGCCTGCGCAGTGATCGGCGCTCTGGAAGCGTGGCTCCCAAGGCTCATCCCAGTACATCAGCAGCGAGCCAGCGGCATGCTGCGAATTGTTGTAATCAATCCGCTCGAAGCCCGGGAGTTCCGGATTGTCAAAGCCTGACAGAGTACTGCGCCCGCCTACCACCTGCGTGCGGTCGACCGTGGCACCCATCGTGCGCGCCATGGCATCTGCGCTCCACATGGTGACCTGGTGGTCGCCATAGGCCGGGTGCAGCAGGATCTCCTTCTTCTGCGGACTCAGCGCCGCGTTGTCGCGAAGGTGGTGGGCATAGCCGTTATTCTCGGAGCGATCCCACAGCATCTGCATCAGCGAGAAATTGACGTTGCGATCCAGGTCGTCCGGGTAGGACAGGTACAGCGGGACGGAGAACAAGTCGAAATCCACACTGCGAGTGAGCAGGGTGGAGTAGTTCATGCCCGGCACGCCGAGCACGCCGCGCTTGATGTCCTTGGACAGCGCTACAACCACGCCGCCGGTGATACCACCCTGGCTGTTGCCGTCATAGAACACCTCTCGGGTGTCGAATACCGGTGTCTCGCCCACTTTGAAAGCAGGGTGCTTGGCAAATCCATCCGGATGCCGCAGCAGGCGCGCCAGGAACATCTGGTTGAGGATGCCCTGCTGCGTGCCGTCGGGAAGAACCGGGAAGTTGGACAGATCCAGTGTCAGCGTCAGCACGTTCGGCAGATCACCGGAGGCAAAGCCAAACCAGTCGGTGGCGCAGAACAGCATGTTGTGTTCATTGCCGAGTCGGCGCAGCTGGTCCTGGTTGATCTCGCCATGGCTACCGAGCAGGCCATGGCCATAGATACCTGCACGCGCGGGCTTGATGTCGGCTGGTGTGGCGGCCTGATCCACAGGCACACCTGCGCCGGGGAAGCGCTTTCCGTTAAGGGTCGACTTGGCGATTCGGCAGGTGAAGGTGCTCGTCATCTCGCCGGACTGGTCCGGCAGGCCATCACCGAAGCGCGCCTGCTCCAGGCAGCGGCCGCGCATCGAGCTTTCCGGCTGTGCCTGATCACAGGCACTCGGGCTGCTGGCGTCAGGCAGGTAGTTCAGTCGGTTCGGTGGCAGGCTGCCTTCTGCTGGCTCGAACAGGCTTGGCGCAGGCGAGGGCGTGCCCCGCATGACCAGTTGCCGCAATTCCGCAGGCAGGTTCTTGAGTAGTTCGGCATAGGCATCACTGCCGTCAAGCGGCGACGGGTCCGCAGGAACAACATAGCTGGGCACCGTGAAGCGGCCCTTGATCTCGCGCACGAGCTGGCCATGGCTTTCGAAGTCGTTGACCTCCTCTACTTCAAAGCCGGGTGACCGACCTAGGTTAACGATGTTGCCGTCGTCGTCCTCGCGCTGGCCGAGGTAGTTCTTGAACGCGTCGTCACGCATGTGACGCAGGCGGCCGATGGTGTTGTTGGCGCTGGCGACGGTGAAATCCCAGGCGAGGTAAAGCCCGTTGTTATCTTTGACCGGAATACCTGCAGCACTGAGTACCGGGAATACGCCCTTGTTCAAATCCGTATTCGAAAGTCTGTCGCATCGAGTCTTTACGGGCGGCAGTGCGGACTCAAGTCTGTCGCGGCAGGCGGTGAAGGCCGGACCCGCGGTGATGTCGCCCGTTTGGCCCTTCAGGTCCTTGAGTACTACGACGTAGCGATGGCCTTCCTTGAAATTGGTGGCCGGGCGGATGATCAGCGCCGGCTGTGCCGGCTTCGGGCTCGGTAGGTGCGAGCCATCATTGGGGTTGACGAGCAGCGTACCGGCATTGAGGTCTATCTCGGCCCATACCGGGTGCAGGTGGCGGATCGGGTCGAATGCGCCACCATCCTTCGCAAGTGCTGTGGCATCGATTGCGAGTACCGGCGAGTCCGTTCTTAGCGACGGACCTGCGTCCTTGATGGTCGGCAGTCCCGGGATGGTGCCGTCTGCATTGGCGACCAATCCCGGCACATAAGTGACGATCATCTGGCCCGGCGAGTAGCCATCGTTCCGGTTCCATTCGGTCGGGTCGATCGGCTTGCCGGCGACGTTGCGCGGCATGGCCAGCGGGTTGAAGTTGATGCGCAGCCCGGTGCTGCCAGGCGTAGCCTGTGGGCTACCCGGTGATGCGGGCACCGTAAAGTGGTCGCTCGGGAACGGGAACAGGCAGTGCGCCGGGTCGAGCAGGTCGCAACCACGCAACTGGTCATTGACTGCAGCCAGGAACAAGGCCTGGTCATCCGCCGCAGGGGAGGGCTCACCACCTTCCAGCAATCCAGCGACAGCCTCAGGGACTGCACAGAAGGCACCCAATGGGCTCGAGCCGAGTACGCGGCCGCACTCTTCTGCGAAGGTTCCGAAGGTCTCCGCGAGGAATTTGCGTAACTCCCCCAGCAGCGATGTATCTACACCCAAACGGTACTGAAGAATCTTGAGGATGCACTCATTCGAGTCGGGGTCTTTTTCGCAACTGCGCAGGTATTCTGGTGCATAGGCCTCAGACGGCGCATCGAACAACGGGTAGTAGGCCTGAAGGCGCAGCAAGGGAGCCGTGAGCGGACCCAGCGAAACGATTTCTTCATAGAGCTCTCCACGGTGGAAGGCTCCGCCGAACTCCTGCTCAGGGACGATATAACCAAAGCTGTTATGCGTCAGGCCCAGCAGCATGGTCGGGACAGGTGTTGGGCTGTTGTTGGCATTACGGGCCAGCAGCCGGATCAGCTGGCCGAGCGAGTTACGGCCTTCACCCGGGATCGTGGCAACTTCCAGGCCCTTACCGGTCGCGGGGTTACCCAGCGTCAGGCGGCTGACCGTCGTGCTCGCGAATGGCGCGACTTGTGGCAGCTCGTTGCGGAACATCGCTACCTGCGGCACGTCGTCCACCGGGGTCTCGACGAAGTTGTAGTAGCCGTTAAACATGCGCGCCAGGCCAGCGCCGAGGAACAGCGGATTGGTAACCGGCACAACGGCTGTTTCATGCCGGATATTCAGCGCGGGCTCAACCTCGACGGCGTTTTGGAGCAGGTTGAGCGCGTCACTGGCCAAGGCTCTTCCGTAATTGCGCGCTCCGCAATAACGCGTCTCGCTCTCATTACAGGTGCCAGGCGTGGCGGGACCACCACGGGCCGTGTCCGCGATGGGGCCGTTGTAATACAGCGCGGTCCCGCCGGACTCTTCGAGGTCAACAAGAGCGGCCAGCACGTAGTCCGCATGCACGGCGCGATCGCTGGAAGACAAGCTCGTCGGATGTGCTGCGTATTGAAGAATAGTACCAATGACGCGGTTGTTCGCATCCGTGGCGCGCAGCACCGTCATTGCCTTGTCGGTGGTCTGGTCCGGAGTGACCTGGAGGGTGCGGCGCCGGTTTCTGTCCACCGTACCCGTGGCGAGCGTCAGCGTGGCCGGCTGCCGGTTGTCGAGGGCTTCCTTAACCGCATCGGCGGCAAGCTGGTACAGACCGCGCGTCCATCCGCTCTCCCCGCAGCCCTCTTGCGCCGTCTTGCTGTCATCGCAGTCCAGCCAGGCGGCGGGCACACCGCCCCATAAGCCCTGCAAGTCGGCCGCATTGTGCGAGTGAGTCTGGCCAAAGAGGATGTTGTCGCCCGGAATGCCGGTGGCTGCGCTGACGGCAGCCTTAAGTTTTCTCTGGATGATGTTGCCTGCGCCAATGGCATCGAGTGTTACGAATGCGACGGCCTCACCATCGGCCCTCTCGATCACGAAGGCACGCACATAGGTCGAATGCGGCTGCCCATCAGCCTCGACAACATCATAGTTATGTGTGGCAAAGCCGTTACCGATATGCAGGTAGGTAGGGTTTGAGAGGCTATTTGGCAGGTCTGACAGTCCGTTGCCGCCGAGGCCGAAGCGCTGCTTGCGTGCGCCGACATTTCCCTGAGCGTCGGCGGCCACATGCGTTTCGATCACACCATCCAGATGCTTCTGTGTGGGAGCGACGCTGCGCTTAGCCGCACCAACGCGAAGCAAGCCAAACACGTCATCGTTACGGATCGTGCCAGTCGCCATCGTGTTGCCAGCGGCCGCACCTTCGATGTTCGAAAGCACGAGCCTGAAGGTTTCGTCGTTTTCCTCGCGTGTGTCTCCAACGATATCGACGCTGACCGTTTTCTGGGTTTCGCCGGCCGCGAAACTCAAGGACCCGCTGGAACGCAGGTAGTCCACTGCCTCGCTCGCTTGTTGCCCCTCGATGGCTGTGACCGCAACCGTCGCGTAGTCGAGCGTGACTGCCTCTGGCTGTTCCTCACTTAGCGTGACGGTAAAGACCATCGGCGTCGTGCCCGGGCCATCGCCCTCGTCCTGCGCGACGCTTTCAACCGAGACCAGCGTGCCGTCCACGATGGTAATCTCGACCTCGTCGTCGCCGGTGGCGCCGTCGTCATCGGTCACGGTCAGGCGGAAGCCCAGCGTGACATTACCGGCGACGTTGGGCGCGGTGAAGCTGGCCGTAGCCTGGTCTGCGTCCGTGAGCGTGACTGAGGGGCTGCCTGAGACCTGCGTCCAGGCAAAGCTTGCGATGGTGCCATCGCTGTCGCTGCCACTGCCACCTAGCACGACCTCTGTGCCTTCCTCCACGGTCTGGTCGAGGCCCGCATTGGCAATCGGCCTTTCATTGCCGACCGGGACGTCATTCACAGTAATGGTGACGCTGTCAGCGGCTGAGGCCAGGCCTTGGGTGTCACGCACGACCAGTTCGAATGTCAGTGTGATGCTGCCGGTATCAATCTGTGGCGCGGTAAAGCTTGGCGTGGCCGTGGCGTCATCATCCAGGACGACGGCCGTGCCACTGGTTTGCGACCAC
>JBFKCG010000086.1:0-8908 GCA_041620675.1 Nevskiales bacterium
GGCAGCAACCCGCAGTACCTGGACAGGAACTACGCCGGCATTTTCATCATCTGGGACCGGCTGTTCGGGACATTCGAGCCGGAACGGGAGAAGGTGCGCTACGGCCTGACGCACAACATCCACACTTTCAATCCGCTGAAGATCGCCTTCCATGAATGGGCGGCGATCGCACGCGATGTGCGCAAGGCCGAATCCCTGCCGGCAGCGCTCTACCAGATCTGTGGCCGACCAAGCCGCATGGGCGATACCGCCGGTTAGCTGCCGGCGCGTTCGATTTCCTCGGCGTAGTGGCAGGCTGCGCCGGAGCGGCTCGGCTTGATCAGGCGCAGGTTGGGAATATCACGTGCGCAGCGATCGTGCGCATAGTGGCAGCGCGTGCGGAACAGGCAGCCACTCGGCGGCTCCGCCGGTGAGGGCAACTCGCCTTCAAGGATGATGCGCTCTCGGTTGCGTTCAATATGCGGGTCGGGCACCGGCACCGCCGACATCAGGGCTTTGGTATAGGGGTGCAGGGGCTGTGCGAACAGGTCATCCACGGGCGCCTGCTCCATGATCCGCCCCAGGTACATCACCATCACCTTGTGACTGATCTGGCGTACCACGGCCAGGTCATGGGCGATGAAAATCAGGCCCAGACCCATTTCTTTCTGCAGTTCCTGCAGCAGCTCAACGATCTGGGCACGGATGGAGACATCCAGCGCACTGACGGCCTCATCACAGACCAGCACCTTGGGCCTGACCACCAGGGCACGTGCAATACCGACGCGCTGGCATTGTCCGCCGGAGAATTCGTGCGGGTATCGGTTGATATAGTCCGCACGCAGTCCCACGCGCTCGAGCATGTCAGTGATGCGCGCCTTGCGTTCGTCCGCGCTCAATTCCGGGCACAGGTTCTCCAGGGGCTCACTCACGATTTCACCCACGGTCATGCGCGGGTCGAGGCTGGCCAGCGGGTCCTGGAAGACCAGCTGGATATCGCGACGCACCTGGCGCCGGGCCTGGTCGTCCAGCCGCGTAATGTCCTTGCCATTCAGGATCACGGCACCGGATGCCGCCGGCTGCAAGCCGACCAGCGCACGCGCCAGCGTGGACTTGCCACAACCGGACTCACCGACCACGCCCAGGGTCTCGCCCGGCTCAAGGTCAAAATTGACGCCTTCGACTGCCTTCAACTGCAGGGGTGCGTGCCAGGGCAAGCGGCCCGGCAAGGGGTAATTCACATTCAGCTGGCGGACCAGCAGCAAGGGATACTGTTTCGGCGCGTTCATGGATGATCCAGGCGCGGCACTGCCGCCAGCAGTTCTCGGGTATAGGCCTGCTGCGGCCTATAGAAAAGGCTCTCGGCATCGGCGGACTCGACCACCCGGCCATCCTGCATCACCACGACGCGATCGCAATTACCCGCGACCACGCCAAGGTCGTGGGTGATCAGGATCATCGCCATCTGATAGCGCTCGCGCAGGCTGCGCAGCAGGTCAAGAATCTCGGCCTGGACGGTGACATCCAGCGCGGTGGTCGGCTCGTCCGCCACCAGCAGCGCCGGTTCGCACAGCAGGCTCATGGCGATCATGACGCGCTGGCGCATGCCACCGGATAACTCATGCGGATACTGGCGCAGCCGCCGTGCCGCGTCGCTGATGCGCACTTGCTCCAGCATCTCGATGCAGCGCGTGCGCGCAGCCTGGCCGGTCATGCCCTTGTGCAGTGCCAGCACCTCGGTCATCTGGGTGCCGATGCGAAGATGCGGATTCAGCGAGGTCATCGGGTCCTGGAAAATCATCGCCACGCGGCTGCCGCGGATGCGGCTGAGTTCACGCGTGGACAAACCGATCAGCTCCTCGCCATCGAGCATCGCCGAGCCCGTGACCTTGCCGTTGACGTCGGTGAGCCCGAGCATCGCCAGCACCGTCTGGCTCTTGCCGGAACCCGACTCGCCGACAATTCCCAGCGTCTCGCCCCGGTCCAGTGCAAGGCTGACATCGCGTACGGCCTCGATTTGCTCGCGGCCACGGTGGAAGGTCACGGACAGATTGTTGATTTCGAGCAGCATGGTGTCGCGTGCGCCCCTTTCCCGAATCAGCGGTCTTTAGGATCAAGGGCGTCGCGCAAGCCGTCGCCGATGAAATTGAAACAGAACAAGGTCACGGCGAGGAAGCTCGCCGGGAAGATCAGCAGCCAGGGCGCCGTGTCCATCTCCTGCGCGCCTTCGTTGACCAGCGCCCCCCAGGAGGTCGCGGGCTCCTGCACACCGAGGCCAAGGAAGCTCAGGAAGGATTCCACCAGGATCACCTGCGGGATCGTCAGCGTGACATAGACCACGACAACGCCCATCAGGTTGGGGATGATGTGGCGCTTGATGACCTGCTCGTCGCTCGCACCCGACATCCACGCGGCCTCGATGAACTCGCGGCGTTTCAGCGACAGGGTCTGCCCGCGAACGATGCGCGCCATATCAAGCCAGTTGACCATGCCAATGGCGACGAAGATCAACAGCAGGTGGCGTCCGAAGAACACCATCAGCAGGATGACGAAGAACAGGAAGGGCAGCGCATACAGGATGTCGACGATGCGCATCATGATGCTGTCAACGCGCCCGCCGAAATAACCGGCGACTGCACCATAGCTGACCCCGATCAACAGGCTGACCAGCGTTGAGACGATGCCCACCAGCAACGAGATCTGCCCACCCTGCAGCACGCGCACGAACACGTCACGACCCAGGCTGTCGGTGCCCAGCCAGTGCTGGTTCTGCAGGCTTGGCTCTCCCCAGATGTATTCCCAGTCAATGGCATCGCCGCTGTAGGGACTGAGGAACGGGCCGATGCAAACCACCGCCATCAGCAACGCAAGGATGACCATGCTCGCCAGCGCGGCCTTGTTGTGGCGCAGGCGCTGCCAGGCGTCCTGCCAGAGGCTGCGCGGCTTGATCTCGGGCGCATTGTCCATTACCGCACTCATGAGTACTTCACCCGCGGGTCCAGCCACGCGTACAACAAGTCAACCAGGAAATTGAAGACGATGATCAGCACGCCATAGAACAGCACCACGCCCATCACCAGCGTGTAATCGCGGTTCAGCGCGCCTTGCACGAAGTAGCGGCCAAGCCCGGGAATGCCGAACACGGTTTCGATCACCACCGAGCCGGTGATGATGCCGGCGGTCGCCGGCCCCAGGAATGACACCACTGGCACCAGTGCCGCGGGCAGGGCGTGGCGGAACAAGACCAGATGCGTCGGCAGGCCCTTGGCACGTGCCGTGCGCACGAAGTTGGAACGCAGCACCTCGATCATGCTGCCGCGCATCAGCCGCGCGATATAGGCCATTTGTGGCATGGCCAGCGCCAGCACCGGCAACAGGTAATGCCGCCAGGTATCCAGCCCGCCCGCGGGCAACCAGTCCAGATAGACCGCCAAGCCCAGGATCAGTAAGGGCGCCAACACGAAGTTGGGAATGGAGATGCCCAGCATGGCGATTCCCATCACGCTGTAATCCGTCACGTGGTTCTGTCGCAATGCCGCTAGCGTGCCGAATCCGATGCCCAGCACCAGGGCCAGCACCATCGCCAGCAGGCCGATCCGCAGTGACACCGGGAAGCCATCGGCAATGAGCTGGTTCACGGTCAGGTCCCGGTACTGGAACGAGGGCCCGAAATCCCCGCGCGCGATATTCCAGACATAACGGCCGTACTGCTGGTACAGCGGCTCGTCGAGGTGGTATTTCTGGTTGAGGTTGGCCTCGATCTCGGGCGGCAGGCGGCGCTCGTTATCGAACGGCCCGCCGGGCGCAAGCCGGATCATGAAGAACGCGATGGTCAGCAGCACCAGCAAGGTCGGCACGGCGCCCAAGGCGCGTCGCAACGAGTAACTCAGCATACGCTCGGTCCGTTAGTGATAGCGGCCGTGTTCAAGGTTTCGCTCCCGTTTCTATCCACATATCCTTGCTGGCATGGTGGTTGAGGATATTGCCCTGGTAGCCACGCACGTAGGGCTTGACCATGCGCTTGCTGACATAGAAATAGATCGGGATCAGCGGCTGGTCCTGCAGCAACCGGCGCTCGGCCGCCTGCAGGTACTCGCGGCGCTTGCCTGCATCCACCTCGACTGACGCCGCATCAACCAGGGCATCGTATTGCTTGCTGGCATAGCCGGTGCCATTCAGGCCAAAGCGCGAATGCATGAGCTCGGCAAAGGTGAAGGCGTCATTGTAGTCACCGACCCAGCCGGCACGATATACCTGCGTGATCTTTTTCGCGTTCACGTTCTGCAGCAGGACTTTCCATTCCTCGTTGATCAGTGTGACCCGTACGCCGAGCGCTGACTTCCACATTGCGGCTACCGCTGCCGCAATTTTCTTGTGGCCTTCGCTGGTGTTATAGCGCAGCTCCACCACCAGTGGCTTCTCGCTCGAATAACCGGCCTGCTGGTACAGGCGGCGAGCCTCGGCCAGCTGCTGCTCACGCGGCCAGTCAGCCCACTCCGGCTTTTGCGGGGTGTAGTCAATGATGCCTGGCGGCACCCAGCCGTAGGCCGGGATCTCGCCACCGCGGGTGACTTTCTCGGTCAGGACCTTGCGGTCGATGGCGATGGACAAGGCGCGGCGCAGGGCCGGATTATTCTTGAAGGGTGGCTGCTCAAGGTTCAGGCCGTAGTAATAGGTGCTGATTGACGGGTGTGTCTTGTATTCCTTTGGCAGCCGTGACTTGACCCAGTCAATGCGCGGGATGGGCAAGCCTTCTGTCAGGTCGAGCTCCCCGGCGAGGTAGCGCTTGAACTCCGCTTCCGCGTTGTCGATGGCAAAAAATTTCACCACGTCGATCCGGGTGTTGGCGGCATCCCAGTAGTGCGGATTGCGCTCGGCCTGTACGTGCGACAAGGCCACCCATTCCGTGATGCGGTAAGCGCCATTGCTGACGGCGTTGCCGGGCTGGGTGAAGCGATCGCCATGCGCCTCGACCGCCGGGCGATAGACGGGATAGGCACTGGCGTGTGCCAGCAGGCCGATGAAATACGGCGTGGGTGCCTTGAGTCGGATACGCAAGGTGTGGTCATCCAAAGCCTCAACCCCAAGCGCCTCGGGCGCTTGCTTGCTGGTGATGACGTCACTGGCATTCAGGATGGGCGAGAGGATTTCCGAGTAGCTGGAACCGGTGGCTGGATTCACGCTGCGGCGCAGGCTGTACACAAAGTCCTCCGCCGTGACCGGTTCGCCATTCGACCACTTCGCATCCTTGCGCAGGTAGAACGTGTAGACGAAACCCTGCTCCGAGATTTCCCAGCGCTCGGCCACGCCTGGCACCAGCGCCCCATCGGCGGACTCACTGACCAGGCCCTCGTAAAGATCGCGCAGGATGCCCGAGGAGGTCGTGCTTTGCGCCTTGTGCGGATCCAGCGTCTCCGGCTCGGCGCCATTGCCACGACGCAACAGGCTGCGACCATCCGGCAGGGTCGCGGGCGCGGTCACGCGCAGCGCAATCTCCTCGCTCTGGCCGCCCAGCCGGTTGCAGGCGGCAAGAATCAGGACACAGGTTAGCAGGCCGGAAACGCGTATAACGGACTTCAGCATCCACTCATCCTATCAGGCGGAACGCTGCAAACGCGCGCCAGTTTTTTTCAGGTGCAGCAGCAGGATCGAAACCGCCGCGGGCGTGATGCCGGGCAGTCGTCCGGCCTGGCCCAGTGTCGCGGGTCGTTGGCCGGCCAGTTTCTGCCGCACCTCATTGGACAGCCCGACGACCTGTGCGTAATCAAGCTCCGGTGGGATCACGCTGTCCTCGTACAGGCGCGTGCGTGCGATTTCGTCCTGCTGGCGCGTGATGTAGCCGGCGTATTTGGCCTGGATCTCGATCTGTTCGGCGACCGCGGGGTCGCTGACGGCAGACCCGACAGCTTCCAGTTCGACCAGGCTGGCGTAGGTCATCTCCGGCCGACGCAAGGCTTCCAGCGCCGTGACGGTGTTGTCCGCATCCAGGCGCACGCGCAAACGTGACAGTCGGGCTGTTTCCGTTTCTATGGCGGCGCGCTTGGCATGGAATGCCGCCCAGCGCAGGTCGTCAACCAATCCCAGCCTGCGACCGGTTTCGGTCAAGCGCAAATCGGCATTGTCCTCGCGCAGCAACAGGCGGTGCTCGGCGCGTGAGGTAAACATGCGGTAGGGCTCAGCGGTGCCGCGCGTGATGAGGTCATCGACCAATACGCCCAGGTAGGCCTCGTGCCGCTGTGGCCACCAGGCCGACTCACCCTGCGCCTTGCGTGCGGCATTGAGGCCAGCGAGCAAACCCTGGGCGGCGGCTTCTTCATAACCGGTGGTGCCGTTGATCTGGCCGGCAAAGAACAGGCCTTCGACGAACTTGGTTTCCAGCGAATACTGCAGGTCGCGGGGGTCGAAATAGTCGTATTCGATCGCATAGCCGGGCCGCACGATATGCGTGTTCTCCAGGCCCTCGATCGAATTGACCAGCGCTACCTGCACATCGAAGGGCAGGCTGGTGGAGATGCCGTTGGGATAGACCTCGGTGGTATCGAGCCCTTCCGGCTCCAGGAAAATCTGGTGGCGTGACTTGTCCGCGAAGCGGGTGATCTTGTCTTCGACCGACGGGCAGTAGCGCGGACCCACGCCCTCGATGACGCCGGTGTACATCGGCGAGCGATCAAGGCCCGCGCGGATGATGTCGTGCGTACGCGCATTGGTGTACGTGATGTGGCAGGGCACCTGCCGGGGATGCTGCGCGGCGTTACCGAGGAAAGAAAAAACCGGCCGGGGGTCATCGCCAGGCTGTACTTCCAGCCGCGACCAGTCAATCGTGCGGCCATCCAGCCGAGGCGGCGTGCCGGTCTTGAGCCGACCCACGCGAAAGGGCAGGCTGCGCAGGCGTTCCGCCAGGGGGTTGGATGGTGCATCACCGGCGCGTCCGCCGGGATAGTTGGTCAGGCCCACATGAATGCGCCCAGCGAGGAAGGTCCCCACCGTCAGCACTACGCTCGCGGCATGGAACGTCAACCCGGTAAGCGTCACGACACCGCGAACACGACCCTGGTCGATGACCAGGTCCGCGACCTCGGACTGGAACAGCGTGAGGTTAGGCTGGTTTTCCAGGATGGCGCGAACGGCTGCCTTATACAGCTGGCGATCAGCCTGGCATCGGGTCGCACGTACCGCCGGCCCCTTGCTGGCATTGAGGATGCGCCACTGGATACCAGCACGATCTGCGGCCTGCGCCATCAGGCCGCCCATCGCGTCTATCTCGCGCACGAGGTGGCCCTTGCCGATACCGCCGATGGCCGGATTGCAGGACATCTGGCCCAGGCTTTCGATGTTTTGCGTCAGCAGCAGGGTACGCGCGCCCATGCGCGCCGCGGCCAGCGCGGCCTCGGCACCGGCGTGGCCGCCGCCGATCACGATTACGTCATGCTGTTGAACAAGCGACATCTGGACTCACCCCGTGGGCGGGTAGCGATCAGGAAAGGGCCGGTATTTTACGGTGTGGGGGGCGCGACTTCCATGTTTGGCGATGCGACGGCCGGTTGCGCGCCAAACGCCTGGACCAGCCCGGCAAAGGCCTGGTTTTCCTGGCCGTTCAGCAGCAAGCGTCCCTCCAGGAGGGCCATCTCCAGCCGATAGGCATTGGCGTCCAGCTTGGGGACAAACACCTTGTTCTTGACCAGTTCATCCACCTTCGCCGCTATCGCATCCTGGCCTGGCATGACAACCGGCTGGCCACTCGCCGCCGCGACCTTGTGTGCTTCCTGCTGCAACTGTGCATCCAGGATGTTCCACAAGGTCACAGCCGGGATCTGCAGGCTGAGCTCTGCCTGCAGCATCGTCGGCCACGACCCCAGATTGAGTTCGCCCTGGGGCGGCACGCCCACCAGCTTGAGGCTGGAAACCACCTCACCGTCCGGTGTCTTCAGGTTCAGCGATTTCAGGTTGAACTCGGGTCGCGAGCCCAGTGCCTCGGGGATGCCCTTCTGGTAGATGTCCATCATCGCCGGCAGCATCTCCTCCGCCGGCTTTTTCTGTGCTTCCAGCTTTTCCAGTTGCTTTTGCATGCGCGTCAGTGCCGCACGGTTAAAGCGCAACACCTCGCCTTCCAGCTGTGCCGGCCCATAGTCTCGACCCGCCGCGGTAATGACCTTGATGCCACCCGTGAACTGGCTTTGTGACAGGCCATCACTGGTGCGCGAGCCCTTGAGGGTGATGTTCAGGTCCTTGAGCGCGAAGGGCTGCGGATCATCGGCTGCCGTGGCCACGGTCAGGCTGCCCACTTTCTCCCTGAGCGTGCCAATAAACCCGGCATCGGTGACACGGCCGTCGACTTGGGCGACGACATTATTAAGACTGACCGTCATGCCGGACTCGTCGGTCAGTTTCATCGAGGCAAGCTTCACTTCGCCGACCTGCTGGTCAGAGCCGGCAGTCCCAGTGAATTCGCCTGTCACCCCCCCCAGAACCAGCGCGATCTTGCCGGGCTTGCCCGTGATCGTGTGCGTACTGGCGGGCATGTCGAGCGTCGCCCGCGTGCTACCGTCGAGCTCTGCCAGGGTGGTAACCATCATCTCCGGCACAGCGGGCTTGATTTCGGTGCCGGCAAAGAGCCCATCCAGCTTGATGCGCGAGATCATCATCGCCTGCAGGGGACGCAGGGGCGCAACGCCATCGATGAGACCGGCGATGGCGATTGGGCCGTGGTAGATGACCGAACTGATCACCAGCTCGCGGCAGCCACTGGCCGCCGAGCACACTTCCACCACGTCACGCGCCGAAGACTTCAACAGGCCCTTGGAGAATTCCGTTTCCTTGAGTGTGGCGGTGCCCTGGGCACTGAACTGCTTGGCAAACGCCTGATGCACCTGCTCGGCCTTGCTGCCAAAGAAATATGACGCACCCAGCGGGAGTGCCACCAGCGCGACCA
>JBFKCG010000087.1:0-8751 GCA_041620675.1 Nevskiales bacterium
CTGGATGTCGCGCACATTCGCAACCTGCGATCCCAGGTGGAAATGCACCATCTTCAGGATATCCAGCCGGTTGGCGGCGCGGAGCTGCTCGATCGCCTGCAGCACCTGCGCGGCGGACAAGCCGAACTTGGATTTTTCGCCGCCAGTGTTCTGCCACTTGCCGCCTGCCACGCTGGCCAGCCGCACGCGCAGGCCGATCAGTGGCTCGACGCCGAGATCGTCCGCCTCGCGCAACACCAGCGCCAGCTCCGAGAGTTTCTCCACCACGATATAGACGCGATGACCCAGCTTGCGCCCTATCAGTGCCAAGCGGATATAGGCGCGATCCTTGTACCCATTGCAGACGATGACGCCACCATCCGGCGCCAGGCCCAGCACGGCCATCAGTTCCGGCTTGCTGCCAGCCTCCAGGCCGACGCGCCCATTGCCGAGCTTGAGGATCTCTTCGACCACCGTGCGTTGCTGGTTGACCTTGATCGGGTACACCGCGGTATAGCGGCCCTGGTAGCCGGTGTCCTGCATCGCCCCCGCGAAGGCATCGCACAGCACGTCCACGCGGTCGTGCAGGATGTCACTGAAACGCAGCAACACCGGCAGCGCCAGCCCCTCCTGCTCGACCTGCTCGACAAGCTTGTGCAGGTCCAGCTCAATCGCATTGCGCCGGGGCCGTACGCTGACATGGCCGTCGGAATTCACGCCAAAGTAGCCCTCGCCCCAGTGCGCGATGTTGTAGAGCTTGCCCGCCTGATCAGGCGTCCAGTGCTTGGGTTTGTTCATCGTTGGACCGGGCCTTATGTGGGTCAACCTGGGCTGCATGGCAGCCCGCATTCATCAGTTCTTGCCTGCGGCCAGAATGACAGCAATCATCCTGGTGCACGAACTGAATGTCTCGTCGTTTCGCGGCAGACGGGGCCGGCGCGTATAATCTGCCCTCATTCCCCCCTGTGCAAGCGAGAATTTCCTAATGGTAAAGGATCAGGCCTGGTTTACCGAGACAGTCCCCGCCACCGGCACCGCCTTCTCCCTGAAGCTGGCGGCTGGCCAAATGACCTCGCTGCATCGTGAACAGACGCCTTACCAGCTGATCGAGATCTACGAGACCGAGACTTTCGGCAAGCTCATGGTGATCGATGGCTGCACCATGGTCTCAACCCGCGACAATTTTCTCTACCACGAGATGATGTCGCATCCAGCGCTGTTCACGCATCCCAATCCGAAACAGGTGGTGGTGGTTGGTGGCGGCGACTGCGGCACGCTCAAGGAAGTGCTCAAGCATACCAGCGTCGAGCATGCGCTCCAGGTCGAAATTGACGAACGCGTCACACGCCTGGCCGAGATTCATTTTCCCGAGCTGTGCACGTCGAACAATGACCCGCGTGCAGAACTGTATTTTGGCGACGGCGTGGCCTGGATGAAGAAGGCCAAGCCGGGCAGCATCGATGTGATCATCATTGACAGCACGGATCCGGTTGGCGTGGCCGAGGGTTTATTCGGCAAGAAGTTTTATGCGGACTGCATCAAGGCGCTGGGCCCCGACGGCATCCTCGTGCAACAGAGCGAATCCCCCCTGCTGCACCTCGAGCTGATCACGGAAATGCATGCGGCCATGCGTGAAGTCGGCTTTGCTCAGACGCAATTGATCAGCTTCCCGCAGCCGATTTACCCGTCCGGGTGGTGGTCGGGCAGCCTCGCGGCCAAGAGCAGCGCCCCGCTGAAGCCCCGGCTGGAGGCCGTCAATGCCAACCAGCTGCAGACGCGCTACTACAGCGCCGAGATGCACCGCGCTGCCATCACGCCCGCGCCTTTTGTCGCGCGCGCGCTGGGACTCTAGACAAGCCCCAAAACACCGGCTCAGGCTTTTGCGTCAGGAATCCGAACTGGCGCAGTAGCTGCTGACCGACTTGCGCGCGCTGATGATCCGGTCCACCCGCTCGTCGGTTGACAGCATGCGGCGGCCGCCCGAGGCATCTTCTTCATAGACGTCACTGGCCGTCTCCAGCGTCTCCAGCTCTTTCTTTGCCTTGTTGCACTGCTCGGCACGCACGATGTCCTTGAGCTCGTCATCATCCGTGACGCCTGATGGATCGCCCGCACCCGCTTTCTTGTCCGCTTTGTTCTTGGCGGAATCGTCTTTGGCTTCTTTCGCCGGAGCCTCGCTTGAACCGGATCCGCCGGGCACCTTGACCTCGACCTGTTCAGCGCCCTGCACTGGGCGGTCGCTGTAATGCACCTTGCCCTTGCTATCGACCCAGCGATACATCTCGGCGGAAGCAGCCGTAGCGGCAAATAAAAGCGCGGCCCCTATTGATACAACCGTCATCTTGTTCATACCTAAACCTCCAGCCCACACTGCTCCCTATTACAGGGCCAGTATAGACCCGCCCTGTTGCCGCTGCCGAGGCTGAAAGCGTACAGTCCCGACAAACGCCGGAAGGGGACCGATGAACGAACCTGTCATAGCCGCGCGCATGCCCCATGCCCTGGATCTGGCCCCGGGCGATTACTGGTGGTGTGCCTGTGGTCAGTCCCGCACACAACCTTTCTGCGATGGGTCGCATGCCGGCAGCGGTTTCCAGCCGGTGAAATTCACGGTGAAGGCCGACAGCGGCAGGCTCTGGCTCTGCGCCTGCAAGCACACGCAACAACCGCCTTTCTGTGATGGCACGCACAACAAGCTGACCCTGACGCCGGGAATCTGGTCACGCTAAACGAACCCGGTATCTGGAAGTAGCGCGATTATCGTCAAGGCGCCTCCGATGACCGGCGCGCCCCACACAATAAAGAAAGGGCGGCCTGGGCCGCCCTCTCATTCACTGATATCAATGCCAACTAGATATCGTAGCCACGCTCGTTATGCTGCGAGGTATCCAGGCCCATGGTTTCTTCTTCCTGGCTGGCACGCAGTGGCGTAATGGCGTCCACCAGCTTCAGCAGCACGAAGGTCAGGACCACGGTGTAACCGCCAATGACGAAAATGCCGAGCAGCTGCACGCCCAGCTGGCGGCCCATGCTCATGCCTTCGGCATAACCCATGCCGCTGAACAGGCCAAGCTCGGTTGAGGCAAACACGCCCGCCGCCATCGTTCCCAGCATGCCGCCGATGCCATGCACCGGGAACACGTCCAGCGAATCATCCACCTTGAGTGCCCGCTTCATGTAGTTGGTCGCCGAGAAGCAGACCATGCCTGCCACGATACCAATGACCAATGCCCCACCGGGACCAACGAAACCCGCGGCCGGGGTGATGGTGGCCAGTCCGGCGATGACGCCGGTCGCCACGCCCAGCACACTGGGCTTGCCGTAACGAACCCACTCCATGGTCATCCAGGCCAGCGCGCCTGCCGCGGCCGAGGTGTGGGTGGCCAGCATGGCCATGCCGGCGTTGCCATTGGCTGCCACGGCGGATCCGGCATTAAAGCCAAACCAGCCGACCCAGAGCATGCCCGCACCCGTCACGGTCATGGTCATGTTGTGTGGCATCATCGCGGTTTCCGGAAAACCCTGACGGGCTCGCAGGATCAACGCACACACCAGTGCCGCCATGCCGCAGGTTGTGTGCACGACAGTGCCGCCGGCGAAGTCGAGCAAGCCCTGCTTGTAGAGCCAGCCGTCACTGGACCAGACCCAGTGTGCGACCGGCAGGTAGACCAACACGACCCACAGCGCCGAGAACAGCAACATCGCGGGAAAGCGCATGCGCTCAGCGAAGGCACCAACCACCAGCGCTGGCGTGATGATGGCGAAGGTCATCTGGAACATGACGAATACGGTTTCCGGTATTGAGCCGGACAGGCTGTCTTTGCCAACCCCGTTCAGGAAAGCCTTGGACATGCCGCCGATGAACTCGCCGCCGGGCCCGAAAGCCAGGCTGTAACCGAAGATCACCCAGATCACGGACACGACGCAGGCAATCACCAGGCACTGCATGAGGATCGACAGTACGTTCTTGGTGCGAACCAGGCCGCCGTAGAACAGCGCCAGTCCGGGCAAGGTCATGAACAGCACCAGTGCGGTGGCCGTCAGCATCCACGCGGTATCACCCGTGTCGAGCGCGTCTTCGGCCAAGGCCAAGCCGGGCATCAGCAACAGCAGGACAAAACTGCCGAATAGCTTAAGCATAAGAGTCTCCCTGATTGGTTTGCAGCTTGCGCTTGCGGACGCTTATACCGCGTCCTTGCCCGTCTCACCGGTGCGGATACGAATGACCTGCTCCAGGGCCTGCACGAAGATCTTGCCGTCACCGATCTTGCCGGTGCGGGCGGCATTGGTGATGGCCTCGATGGCCTTGTTCACATCGGCGTCATCCAGCGCCAGTTCCACCTTGACCTTGGGCAGAAAATCCACCACGTACTCCGCACCGCGGTACAGCTCGGTGTGGCCCTTTTGCCGGCCAAAGCCCTTGACCTCGGTCACGGTGATGCCTTGCACACCGATCTCGGACAATGCCTCGCGGACATCCTCCAGCTTGAACGGCTTGATAATCGCAGTCAGTAGCTTCATGAGCCCCCTCCTTATAGGTTTCTCAATTGTTGTCGAGTCTAGCAGGGTGGCGGGTCAGCCCATAGCCAGCCCCCGTCCACAAAAAAGGGGCGCCCCCAGCGGGGCGCCCCAATCTACCAACCTGCGTTGAATTACAGGTTGTAACCACGCTCGTCGTGCATCGAGATGTCGAGACCGACCACTTCCTCTTCCTCGCTGACACGCAGGCCGACGATCACGTCAACCAGCTTCAGCAGGATCAGGGTCAGGATGCCGGTGTAGAACAAGGTGAACAGCACGCTCTTGGTCTGGATCCAGACCTGGCTGGCGATGGTGGCACCTTCGCCTGGCTCCCACACGCCGCCCAGGGCCGGGAAGGCAAACACGCCGGTCAGGATGGCACCGACAATGCCGCCCACCGCATGCACACCAAAGACGTCAAGCGAGTCGTCGTACTTGAGCGCACGCTTGAGCTTGGTCGAGGCCAGGAAGCAGATCACGCCGGAGGCCGCGCCGATCGCCAGCGCGCCCATGGGGCCCACCGTACCGGAGGCCGGGGTGATGGCGACCAGGCCGGCAACCGCACCCGAGGCAATGCCCAGCACGCTCGGCTTGCCGTGCGAGATCCACTCGGCAAACATCCAGCCCAGCGCCGCAGTGGCAGTCGCCACCTGGGTCACGGCCATGGCCATGCCCGCGCTGGTGCCAGCGGCAACCGCGGAGCCCGCGTTGAAGCCGAACCAGCCCACCCACAGCATGCTCGCACCCATCAGCGTGTAGCCGAGGTTATGCGGCGGCATGGCGGTGGTCGGATAACCCTTGCGCTTGCCGAGGACCAGTGCCGCCATCAGGCCGGCGATACCCGCATTGATGTGGACCACGGTGCCGCCCGCAAAGTCGAGCACGCCCCAATCCCACATCAGCGCACCGTCACCACTCCAGACCATATGGGTCATGGGGAAGTAGCAGAAAGTTGCCCACAGCGCAGTGAAGATCAGCAGCGCGGAGAACTTCATGCGATCCGCCACCGCACCCACAATCAGCGCCGGTGTGATGATGGCAAAGGTCATCTGGAAGGTCATGAACACCGACTCGGGAATCGTGCCGGTGAGGCCGTCCAGCGTCAGGTTCTTGAGGAACATGTTGCTCAAGCCGCCGGTGAAGCTGTGCAGGTTAACCACCCCTGCCTGCATGCCGGTGGTATCGAACGCCATGCTGTAGCCGTAGACCACCCACAACACCGTCATCAGCGCCGTGATGGCAAAACACTGCATCAGCACCGACAACACGTTCTTGGCGCGAACCATGCCGCCATAGAACAAGGCCAGGCCGGGGATGGTCATGAACAGCACCAGGATGGTGGCCGTCAGCATCCACGCGGTATCGCCGGTGTCGAGCGTCGCCACATCTTCAGCAGCTTCCGCTGCCGCAGCGGCTTCTGCCTCGGCGGCTGCCTTGGCGGCTTCGTTCGCCGCAATGGCGGCCATCGCGGCTTCCGTTGCCACACGCGCCGCAACATCCTCGGCCACGTCAGTGGCCACCTGCTTCACGTCAACACGCGGGGCTGCCGGACGCGGCCTTGGTGCCGGTGCCGGGCTGGCCTCCGGTGCAGCCTGCGCCACTTCCAGCGCGGGCTGCAGCTCTTCGGCCTGGGCTGTGCCAACGAGCGAACAGCTCGCCAGCAACAGCGGGATCATCAAGTTTCTAAATTTCATGACAAAGACTCCTCTACGAAAATCATCGGGGGTGATCAGATGGCGTCTTTACCGGTCTCGCCGGTACGGATGCGGATAACCTGCTCAAGCTCACTGACAAAAATCTTGCCGTCGCCGATCTTGCCGGTGTGGGCTGCCTTGCTGATGGCCTCAATCGTGGTCTCCACCTGCGGACCATCCACTGCGACCTCGAGCTTGACCTTGGGCAGAAAATCCACGACGTACTCCGCGCCTCGATAGAGTTCCGTATGACCTTTCTGTCGACCGAAGCCCTTGACCTCGGTCACCGTGATGCCTTGAACGCCCACCTCGGACAGGGCCTCGCGGACCTCGTCCAGCTTGAAGGGCTTGATGATGGCTGTGATCAGTTTCATCGTTGCTTGCTCCTGATAGCTGTTTAGTCCCGCGACACGGCGGAACGCCTGCAAAGTATTGCTGCCCTTCTCTTAAAGCACAGGCCGTGCCATTCCTCGATATCCCAATAAATCAATGAGATACGTCTCTGACCGGGGATGTGCGTGCCCCATGACTGGCTGTGCACCAGTGCAGGGCGCACTGTTATGGTGCGTCCCGCGCGGTAGGCAAGCGATGGCTCTGTGGCTACACTCGCTGCGCTGACAAGGGATGACTGCCGATGATTGAACCACGACAGATTGAGCAACTGGCCCAGGAATGGGCGCAACGACTCACGCAATTCCTGCCTCCGGGATTGAAGGGATTTCGTCAGGAACTGGAGACCAACTTCCGCGCCATGCTGCAAGGCGGACTGGAGAAGCTCGATCTGGTGAGCCGCGAACAGTTCGAGGTCCAGCGCGAATTACTGGCGCGCAGCCGGGCCAAGCTCGATACGCTGGAAAAGCAGGTCCGCGAACTGGAAGCCCAGCTCAAGAAGTAAACTGATTAGTGTGCGCCCGGGTTCATACCTGCGCCGCATCCGATCGTCATAACGCAGTCAGGATGACTGCTTCAGCTACAGGGAGAGTAGCCGCGTGAACCTTGCGACCGTTTACAGCCGTGCCTCATGTGGCCTTGACGCACCCCTGGTGCGTGTCGAGGTTCATCTCGCCAATGGCCTGCCTTTTCTTTCCATCGTGGGACTGCCCGAAACCGCGGTGAAGGAAAGCAAGGATCGGGTGCGAGCCGCACTGGTCAACAGCGGGTTTCAATTCCCCTGTGATCGCCGCATCACCGTCAACCTCGCGCCGGCTGATTTACCCAAGGATGGCGGACGCTTTGATCTCGCGATTGCACTTGGCATCCTCGCCGCCTCCGGCCAATTACCTCACGATAAGTTCCAAGCCCATGAATTCCTCGGCGAACTATCCCTCGGGGGCGAGCTGCGTGGTGTGCGCGGCATATTGCCCGCCGGCATTCAGGCGGGCCGCGCCGGACGCAGGCTGATCCTGCCCGAGGCCAACAGCGCCGAGGCCGCGTTGCTGCGTGATACGCAATGCTTCACCGCGCCTCACCTGCTTACGGTCTGTGCCGCACTTGCCGGGCAAGAGCCATCGGGACTCAAGCCTGCACTTGCAACAATCGCTGCAGCAACTGAACCATTGCCTGACCTCTCAGACGTACGCGGACAAGCACAGGCGCGACGCGCACTGGAAGTGGCCGCGGCCGGCGGCCATAGCCTGCTGATGATCGGACCCCCCGGTAGTGGCAAGAGCATGCTGGCGTCGCGCTTGCCTGGCATCCTGCCACCGCTGAGTGAAGCCGAGGCACTGGAAGTCGCCGCCATCGCCTCCATCAGTTCACAGGGCTTTGACCCGGCCAAGCACTGGGGCAGGCGTCCGGTGCGATCACCGCACCACACGGCCTCCGGCATCGCCTTGGTCGGCGGCGGCAGCGTGCCACGACCGGGCGAGATCACGCTCGCGCACAACGGCGTGCTGTTTCTGGACGAGCTGCCTGAATTCAGCCGGCCGGTGCTCGATGTCCTGCGCGAACCCCTGGAAACCGGGCGCATCACTATTTCACGCGCTGCCCGGCAGGCCGAATTTCCCGCGCGCTTCCAGTTGATCGCCGCCATGAATCCCTGTCCTTGTGGATGGCTTGGCGAGCCAGCGGGACGCTGCCGCTGCACACAGGAGCAAGTGCAGCGTTACCGTGCGCGCATTTCCGGCCCCCTGCTGGACCGCATTGATCTCCAACTGCATGTCGGTCACCTGCCGCAGGCCACGCTACTGTCGCAGGACACCGCAGGAAGTGAATGCAGCGCCTGGGTAAGGACTCGGGTGAGTGCCGCGCGCGAACGACAATTACAGCGCGCCGGCAAACCCAACCACCAGCTTGAGCCCCGCGAGCTGGATCGGGATTGTGCGCTGGCCAGCGACGCACGGCAGCTGCTGGTACAGGCGCTGGAAAGGTTAC
Organism: Nevskiales bacterium; assembly: GCA_041620675.1. GTDB lineage: Bacteria > Pseudomonadota > Gammaproteobacteria > Nevskiales > DATLYR01 > DATLYR01. The sequence continues at coordinate 8,568 of JBFKCG010000087.1, forward strand.
GCTTGTCCGCCAGGGCAGCGCATCGTGTGCTGCGTGTCGCACGCACGCTCGCCGATCTTGAACCGAGCGACGCTATCCAGCCGAAACATCTCGCCGAGAGCCTGGGCTATCGGGTGCTTGATCGTGCAGGAGCTGCGCCCCAATAGGGTGCAGTGCACAGCGAGGGTGCATGGGCAATAAAAAA
>JBFKCG010000088.1:0-8523 GCA_041620675.1 Nevskiales bacterium
AGGCACAGGCCTCGTATGATGCCGGCGACTACCGCTGGGCGGCGGAACTGCTCAACCACCTGGTATTTGCCGAACCGGGCAACGGCAAGGCCAAGTCCCTGCTCGCCAAGACCTATGACCAGCTGGGCTATCAATCCGAATCCGGGCCTTGGCGTGATGCCTACCTGACCGGTGCCTTCGAATTGCGCCATGGCGCACCCGAGGCTGGCTTCAACATGACCAACACACTCGGCATGCTGCGTCACACGCCCGTACCCCGTTTCCTCGATGCGATGGCGGCACGCCTGAATGGGCCCAAGGCCGAGGGCAAGGATTTCGTCATCAACCTTGTGCTCACCGACCTCAACGAGAGTTACGTTCTCACGCTCAAGAACGCCGTGCTGCACCATGCAGCGCGCGCGCCCGACCCCAAGGCCAACGCCACCTTGCAGCTCACGCACGAGCTCTACCTGAAGATGCTCACCGGATCTGGCAGCATCAAGGACACCCTGATGTCGGATGACCTCCAGATCAAGGGCAGTCGCCTTGACCTGGTGCGCTTCTTTGCCCTGTTCGAGAAACCGGAAGGGGCATTCAATATCGTGACGCCGTAAGTCTCCCCAGCGAGCATGACTGGCATCTACCCTGAAACCGAGAAGGCCAACCCATGAAAGCAGGCACAACCTCCCTCCTGTTCATCATCCTGTGGCTGGCCTCGCTGCCGGCCCATGCCGGGGTGGTCATTACCCAGACCACGAAATCACCGGATGGGCTTGGGGGAACGCGCAGCACGACCGAGACCATCCAGATCGAAGGCGGGCGCATGATCACGCTCCAGGACTCGGGCGGCACCATCATTGATCTCGACAAGCGCACCATGGTCATGCTCGATACCGCCAACAAGACCGCGATGGAACTCAGGCTGGACCAGCCGGGACAAGGCGCACAGATGGTGCAGGCCATGGCCGCGGCCTGGTCGCTGCAGTTCAAGAAAGCCGGCACGCGCCGCAGCATCGCCGGCTACAGCTGTGAGGATTACCACAGCGCGGGGGCACTGATGGGCGGCCAGTACAGCGGCCTGACCTGCTTCGCCAGCGATACGCCGGGCGCGGATGAATACACGAAGTTTTACCGGCGGATGATAAGCGACTTTAAATTCCAGTCCGGGGGCGGCAACCTGCCCAAGGGCATCGCGTTGGCCAACGAGTCCACCATGACGATGGCAATGCCGGCATTGCCGCCGGAGGTGCTCAAGCAAATGCCACCCGAGGCTGCACGGCAAATGGCTGAGGCAGCCAAACCCCAGCGCATCACCTCCCAAGTCACAAGCATCAAGCAGGAATCGCTGCCCGACAGCCGCTTCGCCATCCCGGCTGGCTACCGCAAAGTGCAGGCACCTTAGCAGTGTGTATCGCCTTGTAGAGACCTCACACAGATGGGGTATGCCATAACGATCCCATCTGTTCATGCTGTTACCGGTCGGTGAATGCAATCACCGCCAAGCCCTGGGCTATTCAAACAACACGTGACATGTCGCCTCGAATGGAGAGCTTGTGATCCTTTTTCCTGAATTCCACGACCGCTATGGCCCTTGGGCCGTGATTGCCGGCGCATCCGAGGGCATCGGCCAGGCCTACGCCCACGTGCTCGCCGAGCGCGGGCTAAATTTGGTGACCATTGCACGGCGTCGCGAGCCGCTGGAGGCAGACGCCGAGCTGATCCGCAGGCGCTATCGCGTCGAGGTCCGCTGTGTCGCCCTCGACCTCGCTTCGGACGATCTGGGTCCTCGCTTTGAAGACGCCATTGAAGGACTGGATGTGGGCCTGCTGGTCTATAACGCCTGTTACAGCCGCATCGCTGACTTCGTCGATGCCAGCCTGCAGGACCACCTGACCACGCTGGACGTCAACTGCCGGGGACCGGTGACTCTGGCCTACCGGATGGTGCCAAGGCTCATCCAGAGAGGGCGCGGCGGCATCCTGCTGATGTCGAGCATGTCCGGCTTCCAGGGGTCGGCGCTGATCAGCACTTACGCGGCCAGCAAGGCCTTCAACATCGTGCTTGCGGAAAGCCTCTGGACCGAGCTCGCACCACGCGGGATCGATGCGCTGGCCTGCGTTGCCGGTGCCACCGCGACGCCCAACTTCAAGGCCAGCACGCCACAGCAAAACCAGTCGAAGGCTTTCCCGATGCGCCCGGAAGCGGTTGCACGCGAAGGCTTGGCTGCGCTGGGCAAGGGTCCCGTGCACATCACCGGGCGCCTGAATCGCTTTGTCGACCGGCTGTTTGGTTTCATGTCACACAAACGCCGCACGCAGTTTTTCAGCAAGGCCACACGCGATATCTATGGCAAAACGGAGACTTCCGCATGAGTTCCCCTGCTTCACCCACCATCCCGGAACCGCCGAAGTTGACGGCAGCCGAGATCGGCCCCCGCTGCCTGGTCACCGGTGGCGCCGGCTACGTGGGATCCGCCATCGTCCGGCGCCTGCGCGCCGCGGGCTGCACTGTGCGCAGCTTCGACGTGATAAACCACAAGTCCGAGGCGGGCGTTGAGGTCGTCACAGGCGACCTGCGCGATTACAACAGCCTGTTGGCGGCCTGCCGGGACATCGACACCGTTTTTCATACCGCAGCACTCATCAAGCTGATGGCGATCGCACGCCCCTCACTGCGCCGCCTGGTCCATGAGGTGAACGTGGGAGGAACAGACAATGTTGCGCGCGCCGCCGCGGCAGCCGGCGTCACCGCCATGGTTCATACCAGCACCTTCAATGTCGTCATGGATCGTGACTATGTCCGGCAGGACGAAACCCTGCCCTATGCAGTCAACACCAACGACCTGTACACCCGCAGCAAGATCGAAGCCGAGCGCGCAGCGCTGGCAGCCGACACGGTGGGCGGCCTGCGAGTCTGTGCGCTACGTCCGGGCGGCATCTGGGGCATCGACACCACCTCGATCATGGTGCGCAGCTTCCTCGAGCAGCTGGACAGCTTCACGGTCCTGATTGGGGATGGCCATTCTGCCGCTGACAACACACACATCGACAACCTGGTTGACGCGCAGCTGCTGGCGGCCAAGGCCCTGCACGCCAAGCCAGATGTCGCCGGTGGCCAGGCCTACTTCATCACTGACGATGAGCCGCTCAATCCATTGGAGTGGTTCCGACCACTGGTGGAGGGCCTGGGCCGCAGCTTCCCCACCCGCCGCCTCCCGGCCGGCATGATGCGCGCCATCGGCGTCGTGCTGGAACTGAGCCACTGGCTCGGCGCGCCCGAACCGGTGCTGACCCGGCGCAGCGTGCGCAACCTGACCGAGAGTGGCAGCTTCCGCATTGACAAGGCCCGTCGTGACCTCGGCTACGCACCACGCTACAACCGAGCGAATGGCATGCCCCTGTTGCTGCCGATTGCGCGTACATACCTTGAATCACGCAAGAAATCCGCCGCATGACCAAACTGATCTATTTACTGTGGCCCAGGCAGCCAATGTCGCCGGCAGAACGTCGCCACGTCCTGCTCGAGCGATGTGCGCCCAAACTGCTGGCCTCAGGTGTGGCTGGGCTGCAGATGAACATTGCCGATGACCTGGTTACCACGCCGTCACCATCGCCCAAACCGCTGTTCAAGAAAGCCTTCGTGGCCCAGGTCAACGTCTGGGTGGACGCGGTCTCGCAGAGCAAGGCGATCGAATCCACGCTGCGCGACGCTGGGTTTGATGTCGCTGGATACCACGTCGATGAATGGCTTTACACCGAGTACGGCGAGAATGAACATGCGGCCCGACGCCATTGGCCCGACGGCGAGCGCAGCCCCGGCATCCTCGCGGTGACCCTGGTGCACCGGCCGAAATCCATTCCCAGGGATGAATGGATGCGCCGCTGGTTTGGCTGGCAATCCCCCATGAGCGAGTGGATGCAACCGCGCACGCGCTATGTGCGCAACCTTGTCGAGTCGGCATTAACGCCCGACGCGCCTGGCTGCGAGGGTATCGTCGAGGAAGGCTGGCCTTCCGGTGAGCATGTCACCAACAAGCTGCTGTTCTTCGGTGCGAACAATTACCTGCAACTGATAGTCAACATCACCATCATGTTGCGCTCAGTGACACGCATGCTGCGCTTGTGGAACATCATGACTGTCATGATGAGCGAATATTTCATCAAGACGCCGCAGCCTCGCGGCTGAACCCTCACCGATCCTAATCCGTCGCCAGCGGACTGGTGTCCGTGCTTCGCTCGCGACGCGACCGGCGGGCCTGCCTTCGGTCCTTGCGTCGCCTGCGCAGCGGCACCAACAGCGCGTAAGGGAAGGTAAAGAAGTCCCGCAATCCGCCAATGCTGGACACATGCCGCACCACTTTCCTCGCTTCCGCATTCACTTCGTCCAGGATACGGATATCGCCTATCTCGCCCAGCTCCACCACCGCCAGCAATCGATGCAGGGCATACAAGCCGACGATGAACGACAGCACGAACACATAATCCAGACCGTACAGTCGCAAACCAAGAAGCGTGCTGCCACCGCCGCTGCCTTCATACTGCAGGTCCAGCACCAGCGCATGCGATTCCAGCAAGGTCGCCAACAGGCCACCTAACAGTGGCGCGAGGGTTGCTGCGATACCCGAGATCACGGCATTGACCGCCAGATAGGCGGTCGCCTGCCCTTGCGGTGCAAGCTTCAGCGCGATGTTTGCCGTGCACAGGTTGACGCCTGCCGTGGACATGCCGGACAGCACGTGGATGCCGATCAGCAAGGCCCACATCGCCCAGGCCGACTCCGCCAGTGACATCATGGGCCAGGCCAACCCGACCAGGATCACTAGGGGCCCCGACTCCAGCAGCACCGCCTTGTTGCTGAAACGATCCGCGAGCCGTCCCCAGATCCGGTAAGCCATGACGTTCACCAGCTGGCTCAGGACCGACAGCACCAGCACTGCGGTCATGGACAGGCCCATGCGCTGAAGCATGTAGACGGTGAAGAAGGGCGCCGCCAGATTGACCGCGAACGCCCACACGCCGAGGAATACCAGCAAGCTGCGGAAGTTCAGGTCAGACAGCGGTTGCAGCAGCATGGACAGTCGCACCGGGCGAGCCGCGCTCATGCGTGGCTCAGGCGTGCGATAGAGGTAGGACACGCCGATCAGCCCGGCAACGGCACCGACCACCAGATAGACGGAATAAATCATGGCGGGCGGCTCCAACCCCTTCCACTGGTCTGCCAGCAGGCCGGCCACCAGGGAAAGCGCTGCGGAAACGGCCGTACCTACCGCCAGTCGCTTTGAATAAACATCGCCAAGGCGTGCATGCGGGATCAGGTCATGCATCCAGGAGTTGAAAGCCAGACCCGAGATGGTGCCCAGTGCGAAATAGCCAAACACGAGGGCGACCAGCAGGGTCAGGCGCCATTCCACTGGCGCGAACCAGGGCAGGGCCGCAATCGGCAGCCATAGCAGCCGCGCCATCAACGAGAAAGTCACCACGACCGCCTTGCGATAACGCAGGCGCTCTATCAGGAAAACCGCCGGAATCTGTAGCAGTTGAGTCAGCGGACCCGCAGCAGCCAGCAAGGCCACCACCATGTTCGAACCGCCAAGTGCCAGCACGAAGGCAACGATGAATGCGCCCCCGGTGAGGGTCCCCATGACTTGGGAGAACACGCCATCGTAGAACACCATGCGCAGGCCACGGGCGCGCTCATCATCCGCCAGCGCGCCAACCGGCTGCAGGCCTGCCGGCAACCTACTTCGCGTTTGTGTCTCTGTTTGCTCCGAAATCACCGCATCCCGTCAAAGGCTGATGCCAACCTATGGTAGGACATCTGGATGACCCATGCGTTGCATATCCGCGCATATCCAGCATTTCAGTGCCACTGATTGCCGGCCTGCATCGCACGTGAGAACGGGCATGGCTGCCACGAGCCAGCTCCATTGCCTTAGTATGAGAGCCATGGAGCCCGCTCATGCTTAAGGCAGCCACTGCGTTCTATTACCGCCTGACACTGGATCACGGGCGGGTCGTCGCAATCCTGCTGGTCCTGCTGCTGGCAGGAGCGGCCTGGCAGTCCCAATACTTTCGTATTGACGCATCCACAGACTCCCTCATCCTCGAGAACGACAAAGACCTTCGCTACTACGCCGACATCGAAGCGCGTTACGGCTCACAGGAATTCCTCATCGTCACCTACTCGCCGGACGGTGAACTGATCTCTCGCCGCTCTCTCGAGAACCTGCGTGCACTGAGGAACGACCTGGTTGCCTTGCCACCCGTGTCATCGGTCACAAGCATCCTGGATGTGCCGCTGATTGACAGCCCTCGAGTCACGCTATCGGAGATCCAGGAACATACCCGGACATTGTCGGACCCTGATACGGACTACGAGCTCGCCCGCCGCGAGTTGCAGACCAGCCCCTTGTACAGCCAGTTGCTAATGAGCGCGGACGGAGAGACCACGGCGTTGCTGGCCTATCTCAAGGGCGACGAACAGGCTCGCTCGCTTTATCGCCGCCGCGACAGCTTGCGGCTCAAGCAAGCCGAGGCAGGACTGAATCCGGCAGAAGCAGCTGAACTGGCGCGTGTCTCCGCCGCCTACGAATCAGCCAATGCCGCGGCGCAGGCGAACAAGAAGCAAACTATTTCAGAGGTACGTGAGGTACTGGATCGTTACCGCAGTGAGGCCCGGATATTCCTTGGCGGGCTGCCGATGATTGCCGTCGACATGATCTCGTATGTGCGCAATGACATCCGCAGCTTTGGTGTGGGCGTCGGCCTGTTCATCATCGTGCTGCTGGCGATTTCGTTTAACAGCGTCCGCTGGGTGGTGGTGCCGGCCGGCATCTGCGCCATCGTCGCGATCGTGATGACTGGCTTCCTGGCTACTGCTGGATGGCCGGTGACCGTGGTTTCCTCGAACTTCATCTCCCTGATCCTGATCATCACGCTCTCACAGGTCATCCACCTGGTGGTCCAGCATCGCGAGCTGCACCAGCTCGATCCCTCTCAGTCGCAACGCTCCCTGCTGCAGCAGACCATTCGCAACAAATTCATGCCATCGCTCTACACCGCACTCACGACGATGTTGTCGTTTGCGTCAATGGCCATCAGCGACATCAGGCCAGTAATTGATTTTGGCGTGATGATGACCTGGGGCTGCGCATTTGCCTTCATTTTCACTTTCCTGGCTTTCCCAACGGCGCTCGCGCCACTTGCAGCAGGCACCGCCCCCACAGCACGGCGGGACGTGACGGCCAGCATCAACGCCGGGATCGCCGCATTTGTTGGCAGGAAAGCAGCAGGCATCTCCGCCACCTACGGCTTGCTTGTGCTGCTTGGTGCTTACGGGATATTTCAGCTGACAGTGGAAAACCGCTTTATTGATTACTTCAAGCCCAGCACCGAGATCTACCAGGGCATGGTTGTCATTGACAAGGAGCTGGGGGGCACCACGCCGCTGGATGTAATCATTGACGCGCCCCGTGATTTTCTTGAGGAACAGGCAGCAGATGAATACGCACTGGAAGCGGCTTCATCCGGCGGCCTGTCCGCCACCAGTTACTGGTACAACGCTTTCCAGCTCGACGAAGTGCACGCCATCCATGATTACCTGGACCAGCTGCCGGAAACCGGCAAGGTGCTCTCGCTTTCCTCCAGCATGCGCATGGTGCAGATGATCAATGGCGACAAGCCACTCGACAACTTCGCGATGGCTGTCATGTATGCGCAACTGCCGGACAGCGTAAAGACCGCCCTGTACGACCCCTACCTCTCAGCCGACGGCAATCAACTGCGCTTCGCGGTACGGGTCATTGATTCGGATCCCAACCTGAATCGGGATGCCCTTCTGCACAAGATTCAGCAGGACCTGACCAAAACCATGGGGCTTGCGCCGGAGCAGGTGCACCTGACCGGCGCACTGGTGCTCTACAACAATGTTCTGCAGAGCCTGTTTACTTCCCAAACCAAGACCATCGTCATCGTGTTTGGCGTCATCAGCCTGATGTTCATGCTTTTATTCAAGAGCGCAAAGATGGCCCTCATCGGCACCTTGCCCACCCTGATCGCGGCAATGCTGGTGCTCGGCCTGCTCGGGCTGCTGGGAATTCCGCTCGATATCATGACCATCACCATTGCCGCCATCACGATTGGTATCGGTGTGCATGACACCATTCACTACACGTATCGATTCCGCGAAGAGGTCAGGACGCGAGGCTATGCGGGCGCCATCTCCCGTTCACATGGCAGCGTTGGCCGTGCCATGGTCTACACCACAGTTGTCATCTCAATGGGCTTTTCGATCATGGTCTTGTCGAATTTCATGCCCACCATCTACTTCGGCCTGTTCACCGGTGTCGCCATGGTCTTTGCGCTGGCGGCAAACCTGACGTTACTGCCGATCCTGCTGATGAAGTTCAGGCCGTTTACCGTGAATTGAGCAGCAGGCTCAGGGATTCTCGGCCACGCACGTCCATTCACCATCCGCCTGTTTTTCGTATTTGGTGCGGGCACGCAGCTGTTTCCAGCCGGTACGCCAGAATTCCAACCGCTCCGG
>JBFKCG010000089.1:0-8408 GCA_041620675.1 Nevskiales bacterium
CGGCCATTGGCCTCTTTCTGCCTCAGCAATCCGTAGTGCTCGACATAGTTCACCACCTCAAGCAGGGAGAAGCCATAGACGGCCTGGATGACCAGGAACACCAGCAGCACCGGACCAAACACTGCAATCAATGCGCCCCATAAAACCACGGTCATTGACCATGCCTGCAGGTTTTCGTTCTGCCATGTCCATGGGCTCTTGCCGCAGCGTGCGAGCCTGGCCTTTTCGATTTGCCAAGCAGACCTGACGCTTCCAATGACGGTACGCAGCCAGAATTCATAGAAGTTCTCGCCGAGCCGTGAACTGGCAGGATCTTCCGGTGTGGCCACATTCTTGTGATGTCCCTTGTTGTGTTCGACGTAGAAGTGACCATATGCCACTTGTGCGAGCGTGATCTTGGATAGCCAGCGTTCCAGTGTTTCTTTCTTGTGGCCCAGCTCATGCGCTGTATTGATGCCGACACCGCCAACACCGCCGATGGAAATGGCCAGACCCAACATCTCCCACCATTGCAAACCAAGGCTGACAAAGGCCCATGCACCCCAGATCAACATTCCATACTGGATCGGGATATAGGCATAGACCAGCCAGCGATAGTAATGGTCACGCTCAAGGGAAGGAACCGCGTTTTCGGGAGGATTGCTGCTGTCCTCTCCGACGAGAAAGTCCATCAGCGGGATAAAGCTGTAAAAGAACAGGGGCGCAAACCACCAGAAAACGCCATAGCCAGTGATCTCAGCCAACTGCCAGCCAACCAGTGGTGTTAACGGCAGAACCGCTCCCAGCAGCCAGAGATGGCGTTTACCGTCTTTCCACTGCGTGTCCATAGGCACTTGCATGGCTTGCGTATTCATTCTCTCTCCCTAGTCCAGTAACCGTAATAGCTGTTTCGACAACAAACTAACCGATCGTTCAATAACGATACGCCTTGTACGTCAGCGCTGTCAACTATCGCGGAGCTGGCTTTATTTCAATACCTGATTGGCGAGATTGACGGTCTGCGCGTCCTTGGAATAGGCCCTTAGCAGCGCCCTCGCGAGGACGCCAACCACTCGGTGGACCTCATCGGGGGTTTGCTGGCGCAGCGGAAGAATGATGGCTTCCATGATGGCGATGATGGCGCGAGACATATCATCAAGATCACTTCCCAGATCCAGTGAACCCTGCGCCATCGCCAGCTCCAATGCTTCACGAACGATCTGGCCGGTATGTTTCTCGAAGGCAAGCTGCGTTTCATTGATGAGTGGTAGACCGGCATTGCCTATGCCGAGCCAATACCCTGCCACGCCAGCCTCGATCCGCGGGTCCCGCAGCAATGCTTCCATGCCGCTGAAGAAAGCCAGGATGCGCAGGATCGCATCCGTCTCCTGTTGCATGCGGTCAAAGACGTGTTCCTCGAAGATCGCGTGTAGTCGTTTCAGGCAGTCGAGGAACAACTCATCTTTGCCCTTGAAGTGCCAGTACAGAGCTCCCTTGCTCAGGTTGGCTGACTTCGCAATGTCGTCAATGGAGACTCCGTCGTAGCCGTAGCGTCCAAACAAGGCAAAAGCCCCATCACGGATGTCCTGCAGGGTATCCACCTGTTCACTGGCTGGTTTGCGTGGCATGCGTGTCCTATCCCTGGCAGGCACTCATTGAAGTCTTCTCTATTGAGTATAGCGGGGCTTTACTCGCTTTGTGCAGTCAACTCGCGCAGGTTGTCATAAGCGTTGAGTGCGCGTTGCCTCGATTCTGCCAGATCAACCAAGGGTTGCGGATAATCCTTGCCAAGTTGTATGCCAGCTTCTTGTAAGGCATCTTTTTTGGCACGCCAGGGCTGGTGTATCCATTTGTTGGGTAACTTTGAGAGTTCAGGTACCCACTGACGAACATAGTCGCCAGCCGGATCAAACCGTGCGCCTTGTAGCACCGGGTTGAAAATGCGGAAGTAGGGGGCCGCGTCCGCGCCACAGCCAGCGGTCCATTGCCAGCCCAGGGTGTTGCTGGCCAGGTCTGCATCGACGAGGGTGTCCCAGAACCAGCGGGCACCTTCCTGCCAGGGGACGAGCAGGTTCTTGGTCAGGAAAGATGCCACGATCATGCGCACTCGGTTGTGCATCCAGCCTGTTTGCCACAATTCGCGCATGCCGGCATCAACGATCGGAATCCCGGTTCTGCCGTGTTGCCAGGCAGACAGGGTTTTATCCTCGTGTTCAAGCCAGGGGAATTGTGAAAAACGATCATTCAGTGGACTGTCTGGGGTATGGGGAAAGTGAAAGAGCAGGTGATAGGCGAACTCTCGCCAGATTAGTTCCTTGAGGTAAGTGTCACCGCCGTCACGACTGGCCTTGTCCCGGGAGCTGTCCATTGCCTGCGTAACTGCCTGCCAAATCTGGCGTGGACCGATTTCGCCGAAATGCAGGTGAGGGGAGAGGCGGGAGACAAAAGGCTCAGCGGGCAGGTTCCGCCCTTCTTTGTACTGGGACAGCCCAGCCTTGAGGAAGCTACGCAATGCCTGCCGGGCCCCGAGCTCTCCCGGCTGCCAATGCGCAATCATGTTGCGATGCCACGCTTGCCTCGGCAGGAGTTGCAGGTCCTCCAGAGTTTCTGACAGTAAGGATTTGGCTACAGCCGGAAGTTTCCTGGCCATCCCGTTTGGCGGATCAACGCCCACCTCCCGCACACTTCTGGCAAAGGGGGTGTAGACCTTGTAGGGGCCGTCTTGCTTTGTCTTTATTTCCCAAGGCTCCTGCAGTAGGGCGGAATTGAAGGTTTCCACATTCAGGCCGTCTTGTTGCAGTGCCGCTTCAAGCTGTTTGTCGCGAATAATCAGGGCAGGATCGTAGAGCCGGTTCCAGTATGACGCGCAGGCTTCTGTTTCTGCGGCAAGACGTTGCATGGCGCTCAGGCTCGGGCCATGCCGGAAAATCAAACGAACGCCTTTCTTGCGCAGGCTGTCATCCAATGCCTGCAGGCTGTGATGTAGCCACACTCGTTGGGCTGCCCCGGGTGGCCATGGTGCCTCTTCGTCCGGGCAATGCAGGTAAACAGGAATGACCCGCTGGTGCCGTTTGAGTGCATGCAGCAACGCAGGGTTGTCGGCTAAACGCAGGTCACGCCGGAACCAGACAAGTGCAGTATCCATACCAAGGCCTCCGGGTTCGTCGTTTCAAGGAACGCGCCAGAAATGGGCAGCTTCTCTATAATCCCTGATCTGGAGACCAAAACCCATCATGAAATCCCGTTTTCGCTCACTGTGGACCGCCTTGCGACGGCCACCCAAGGCAGATCCTGAGTACTTGGCCAGCCTCTCGCAGGTAGTCAACCATCTCAGGCATGCCAAGCGCCTGTTGGTGATCACGGGCGCTGGCATATCTGCCGACTCAGGGCTGCCAACCTATCGGGGAATTGGGGGACTCTACGAGGACAAGATGACTGGCGATAAAGTCCCGATCGAAGTCGCATTGTCAGGTGAGATGCTCAGGCTAGAGCCACAATTGACCTGGAAATATATTCACCAGATTGAAAGCGCTTGTCGTGGTGCTCACTTCAATGACGCACACCGTATCATTGCCGAGATGCAAGACCGGTTTGAAAACGTCTGTGTATTGACCCAGAACATTGATGGATTTCACCGTGATGCGGGCAGCCGGAACCTCATAGAGATCCATGGCAACATCCATGAACTGCACTGCATCAAGTGTGACTATGATGCATGGGTCCCTGATTACAGCGCGATCGAGATCCCGCCGCGTTGTCCCAAGTGCACGGCACTGGTGCGACCGCGTGTGGTGCTGTTTGGGGAAATGCTGCCAGAGGCCGCGCTTGAGGCCCTTTACCAGCAGTTCAGGCAGGGTGTTGACGTCGTACTGAGTATCGGCACCACCAGTGTTTTTCCGTATATCTCGGGTCCTGTACAGCAAGCACGCCGCGCGGGGATCCCGACCATCGAGATCAACCCGGGCGAGACGGAAGTTTCGACGATTGTGGATCACCGCCTGAGGCAACGTGCGGTGGTTGCCATGCAGAATATCTGGTCACAGCTCTAAATAACCAACTCAATCGGGATGAACCCCTTGGATACGACCGCGCGTTTGCTAATTGCCTGCCCTGACCGACCGGGTATTGTTGCCGCAGTGACTGGCTTCCTTTACCAACATGGGGCCAACATAACGGACCTTGACCAGCATTCGACGGATGCCAGTGGTGGCACGTTCTTCATGCGACTGGAATTCCAGATGCGTGGTCTCGATATGTCGGCGAGCGAGCTGGAGCAGAAATTCTCCAGCGAGGTGGCAACCCCATTTGGCATGGTGTGGTCCGTGAGCCAGGCCGCACACAAGAAGAAAGTGGCGATTTTCGTATCGCGCTATGACCACGCATTGCTAGAGCTATTGTGGCGTGCGTCAAGGGAGGAGTTATCCTGCGAGATTACTGCTGTCATATCCAACCATCGCGACCTGGAGTCAGCAGTCAAGGGTTTTGGGATACCGTTTCACTACATCCCGGTCGAGGCGGCGAATCGTGCTTCAGCAGAAAAGAAAGCGCTGGAGGTAATCGGCCAGCAGGTCGAGCTGATCGTGCTGGCTCGTTATATGCAGGTTTTGTCGGCAGAGTTCGTGTCTCACTACCCTGACCGTATCATCAATATCCACCACTCATTTTTACCCGCCTTCGCTGGTGCCAACCCCTATCGCAAGGCCTATGACAAGGGAGTCAAGCTCATCGGAGCCACGGCGCATTACGTGACAGCAGACCTGGATGAAGGGCCGATCATCGAGCAGGCCATTGCCCGTGTCAGTCATCGAGACAGTGTCGACGATCTCAAGCGGATGGGGCGTGATCTTGAGCGTCAGGTTTTGGCGCGCGCGGTGTTATGGCACCTGGAAGACCGTATTATTGTCAACGGCAGCAAGACTATAGTTTTTTCTTAGTGCCTTTCTTTCGGCGACCGGGTGCAGTTTTTGCGCTGACGCGTCCGCGGCCACCCGAATGTGCCGGTGCGGTTTGATCAAGTTTATCCAGCAAATCCCGCGCGATCTTGCCTGCGCGATCATTAAGCGTGCGTATGGTTTCGTAGACGGCCCCGATGCTTTCGTCAGTGAGCTTGCGCGCCTTCTGCGAGGATGTTTCCAGTACTGCAATTTTCTCAAGCTGGTCAAATGGCATGCTGGCGATTGTGCGGTGGACTTCCTCAACTGAAGTTGCACCCTTGTTGATGGAGTCCTGTACCAATTCCTGCAGGCTCTTGATCTTCTTCAACATGGCGCACTCCTAAGTTATCCAGTGTGAGCTTTGACTATAGCCCAGTGGTTGATCACGCGCACATCTAGTCATCCCAATCACTGCTGCGCTGCTTCTTTTTCCGACCTTGAATGAGTTTGCCGGTTAACCGACGCTGACGTGAGGCGGCAGTCGGCCTTGTTTTCTTTCTCGACTTTGGTCGTATTGAGGCCTTGTTGATCAGGTCGGCCAGTTTCCTGCGTGCCTCTTCTCGATTCTGGGCTTGTTCCCTATGCGTTTGTGCAGTGATTATCACCACGCCCGCCGAATTCGCTCGCTTACCGGCCAGTTTTAGCAAACGGTGCTTGACTTCAGGCGAGAGGACGGACGACGCCCAAACATTGAAACGAAGCTGTACGGCACTGGAGACTTTGTTGACATTCTGCCCGCCCGGCCCGCTGCTGCGGATGAAGGTTTCATCGATCTCCTGCTCGGGGATTTGGGCGATGCTTCCCAGTTGTGCGGTTTTCATGCCATTAGTTCCTTGGCTTGATCCTCCGCGTGACGGATCAGCTCCGGGTAAAACTGCTTGAAGTCCTCGTTCAGTAAGGCCCGCATGGGATTTAACGCGTTTAGTCCTGTCGCCAGTGGATTGTCTCGCTTGAGTCGGGTGGACAACCCCTGCAAGGCATGTTCGACACCGGACAATTCCCGATAGGAAAGCAAGAGCCTTCGGCTGCGCATATAGCTCAGCCTTAAGGTAAACCCGGGATGCTGCAATTCCAGGGCTTCTTTCTCAAGCCTGCTTTGGGCCTGCTCGACAAATGCTTCCAGCGGGAGCGGATGATAGTGCTGCCAGCCAACTGACAGGCAGTGGTCAAAGTACACATCCAGAAGGATGCCTGCGTAACGTCTATATGGTGGCTGGAATCTGGACTTGGCCGCCCGGACTATTGGGTGTGCGTCAGTGTAACTGTCAATTTGTCGGTGTAGCCGGATTCCGGCTTCTATCTCAGGACTGTATTGGCCCTCAAGGACGCCGCGCACGACATCGCCCATCAGGTTGCCAGCCAGCGAAGTACCGGTGCGATCGGCCAGATAGAGATGTGCAAGGTAGTTCACGCCGCCCGCAGCATACTCCAGGCAGAGGATGGCGGGCACTTGGTGCCTGCCGATATAATCAAGCAAATATGCGTCCCACAAAGGCATTTCAAGCAAATTAAATGGGATATTCACGCATAACGGGCACTGGCAGTTATCTGCCGGAAAAGATCTTAAGCAATCAGGAACTCGAGCAGAAGATCGATACTTCTGACGAGTGGGTCTTTTCGCGAACGGGCATTCGGAGTCGTCATGTCGCTGCAGAAGGCGAGATGACCAGCGATCTGGCCCAGAAGGCATCGCTGCGCGCGATGGAGGCGGCAGGCGTTGGACCGGGCGATATAGACCTGATCATTGTCGGCACCACGACTGAGGACATGGTGTTTCCTTCCACGGCTTGCTTGCTACAGGCAAAGCTGGGCGTGAAGCAAGGCGCGGCCTTTGACATCCAGGCCGTCTGCACGGGATTTGTTTACGCGCTCGCCATTGCCGACAAGTTCGTTGCCAGTGGACAGTCAAAGTGTGCACTGGTGGTTGGTGCCGAGGTTTTCTCGGGACTCCTCGACTGGAGTGACCGGCGTACCTGTGTCCTATTTGGTGATGGGGCTGGAGCAGTCATCGTGCAGCCATCCGAGACCCCTGGGATCTTGTCCACACACCTGCACTCTGAGGGGCAGCAGAGTCATATCCTCTGTGCACCGGGATTCAAGCATGGGGGCGAGTTTCATGAGCACGCCAACGTGCACATGGATGGTCAGGCAGTATTCAAGTTTGCCGTTCGCGTGCTGGAGCAAGTGTGTGAAGAGGCGTTGACCGCCAATGGCTTTACAGGCAAGGACCTGGACTGGCTGGTGCCACACCAGGCCAACATCCGTATCATCCAGTCCACGGCGAAAAAGCTTGGCATGCCGTCAGAGCGCATCGTGACGACGGTGGAACATCAGGGCAACACCTCGGCAGCATCCGTGCCGCTGGCATTGGACGTCGCCGTGCGTGACGGACGAATCCAGCCGGGGCACTTGGTCTTGCTGGAGGCGGTTGGCGGCGGCATGACCTGGGGCGCTGCCCTGCTGCGCTGGTAGCCGCTTTCATGCAACAAAGTCGTTAAAATAAGGACATTCATGCAGAACAAATCATCCACTCTTTCCGCTGGCGCACGTTTTCGCGAGGCCGTGGCCGCTGAGAAACCGCTGCAGGTGGTTGGCGCCATCAACGCGAATCATGCTCTGCTGGCCAAGCGCGCGGGCTTCAAGGCGATATACCTCTCCGGCGGCGGTGTTGCCGCAGGCTCGTTGGGGTTGCCGGATTTGGGCATCTCAAGCCTGGACGATGTCCTGACGGATGTCCGGCGGATCACGGATGTCTGTGACCTTCCATTGCTGGTGGATGTCGATACGGGTTTCGGTAGCAGTGCCTTCAATGTGGCACGTACGACCAAATCAATGATCAAGTTTGGCGCGGCTGCCATGCATATCGAGGATCAGGTCGGCGCAAAGCGCTGTGGTCATCGGCCCAACAAGGAAATAGTCACCAAGCAGGAAATGGTAGACCGCATCAAGGCCGCGGTGGATGCACGGTCGGATGACAAATTTGTCATCATGGCTCGCACCGATGCACTGGCAGTCGAGGGTTTGGACAAGGCAATAGAGCGTGCAGTGGCTTGTGTCGAGGCCGGTGCTGACATGATCTTCCCGGAAGCCATGACTGAACTGGCCATGTACAAGCAGTTTGTTGCCGCAGTCAAGGTTCCCGTCCTGGCCAACATCACCGAATTTGGTTCAACGCCGTTGTTCACGACTGAAGAGCTCCGGAGCGCCGACGTTAGTCTCGTTCTGTACCCGCTCTCGGCCTTCCGTGCCATGAACAAAGCGGCAGACAACGTGTATAAAGCCATCCGCAAGGACGGCACGCAGAAGCAAGTGCTGGAGACCATGCAGACCCGTATGGAACTGTATGAATCCATCGGTTACCACGACTATGAGCAAAAGCTCGATGCCTTATTTGCCAAAGGGAAGCAGTGATCATGAGTGAAGAAACAACCAAAGCAGGCTTCAAGCCCAAGAAATCCGTTGCATTGTCTGGTGTTGCTGCCGGTAATACTGCGC
>JBFKCG010000090.1:0-8325 GCA_041620675.1 Nevskiales bacterium
AGCCGGACACGGTTCCGCGCCAAAGGACCTTGCCACGCCGCTCGATGTTGATGCGGATGGCGACGTCGCCGTTGTAATCGGGTGATTTCGTCGCGAGGAAATTGACAATATCGCCCGAGATCGTGACCTCGCCGCCTGAACCGATGCGAACGCCCGCCTTGCCCAGGCTACGGGTGAAATTCTTGGTCACCCACTCAGCTACATCATCCTCGGTTATAAAGTGATGAACCCGTTCCGGGCTTTCCTTCATATCTGCCACCAGTTCCCGTCGTGGACGGATATCACGGAAGCGGCGCACCGTGACCACGGTGGGTGGCAGCCGGGGCATGCCCCGCACCAAATCGCTCATGCTGATATTGGGCTCCCAGTCCAGGTCCATTTCGTGCTCTTTCACCTGGACAACGGGCGCTGCCGGCTTGGCTTGTTCCACTGCGTGCACGGGCAGCAACAGCGAGAACAACAGCATTCCGCCCGTCAGAGCGAATATTGGATGGTTATGACGCATACCTGAACGGTTCCGGGGCGGTGGAGTGAACACGAGATGGGCGGGTACACAGGGACCCAGCACCGGTAAATAATGGACGAGTTTGCCCTTGCTGACCAGCACAAGCGCAAACCCCCAAGTCGAATTCGGCTGTTAAGCTGAACCTCCACTCTCGAGGCCATTGTATGTGCGACACACAGGTCCTGATTCAGGACGGGGTGACCTGGTTTGCCAAGAACTCCGACCGCGAACCCTCCGAATCCCAGCCCGTCATGCGCCTGTTCGCCGTGCGCGGTGATGGCGCCACACGTGTGCGCACCACCTATCTCGACATTCCGCAGGTGCCTGATCGGCACGGCGTTATCCTGTCAAAGCCCGCCTGGATCTGGGGTGCCGAGATCGGGGCCAACGACAAGGGTGTCGTCATTGGCAACGAGGCGATCTTCTCTCGCGTCGTCAACCGTGAGCCTGCCCTGCTGGGCATGGATCTGCTGCGATTGGGCCTTGAGCGCGGCGGCACCGCGGCCGAGGCCTTGGCAATCATGACCCGCCTGCTCGAACAGCATGGGCAAGGTGGTCCAGCCGGGTTTCGCGACAAGCACTTCTGTTACGACAACAGCTTCATCATTGCTGATGCCAGGGAGGCCTGGGTACTGGAAACCGTTGCACGGCATTGGGTGGCAAAACGCGTCACGCGTTTCGCCGCCCTCTCCAATTGCCTGACACTGGGAACGGACTTCGACCGGCATTCCGATGGCCTGCATGATTTCGCCCGCCAGCACGGCCGCTGGAACGGTCGCGGGGACCTGGACTTTGCGCGCTGCTTTGACACCCGCCTGATCCCCTACTTTGGAGGGGCACACAAGCGGCGCGAGCTATCGCTCACATGCCTGAGCCGGAGTGCCAGCACGACTGTGAACTTCAGTCGCATGGCCACGCACCTGCGCAGCCATGCCCACGCCAGCGACAACCCGATGCTGGGCAGCAACGCGGATGTCTGCCTGCACGCTGCAGGCTATATACGGCGCAGCCAGACTACCGGTTCCATGATTTCACGGCTTGCGGACAATGACGCGCGCCACGTCCTCACAGGAACCAGTGCACCCTGCCTGTCTCTGTTCCGACCCGTCAGCTTTGATGCCGACGTGAACTTCTCCCTCCTCACGCAACCCGGTGAAAGGGCGCATCTTTGGTGGCTGCACGAGCCGCGGCACCGACGCGCCTTGTTTGATGCCAGGCTGCGCGCAGACATGCAGCTATCAAGAGAACCCATCGAGCAGGCGATTTTCAGTCGCCTCGACTTGCCCGCGGCTCCCAGTGCAACGGATTACCAGTCAATGGACGATGGCGCAAAAGCGTGGGACAACGAGCTACAGGACGGACAGGGCGCTACTCGCAAAGCCCCCCCTCTGACGCCCTCTGGCATGTTCTGGCGCCGACTCAACCGGCTTGATGCGCTAGGCTAAGCGGCAGGCAACACGGCGAAGCCTGTCTCCTGATAAAAATTCCCAGAATCCCGATCCGGTAACTTCAAATGACAGACACTGACATCATCGTGATTGGGGCAGGACCGGCCGGCCTTGCCGCCGCGCGCCACCTCGCCCGCACTGGCAGGCGCGTACTGATTCTGGAAGCCCGCGACCGCGTGGGCGGTCGCACCCAGACCATCACGGCACACGATGGCACACCCGTGGATGTGGGGGGCCAGTGGGTGGGGCCCACGCAAGACCGCGTCCTAGCCTTGCTCAAGGAGCTAGGCATCGAGACTTACCCCCAATATCACCAGGGTCGCAAGCAGCTCAAGCTCTGCGGCAAGCGCACCAGCTACCTTCACAGCATCCCGTCACTACCCCTGCACAACCTGCTGGAGCTCCAGCTGAGCATGTCACGACTGGAACGGCTGGCACGCGAGGTCCCGATCGATGCGCCTGCCAATGCCCGCCATGCTGCGCGCTGGGACGCGATCAGCTTCGCTGACTGGATGCACCGGAACACCTATAGCCAAAAGGTCTTCAACCTGCTGCGCGCCGCAACACACGCGATCTTTGCGCAGGAGCCGGAGGAAATCTCCTTCCTGCAGTTCCTGTTCTATCTGCGCTCTGCTGGCGGACTGATGCGCCTGATCGAGGCGCCCAATGGCGCTCAAGAACAGCGCATCAAGGGCGGCGCCCAACAAATATCGGAAGGCCTGTTGCGACAGGCGCAGACAGCCGGCGCACAACTCCAGCTCGATGCTGCCGTGGTCTCCGTGGAGCAAGACAGCAATGGTGTGCGCGTATACACGGCACGCGGACAGCACACTGCCAGCCAACTGGTGGTGGCAATCCCCCCGGCGCAGGCCGCCGCCATACACTGGGAACCCGCATTGCCCCTGTCACGTCGACAGCTGACACAGCGCATGGTCATGGGCTCCGTCATCAAATGCATCGTGATTTATGAGCAGCCATTCTGGCGCAAGGACGGCTGGTCCGGCGAGATGGTCTGTGACGAATCACCCTTGCGTATGTGTTTTGACGCCACGCCCTACCATGAGAAACATGGTGCGCTGGTTGGTTTCATTCTGGGCAGGGAGGCCGTCAACTGGAGCGAGCGTGGCGAGGCTACGCGCCGTTCTGCCATCCTGAGCCAGCTGTCGGAATTTTTTGGCCCTGCGGCAATGCAACCCGTGCAATACATTGACAAGGACTGGTGCGCCGATCCCTGGTCAGAAGGCTGTTATGTTGCGCTCATGCCACCCGGGGTCATGACGCGCCTGGGCCACTTGTTGCGTGAGCCCCTGGGACGGATTCATTGGGCAGGGACCGAAAGCGCGACGACCTGGAATGGCTACATTGATGGTGCGCTGGAGTCTGGGGAGCGAGCGGCAGTGCAAATCCTGCAGTCGAGCTAGCTTTTCGCCTCAACCTGCAAAAACTGCACCGAGAACATCTGCCGTGCATCAGTCCAGAGCTGCTCGACCGTGAAACCGGAGCGATTTGCCAGCGACGCAAACTCTTCCACTGAATACTTATAGGAATTCTCGGTATGGATTGATTCCCCTGCCGTGAATTCGATTCTCTCACCTCCCACCAGCAGGCTCTGCGCATGGCGACTCACGAGGTGCATTTCGATGCGGCCCAGTAGCGTGTTGTAGTAGGCGTGATGCTCGAAACTGCTGGCATCAAACGCCGCATCGGCGAGCCGATTGACGTGATCAAGAATGTTGCGATTAAACTGTGCCGTCACGCCTGCCGCATCGTTATAGGCGGCATTGAGCAGTGAAACTTCTTTTTTAAGATCCACGCCAACCAGCAAGCCACCACCGGGCCCCACGCGCAAGCGAATCATCTCCAGCAGGCGCTGTGCAGCCATGGGTTCGAAATTGCCGATGGTCGAGCCCGGGAAATACACCACCACACGACGCACGTCCCGCGTTGGCCTGGGCAGCTTGAAAGGGCGCGTAAAATCCGCCGACACCGGCAGCACTTGCAGCGACGAATAGGCCTTGTTGATGCGTTCAGCCGCCTGCGCCAGATGCTCACGCGAAATATCCACCGGCACATAAGCACTGGGATGCTCCAGTGCATCCAGTAACAGGCGTATCTTGACGCTGCTGCCGCTGCCCAACTCCACAACCATGACGTCAGGCCCGAGCACAGCAGCCATGTCGGCGGCATGATCCTGCATGATGCCGAGCTCGGTACGCGTCGGGTAGTACTCGGGTTGTTCACAGATGGCATCGAATAAAGCCGAGCCATGCTCGTCATAAAAGTACTTGGGTGAAATTCGTTTTGGCTTGGCCTTGAGGCCTGCAAGAATCTCAGCACGCGCGTGCTCTGCAGTCGGCAGCAGATCGCTCAAATCAAGGGCTGATCCATTCACACTCATTGGATCGGCAAATCCCTGGCCAGACGCAGTCCGCTGAATTGCCAACGTGCCGACGGATAAAAGAAATTTCGATAGCTGGCGCGGATATGCGACTGCGAGGTCACACAGGATCCCCCGCGCAATACCAGCTGGTTACACACGAACTTGCCGTTGTATTCGCCTACCGCACCGGCCGCAGGCTGATAACCCGGATACCCGGCATATGCGCTTGCGGTCCACTCCCAGACATCCCCGAACCAGCGCCCCGGATCAGCCACTGGCCCACCTGGATGCAGGCGCCCGGATTCAACGAAGTTGCCGCGTATCGCCTGCTGGCTTGCCACAGCCTCCCATTCAAATTCGGTTGGCAACCTTGCGCCAGCCCAGCGCGCGTAGGCATCGGCCTCGTAATAGCTCAGGTGCGTCACCGGCGCGTGATCATCAATTGGCCAGCGTCCCGACAGCGTCAGCTCCGTCCGGCAATCGTCCGACCAGTAAAGCGGGCGGCGCCAGCCTTCCTGCAGTACCAGCCCCCAGCCATCCGACAGCCAGTATTCGGGTTTTTCATAGCCCCTGTCCTGCACGAAGCCGCGGAATTCGCCGTTACTCACGGGGCGTTCTGCAATCTCATAAGGCTGCAGCCATTGACTGTGCCGCGGCTGTTCATTGTCAAAGCAGAATGACGCCCCTTCGCTGCCGAAGTCGCAGCGGCCTCGCGGCCCGGCACTCCATTTCAAGTCCGCGCTGGGCGTCGGCACCAACTCGTTAACGGCGTAGGCGGGCCAGGCGGGGTTGAGCGAGAACAAATGCTTGATATCCGTCAGCAGCAACTCCTGATGCTGCTGCTCGTGGTTCAGCCCGAGTTCGATCAGCGCTGCGTGGGTCAAGCCTGTCTTGTCTGACGCGATGTACTGCTGCATTGCCACATCCACGTGCCGACGATAGGCCAGCACTTCGGCCAAGGGTGGCCGTGTCAGCATGCCGCGCTGCGGGCGTGGATGCATCGCGCCAATGCCGTTGTAGTAGGAATTGAACAGCACGGAATAATCAGGATGAAACGCGCGGTAACCCGTCGCATGCGCCTGAAGCACGAAAGTCTCGAAGAACCAGCTGGTGTGTGCCAGATGCCACTTGGCCGGGCTCGCATCCGGCATGCTCTGCACGCAGCTGTCCTCCGCCGACAAGCGTGCCGCCAATTGTTCGGTGAATGCCCGAACTTCCTTGTACCGCATCAGCTGTGCATCGGGTTGCACAAGATGCGCCGTCTGGGCTTGCACGGTGACGAGCCTCCTGGCCGCGGAGTCGAATGAACGTTATAGCCCCATTCGACTGGGCAGGTCAAAGCGCCACCAATACTGGAGGTGGCCCGCGCCGTGATGGTGACCGCAGGTCAGGAAATCAGGTGCCCAGGCATCCGCTCCATCCCAGGCTGTCAGCGATTGTCGTCAATCCCACGTCCAGTTGGCGTACTGGTCACGCAGCTTGGTCTTGAGAAACTTGCCGGTCGAGGTGCGTGGGATCTCGTCGGTAAAAGCCACGCCGTCTGGCAGCCACCAGTCGGCAAACTTGGCTTTCAGGTGCGTGCGCAATTCTTCCTTGGTCAGCTTCTGTCCATCCTTGAGTACCACCACGGCCAGTGGACGCTCCATCCATTTCGGGTGGTTGGCGGCAATCACTGCCGCCTCCTTCACGGCCGGGTGCGCCATGATCTCGTTTTCCAGGTCCACCGAGCTAATCCATTCGCCGCCGGACTTGATGAGATCCTTGGTCCTGTCGGTGATCGAGATATACCCTTCGGGCAACATCGTGGCGACATCGCCGGTGCGGAACCAGCCATCCTCGGTGAAGGCATCGGATTCCGGCAGCTTGTAATAGCTGCCTGTCACCCAGGGTCCGCGCACCTGCAGCTCGCCTACGGTCTTGCCATCCCAGGGCGCGATGCCCTTCTCGCCCATGATGCGGCACTCCACGAACGGCAAGGGCACGCCCGCCTTGGCACGGAAATGGTACTGCTCATCCTCGCTCCGGGAATCCAGGGAAGGCTTGAGTCGGGCCAGTGAGCCGAGCGGCGACAGTTCGGTCATACCCCAGCCCTCCTCGACCCGCAGACCGTGCTTGTCAAAACCGCGCATCATGGATTCCGGCACTGCCGAGCCACCGACGGTCATGCGCATGCCCTTGGTGTTCCAGCGCTTGGGTTCTTTCTCAAGGGCCTGCAGCACGCCCATCCAGATGGTGGGCACGCCTGCGGCCAGCGTGACTTTTTCCTGGTCGAACAGATCCAGCAGGCTTTCGGCATCAAGATGTGGGCCCGGCATGACCTGCTTGCAGCCCGTCATCACCGCCGAATACGGCAATCCCCAGGCATTGGCATGGAACATGGGCACCACCGGGACAACCGTGTCGCGCATGGACAGTCCCGCACCATCCGGCAGCGCAATGCCAAAGGCATGCAGCACTGACGAGCGATGCGAGTACATCACGCCCTTGGGCTTGCCGGTGGTGCCGGAGGTGTAGCACATGCCGGCGCCATCGGTTTCCCCGATTTCGGGGTACTCGAACTTGCCTGTGGCCTGCTTGAGTAGCGCCTCGTAATCCTCATACCCCGCGGGGACCGGCTTGCCGGAGAACGGGAACACGATGATCTTCTCGAACTTCACCTTGTCCTTGAATTTTTCGTACAGCGGCAGCAACACGTCGTCGACGATGAGGAAGCGATCCTCGGCGTGATTAGCAATCCACGCGATGTCTTCCGGGAACAGGCGCAGGTTGAGCGTGTGCAACACACCCCCTGCGGCCGGGATGCCGAAGTAGGCCTCCAGGTGCGCGTAGTTGTTCCACATCAGGGTGCCAACACGGTCGCCGCGCTTGAGCCCGAGCTTCACCAGCATCTCGGCGAGCGCCTTGGCACGACGATGGAAGTCCGCATAGGTATGTCGATGCAGTGACTTGTCCGGCTGGCGCGTGACGATCTCAACCTCCGGGAAGACCTGGCCCGCGCGCTCCAGGATCGGGATCAGCGTCAGCGGATAATTCATCATCGTGGACGACATGGCAGAACTCCTCTCGCGTTGTATTCAACATTCATGCTTATATAGGGCTCCACAATAAGGTCCTGTGGGCAATCTGAAAAGAGGGGGAAGCTTCATGAAGCCAGCATTACTCATTGGAATCCTGCTGATCGTCGCAGGTGCCGGCGCACTCGGTTACGGCTCATTCAGCTACACGGAAAAAGAAACCGTATTCAAGATTGGCGAACTCGAGGCCACGACCGAGCAGGAAAAATCGCTCCCACTCAAGCCCATTGGCCTCGGGTTGATTGGCGCCGGCGTGTTGCTGATGGTTTTTGGCGGCCGGCGCAAATAGGGCTATCCCGATTTATGCACGTCTGGCCGATAGCGTTTCGTACAGACCCGGTTATCCCAGCAATCGCCTGAGATTGGTCATGCCACGCCTCACGGTGGGCATGAACAGGAGCTTCATGGCGGCGTCCATCAGGCGCCCAGCTCCTTCCACCCTGATGTCGGCGCGGTAGGTCACGCGCGAGCCATTGACCTGTGGCACAGCCGTGATGGTATCGATTGAACAGGCGCTGTCAGAGCGCCCCTCAAGCACGATGCGCTGTCCGGGCTGGAATTCGGTCACGCGGTAATCCATTGGAACATCGCGGCCGGCGAAACGAATCACGACGTGAAAGGCCGTGCCAATCGCCAAATGATCACCTCTGATCATGCGCGCCGACTGGCAGCTGGGGTCCCACAACAACAGGTTGCGGAAGTCGCCAATGAAATTCAGGGCTTCTTCCGGCGTGCGCCGCAGATCCAACACTTCCTCAAATTGCATGTGCGCTATTCCCGCCTGTTATCCTGAGCCACAAACTCCGCACACTCTGGAGACTACTGATGACCATACACCTTGAACTGGTTCCCCTCATTTCCATCGCCGCCGGCGTTGCCATCCTGATCCGGCCTTCCCTGCTCAACTATATCGTTGCC
>JBFKCG010000091.1:0-8254 GCA_041620675.1 Nevskiales bacterium
GCAGTGGCCCGAATACCGCATCCCGCGTGAACCCCACGCTGACCTGGATGGAGCCACGCCCGCGCCGCATCGGTTGCGCGGTATAACCCAAAACGCGACTGTCCGGAAAATGATCGGTCACCCAGTCCTGCAGCTGGACAACGGCCTGATGCAGCTCTTCTTCGCTCGACAGGTCGAATCGTACGCCACGCCAGCGACTGCGCGTGCGAGCCTCGTACACGAAGGGATGGCAGTGTTCCTCGTGCACGATGCGCAACGCGAGCGGTTGCTGTGGACTTGCTTTCAGTCCATCCACCTGATTCGCGCGCGCAATGTCAGTGGCTTTGGCGGTTGGGATGCCATAGGCGCTCAGTAGCTGCCGCAGTTCGCCGGGCAGCAGGTAATCACGTCCACTGCGAAGTACCTTATGGACCTTCTTGCGTGCGGCCTTGCGCTGGTCAGGGTGCGCCAGCTTGGCCTCGGCGGGTGTCTCACGCAGATGCATCTGGTTGCGCCGGTGCCGCACCATGTGCATGAACGCCTGTACGGCCTTGTCGGGGGTTTCGTAGGTCGGTATGCCAGCGGCATCCAGCACCTGTCGGCCAGGCAGTACGCTGGCCTGCCCCATCCAGCTGGTCAGCAGGTTAAAGCGCGAGTCGGCTGTGGCCTCGACCACGGCGCGTGCAAAGGAGGCGGCATCGCCCTGGCGACTGGGTGCATGGACCACTAGTGCCGCGTCCACGCCGGGATCGCGGCTGAGCAACTCCAGTGCGCGAGCGTAGTGATTCGGCGCCGCCAATACGCCAAGGTCAGCGGGATTGCCGGCACGTGCAAACAACGGCATGTCAGTGGTGAAAGATCCCAGCGTTTCCTCACTGAGCTGGGCCAGTTGGCCACCCTGGGCGAGCAATGCATCGGCAGCCACGGCACCGGGGCCAAAGCCGTTACAAACAATGGCCAGCCGTTCACCACGCAGGGTACGCATGCGGGTCAGGGTTTCGAGGGCATCAAACAATTCATCGGTGCTGTTCACGCGCAAAGCGCCAGCTCGCCGCAGTACCGCGCTGTAGACGGCATCGCCATTGGGCAGGCCTGGGGCCACCAGTTCGACCGGACGCTGGGTTTGCGGGCCATGGCCGCTTTTGATCGCGAGTACCAGCTTGCCGCGGGAGGCCGCGCGCACGGATGCAATGAAGCGGCGTGCATCCCGCACATGCTCGATGTGCAGCAGGATGGCCCGCGTGTTCGGATCAGAAGCGAGGTAATCAATGACATCCGCCATGTCCACGTCGATGACGTCGCCAAGCGTGAGGAAGTGCGAGAAGCCAATGCCGCGACCCGAGGCCCAGTCGATCAGCGCGGAGCCGAGCACCGCGGATTCACCGACATAGGCGACTTCCCCCGGCAGCACGTTCATGTGGGCGTAGCTGGCAAACAATTTGTGGCGTGGTGCCAGGATGCCGAGGCTGTTGGGGCCGAGCAGGCGAATACCGGAGGGACGGGCGGCGGCATGCACTGATTCCGTCAGCGGGCGTTGGCTCTTGCTGAGGGTGGCCGCCAGCCCACCCATCAGGATCAGTGCCGCAGGCGTGCCGCGGCGCCCCAATTGGCGCACCAGGCGGGGGATGGTGGTGGGGGGCGTGCACAGGATTGCCAGGTCCGGTGGCGATGCCAGCTTGCCCACTTCGGCATGGCAGGGCACGCCGTTCACGGTCTCATAGCCACGGTTGTTGATGGCGGTCAGGTGTCCGTCATAACCGGACTCGATCAGGTTGCGCAGCACCACACCGCCCAGGGTCGGTTTTTCAGATGCGCCGATAACAGTGATGGATTTCGGCTGGAAAAAGGCTTCGAGGTTGCGGGTGCTCATGCTCGCACTCTGGCAGTGCAAAGAGCTTACCGCAAATGGGTAAAAGCTTGAGGACGCCTGCCGCTGCCACATGACGTGGCGGCTATTATTTCGCTACGACGTACGTGTGACGTTGGCGAAGTCTACGGCCTTGCTGTGCAAGTCACGCATCAGCGCGGCCTTGAACGAATCTGTCAGGTTCATTTTCTGGTGACCGACCGCCGAGACCATGACATAGACGATCTCGGAAGTGGCGATGTCCCGTCCGGAAAAATATTCACTGAATGTCACAAGAAACGAGAAGGAGGAAGTGCCGATATGCTTGACGGCCACGGCAGCTGAAAGCACATCGTCATATTTCGCAGAAGACTTCCAGTCCGTTGCCAGTCGGACGACCTGGCTATCCAGGCCCTGCTTCAGGAGTGTTTCATAGCCACCGAATACCTCGCGGTAGTACTCGGAGATGGCGATATCCACATAGTCCCCGTAGCGTGCATTGAACACGACATTCTGGGCATCACATTCCGCGAACCTGACACGAATCAGGACCTTAAACTCACTGCCCATGACCAGATGGCTAGAACTCGTAGCGGACATTCATCATGAGCGTGTCGCGATCCAGGCGGGCGTTGTTGGTGCCTCCGCCGGCTTCGCCGGTATAGCGGATTTCACCGGCCCATTGATTGATGTAATCCCAACGCAGGCCAAGCAAGTAGGTCTTGCGATCCTCAATGAAGTTTTCGCCGGGCCCCGGGGCGATTCCATCGACGTCCACGAAGAAGCCGACCAGCGGCTCAAGGTTCACGCCATACAGCGCGTCCTGGTAACGGAAGACATAGACGTTGCGAAAGCCCCAGGCCAGCTCATCCGGGAAGCTGCGCGGGTCCTCGGCCTGCGGGTTCTGGTAACAGGCAATTGAATTGGCGCCATTGGACAGGCAGCCAGGCCCGAGTGTGCTGCCGCCCAGGCCAATGCTGCCGTCGGCGCCATTGCTGATATGCGTGTCGGCGCCTGCGGCATTGAACTGCAGTTCATCCAGGCCCGGCATATCAAACACCTGGGTTGCGCCCAGCTCAAACACGACCACGATCTGGTCGGCCTTGAACGGGTTGCTGCCGCCAATCGTGTTCAGGAAGGTCATGCCGTAGTTGGCAACCTTCATGGATTCATAACCCTGGATGTAGGCACCCGGGCTGACTGTATTGCCGCGGTAACGGGACTCAACGAAATCCGGTACGGCAGAGCGCCGGCCTGGCACGATCGTGACCAGGGGGGCGCCAGGTGCACAGTCGCCGATGCCCGGTTGGCCGGGGATGGGCACGACGGCCGTGCCCGCACAGACCGGGATATCGTTGGCCGGAAAAGCAGGCTGCAGGGCGGCCAGGGTCAGGTCGGTGCTATGAATCTGCAGCGGCTGGTTGCTGCGGTATGCCACTTCACCGGACCAGGCCCAGTCACCCAGCGAGGTATTGAAGCTCAGGCCATACAGCTTGATGTCTTCCGGATATTCCAGGAAAACCCGCACGGTCTCGACCGGCAAGGGCTCCCTGGCCAGCCCGACGGCACCAATGGGCCCCACGCCTGGCGCCGCACCGCCACAATCCGCGAGCGCGCCGGAAGTCGAGTTGGTGTTCTCTCCCACACAGGTGGCATTGGCGGCGAAGAAGCTGGCGATGGGCAGGCGGCTATGCGTATTGGAATGATAAAAGCCGAACTCGGTGCCACCATTGAGGGTCTCGGCATAGTAGGACAGCTTGAAGCCATATTCGCCGCCATCATCGGGTCTGCGATCAGGTGCGCGCAGGATTGCGCGGCTGGAGCTGGAGAACAGGCCGGTGCGGTCCGTCTCGGCACCCGTCAGGAAGGCCTGGAAGTCGGCATTGGTCTTGGGGTCGTAACTCTGGTTCGGATCCTCGGGTGCCTTGCTGAATGAGAGCATGGCGTAGCTGCCACCGGCGCCGGCGATATCACTGGTTGAATAGAAACCACCAACCGGGTCAGGCACCACCGGTTCCCAGCGATATTGGTAGAAACCCTCGATGGCCAGGCCGGGCATCAGGTCGGTGCCCAGGTAAATCATGCCGACCGGCGTGAATAATTCCTTGACGTCGAAAGAAGGTGAGCGCAGCCGGGCCACGTGCGGCGGCGCAATGTGATTGAGGCTGTTGGCCACGAGGAAGGTACTTTCGCCCCAGTTCAGGACCTGGTCACCGACCCGCACGGTCAAGTCGCGGTCACCAAAGATCGGAAAGGTGCCATAGATATAACTATCCAGGCGCTGGAGCCCGTTGCCCACGAGGCGTTCGACGGCACGGGGCCGCTTGGTTTCGCTGGGCTGGAAGGTCGTATCGGGGTGGGATTCCCTGAAGTCGCTATTGGGCTCATCGTAAAAATAAGTCCCACGCACCAGCGCGCCGAGGTTGCGCCACGAGAGATTGAGGTCAGAGGTGATCTTGAAGGCGCCCGCGACCATGTCGCCCTTGTCGTAATTCAGGTTGCCGTTGTCTGCATTCGGCGTAAAACTGCCGGGCGCGGCCACGAATGCGCGATTGAGCTCGGGGTCGGTGCTGCTGTTGCAGCCATCTCCGGCAATGCTGCCATCGGCCTCCCGGCGCAGGCACAGGCCCGGGTTCAGGTTGCTCTTGCCAATCAGGCGTGGATCCGGATCTTCCATGCGCCAGATACCGCCAATGGACACGAGGTTGCCCAGGGTGCCACTGACCTCGCCCCAGGCGAAGTTCAGCGCCATTGCCGGTGCGCTCGTCGCCAATAACACAAGCGGCAGCACAAGCTTGCCCACGCCTTGGTGCAGATGATGGCGCCATGCTGGCGTATCCCGCGAGCCCCTTCGCGAAGGCTGGCAGGCTGTGCGATGCTTGGTGCTGGCAGACATCGTGCTATTCCCCGCACTGGATAGAAATTAAGGGCGATTACTAGACCACGCGCGCAAACCAGCGGCTAGACTGGGCTTCGGAATTTCACTGCTGCCGATATGGAAATAAAGCCTCGAAAAGAGGGCGCGCAGTGACGCTCTAGCTTGCAAGGCCATGATCAATCTCGACTGCTGGATGCCAAGAGGCATGAGATGACAATACGTTTGGCCATCATTGGCGATGTCCACGGCTGCTGGGCGGACGCCGACACCGACTATTTCAATGCCGGTCGCTACGACGCCGTCATTTTCGTCGGTGATCTGGCCCCACTGATTGGCTCCCTGCCGACTGCCCGAAAGCTGGCTGCGTTACGCATACCGGCCTACCTGATTCCCGGTAACCACGATGCAAGTACTGCCCCGCAGTTTCTGGCTGAGCTCAAGCACAAGCGCTGGCTGGCGGATGTGTTGGGCCTGGGACACGCACGGCGGGAAGCCAGGCTGGGCGAAGCCCTCGGCGGCGTGAAACTGCGGGGCTATTCACTGGATACCCTCACGATCAAGGGGCGGACACTGGGGCTGCTGGCAGCGCGGCCCTACAGCATGGGCGGGGATCGGCTGTATTTCAGGGGCTATCTCAAGCGCCGGTATGGCGTGGCCAGTCTCGCGGATTCAATCGCCAGGCTGCGCACGCTGGTGGATGCGGCACCGCCGGATATCCTGTTCTTGTCGCACAACGGGCCGTCAGGGCTTGGCGCGGCACGGGATGATATCTGGGGCTGTGATTTTCGTGCCGAGGGCGGGGATTTTGGCGACCCGGACCTGCGTGCGGCCATTGACTATGCGTTGGTACAGGGCAAGCGCGTGCACGCCGTGATGGCAGGCCACATGCACCAGAAATTAAAGCGCGGCGGCTATCGTCGGCACTGGCAGCTATCAAGCAACGGCGTGTTGTATGTCAACGCCGCGCGGGTGCCGCGCATTCGCTACAAGGCGGATGGGCAGCCGCGTCACCATGTCGCCCTGACGCTGGATGAGCAGGGCGCGCACGCAGAAGCGATATGGATTAATGCAGACAATGAGCCGTGCGCGGCGCCGGGTTAATCCCTTGACCTAAAAACAACGGCGATACGTTGCCTAGCGCAACAAGGCCATCAGGCACACCAGCAGCATTCCCAGCAAACCGAGCACGCCCACGGTGAAGGCAATCGTGCGCGCCGTTGCAAGCTTGGCGTAATAGAACAGCATGTGTCCCGCACGCCCGGCGACATACACCCAAGCCAGGCCATTCAGCCACGCCGCGGGCGCATTGGCCAGGATGCCGGTGAGTGCAAGCAGGACAAAGGCAGCGATGCTCTCGTTCGTGTTGGCATGGGCACGGCTGGCGCGGAATAAGAAAAGGCTCGGATCGACGGGCACCGGTGTGCCAGGCTGGTGCCGCGCCTTGATGCCGGCGAAATCGGCAATCAACATCTGTAGCAAGAACAGGCCGGCGGTTACGGCCATGGCCCAGATCGTGGGGTTGTAAGCGTCAAGCCACTGCATGTCCGTTTCCTTCTCGTGATCGGTTTATTGGTAAGTGCGGCCATTATGCTTGAGCCAGCCCGCCTCGTGCCGACCAGCCGGATCGTGGTGGGTCCAGTGGATGACCCCGCCGTGCTCATTCCATTCATACTCGCCGTTGAAGGCCACGCGATCCCCAACCCGCAGCGAGTTTATGCGCGGTGCGAGGTCGATGTTGTGCGCGATAAGTAGTGTCTGTCCGGAATCCAGGCGCAACAGGAAGCGTTGGTGACGACTGCCCACATCATCGTCCGGCAACAGCTTGATGACTTCACCCGCAGCTGCGACCTGCAGGTCGCTAAGTTGCTTGCGATAGGCATCCGCCAGGACAGATGTGGCGTCTGGGGTCTGGCTGTGCCCGTAATCGTGCGGAACGAAACGATCGCGCTCAGCATAGCCAAGGACTGCCGCGGCGAGCAGGACGACAACGGGTAGCAGCTTGCGCATGGCAGGCAGCTAGAAGGGCTCCTTGAATGGCCGCAGGTCAATTTCCTGTGACCAGGCGGATTTGTGTTGCCGATGCAGCTGCCAGTAACTTTCGGCTAAGGCTTCAAGGTCGAGCAGGCCGGCCTCGCCCTTGGACTTGGCATAGTCGGGAACCAGGCTATGGATACGGTGACCATCAATGGCGCCATCAATCACCACATGCGCGACATGGATGCCCTTGGGACCAAACTCGCGCGCGAAGGACTGGCTCACCGCGCGCAGCGCGGCTTTGGCGGCGGCGAAGGCGACAAAACCCGGCTTACCACGCAGGGAGGCTGATGCACCGGTGATCAGCAGCGTGCCTTCGGCGCGCGGCAGCATGGCCCGCACTGCCTCGCGGCCAAAAATGAAACCGCCAAAGGTACCCACTTTCCATTGCGCCTCGAAGAACTTGCCGGTCGTCGCCAGGCTGGTCTGGGGATTGTTGCCGCCCGCGTTATAGATCGCGACCCGGATCGGCCCCAGTTGCTCGGCTTGCGTGATCAGTTCCGTGACCGAGGTTTCCGAAGCGGCGTCCGTGACAATGGCCTGCGCCTTGCCGCCAGCCTGTCGGATGGTGGCGACCACCTTGTCCAGTTGCGCCTGCGTGCGGCCCGCGACAACCGCGGTAAATCCCTCGCGCGCAAAGCGCAGTGCCAGGGCGGCACCAAGTCCCCTGAGTTCTCCCACGCCGAGTACGATGGCAATCCTGTTTTCAGACATTGCAACAAACCTCAGACCATCATTGTTGGGGAACGGTCGGCCGATTTCGGATTTTCTTATAGTGTCATCATCGCCATGCCTTGGGCCATGCACAAGTCAGGCGGGGCGGGAAGGCAACGAGTTAATACCTCAGGTTTACGATCGCATCTGGCCCGGCGTGCAACCAATACCTGCGCGGAAGCTGTCGGTCCCTAGGTCGAGGCTCGAATCACTTCCAGGCGATCCAGGTAGCTGGTAAGCGAGGCCTGCGGTCGTCGCTGCCGGATCAGCCCCACGCTATGGTGCGAATTCAGTTCATCAAAGTATTCGGTCATCTGCTCAAGCAGCACGATGACCTCCTTGTCGAGCGAGTGAGTACTCAGGATTTCCAGGGCAATCCGTTCCAGCAACTTCTTGCGAGCACGCACCTTGGACTGATGTTCATTTTCATCGGCTGAGGGCTCCAGGGTGCTGAAGAGATTCACGGCAAAGTCAAAACAGTCCTTCATCTCAGGGCTGTCATGGCCATGGCGCTGGCACATTTCCATCAGCCAGGGTGCAACCAGACGCAAGACAAAGTCCTGCACGACCGGGGGTGGCTCAAGCCCCTTGGACAGCACGCGCAATTTGCTTTGCACGATACGATAGGCATCTGCTGCGAGGTTCTCCCGTCGCTCTTCCTCCTCGACGCTGGCGGCATGGCGTGGACGGGGCTTGGGGCGGCTTTCGAGCTGTGCCTGTACCTCATTCCTGGCGATGGTATACAGCGCGTCGGCACCGCTCTTGAAGCTGACCATCTCCTGCGCACGCTCCGATGCAATGCA
>JBFKCG010000092.1:0-8250 GCA_041620675.1 Nevskiales bacterium
CGGCCGATGTCGTCCCGAAACTCTCGATCCTGCTGCAGGATGGCCATGGCAGCCCGGTAACGCGCACGGTCATGGATCTCGGCAAAACTCACGCCTTCCTCGCGCAAGCGCCTTTGCAGGGTGCGAGGGTGCAGGTTCATGGTTTTGGCAATGGCTTCAATGCCCTGCCGAACCAGGTTGCTGTCCTGTGCGTAGAGATTATCTATGCTGGCGGCAAGTCCAGCTCGACGTGGTTGCTGGCGTAAAAGCTGGTCTGCGCGGTATTCGGCTTGCCTGTGCAGCGCGGGAAAGCCACCTTCGAGTGGGAGATCAAGCAGCCTGCGATCAAAGATTAATTCGTCACGAGCCTGCGCGAACCGAACCGGTAACCGGAAGTGATGTTCATATATGGCTGCGTAGGGTGGTGCGACATGGCGGAAATGGAGTTCACCCAGATTGGCCTGCTCGCCCATCAGGCCGCGAGCAAATTTCAGGATTGAGGCAAAGGTCGTTTCACAAAAGAACGGCTTGATGTCTGTGGCTGCCTGCGGGCTACCCTGGGTCAGTAGCACGAGGTGGGCAGTCGTGGCTTTTTCTTCCAACCTGACGTCAAGCATCGGATTGATAAGTTCACGCACCCACTCAAAGACCCGCGAGGCCTCGCGTAGGTTACTGCTGGTGTTGATGAAGGTTTCAAGGTCAGGGAGATAGTCGAAAGCAAAGGTTTCCCCTAGCGCGAACGGGAAATGGCCATGCCGACTGCGGGCAATACAGGCGTCCATGACCTGTTCCAGTTGCTGTGGCGAGATCGTGGTCGTTTCCAGGTTGACGAGATCGGTCTCGATGCCAATCTCCCGGAACATGGATTCGGCATTGAATCCGCAGCGCCTCGCCGCCTTGACCCAATTGGGGAGGGTGATGAATGGAATCGGTTGCAAGTGCAGCGGCATGACCGGGGCCAGGCGTTGGCAGCCTAGTAGGGCTTCAGGCCTTCCATGTTGCCGGCGGGACTGTAATTACAGACCCAGAATTCCTGCATGCCGTATTTTGGATGGTCGCCCCATGCGTTGGCACAGCCCACTTCGCGCGAATCCTTCCAGACAATTTGCGTGTAATGGCGGCATTCGGAACCGTCCAGGCAGGCATTCTTTTCATAGTCGTAGAATTCGACCTCATTGCCCCAGTGGTCCACCGCGTCGGTGGGCCGCATGCGCTCGCCTGCGAACCAGGCGATGTTTTCGCCATGCGGAGTATTGGGGTTGTGCTCAAAGCTTCCAGAGCGCAGCAATGTCAGGGCCCATTCGCGTGCTTCTCGTGCCAATGCGTCCGACCAGGTCAGGGGCGGAGACTTCACCTGCTTACGCCAGAAGTTATGTGCGGCAACCAGTTCCTCGGCCACCTCGGCTGAGACCGGTGAAGCCGGGGGTTCTGGTTTCGCCGTGGGCGGTGGGGACGGTGCTGGCGCCGCCGGGGGAGCTGGCTTATCGGGCGTTGGGCGGGGTGCAGGTGCCGCACAGGCAGCCAACCATCCGAGGCAAATCGTCAAGAGCAGGGCATGCGGTATGAAATTGGATTTGAACATCAGGCTCGCCGGGTAATTCTCAGGTCGGCAGTATAATTCGGAAATGTCACTGCGCGCTCTGTATATCGACTTCAATTCCTACTTTGCTTCGGTTGAGCAGCAGGATAGACCGGAGTTGCGTCGCCGACCGGTGGCTGTCTTGCCTGTGATGACCGACACCACTTGCTGTATTGCTGCCAGCTACGAGGCCAAGCGCCTTGGCATCAAGACTGGCACTAATGTGGGCGAGGCCAAGCGCTTGTGCCCAGACCT
Source organism: Nevskiales bacterium (assembly GCA_041620675.1). Taxonomy (GTDB): domain Bacteria; phylum Pseudomonadota; class Gammaproteobacteria; order Nevskiales; family DATLYR01; genus DATLYR01. Next base: position 1,814 of record JBFKCG010000092.1, read on the forward strand.
GGTCTGCGTGCACGCCCGCCATGAGCTTTATGTGGAGTATCACCACGCACTGCTCAAGGTCATCGACACCTGCATACCGGTGGACGAAGTGCGCTCCATCGACGAGGTGGCCTGTTCGCTGACGGGTAGCTGGCAGCATCCAGACAAGGCCATGGCGATTGCCCGGCAGGTCAAACAGGCGATTCACACGAAGGTGGGCGAGTGCATGACCAGCTCGATCGGTATCGCCCCCAACACCTACCTGGCAAAGACCGCAGCGGACATGCAGAAGCCGGATGGCCTTGTCATCATCGAGAAATCAGAGCTGCCGATGGCGCTGCATGGCTTAAAACTGAATGATTTTTGTGGCGTAGGGCCGCGCATGGAGTCCCGCCTGCGGCGTGCGGGCATCCACACGGTTGAGGCCTTGTGTGCAGCAAGCAAGGCTGAGTTGCGCCGTGTTTGGGGTGGCATCGAGGGTGAGCACATGCATGACCTTCTGCGTGGCATTGAGGTGTATGCGGCACCGACCGAGCGTGGCAGCATCGGGCACTCCCATGTCCTGCCGCCTGACCTGCGCAATGATCGTGATGCCCGGGCAGTCATGCACCGCATGCTGCAGAAGGCGGCGCTGCGCCTGCGCAAGATGGGGTACTGCGCCGGCGGGATGAGTTTGAGTATCCGCTATGTCGGCAGTGATGACTGGAGCGAGGAAGCCCGTTTTCTCGAGAGTCAGGACACGCGCGAGCTGACCCAGGTGCTCAACGCAGTGTGGGCCCGACGGCCACGCACCAAAGCCATGCCCATGTACGTTGGCGTAACGCTGGTTCGCCTGATCCCATCAACCGCGGCTACGCCTTCGCTGTTCGCTTCGGCACGACCCAGCGCTGCGCTGCAGAACGTGGTTGATGACATCAACCAGCGTTATGGCAAGCATGCGCTCTATCTCGGCGGTGCGCATGGAGGTCACCAGGCCTCGCCATTGCGTATTGCCTTCAACCGCATCCCCGATATCGAATCAGAGCGTTGATAAAGACGGACCATGGATGACAACAGTAATCATTACCGGGATGTCCGGCCCCTGGCAGACCGGAGCCAGGCAGTGAAAGCAATGGAGTGGTTTCGCCAATACGTTCAAGAGCGAAGCCATGCCGAACTGGCAGGCTTTCGCCGCGAGGCCCTGAAGGGACTCGTTCGTTACACGCCGGAGGCGGCGGATCTCGAAGGGATCGTCATGTTTGCTTCGATGGCAAAGTCAGAAGCGGAGGCGGTGATTACGGACCAGATCGATTACTTCGAGGCCATGCAACGCGACTTCGAATGGAAGGTTTATGACTTTGATGAGCCCTCAGACCTTGCCATAAGACTGGAACATCGGGGGTTTCGACGAGGCGTTAAAGAGGCCTTCATGCTGTATGACTTGACCAATCACTCTGGTGTGCAAAGGAGTGAAGGCTTGCGCTTGGACAGGATCACCGACACAAAGGGCATCCGTGACATCGTTACTTTGCAGGAAACCGTTTGGGGAGAACCATTCCCCTGGCTGGAAGCGGCATTGCTGGAAAGCCTGGATCGCACGGTCATCTACTGCGCCTATGTTGAGGCTGTGCCCGTGGCCTGCGGCTGGATCGAATTTCCGCTGCAATCCAGCTTTGCCGAGATCCATGGCGGCGCGGTGTTACCGGCGCTCCGCGGTCAGGGCATCTATCGCGAAATATTCAATCGCCGCGCCGCTGATGCCCAGCGGCGCGGCTATCGGTATATCGCAGTGGATGCCGCCCCAATGAGCCGGCCGATCCTGTTGAAGCAGGGCTTCAAGCGTGTTTGCGACACGGTGCCGATGCGTTGGACCTGCCGTGCCCGACCCTGACCGCTGCGTGTCAGTTGAATTTGCTGAAATCCGGCTTGCGCTTCTGCAAGAAGGCGTTGATCGCTTCCATTGCTTCCGGCTTGCCCAGCATGGGGACAAACACCCCAAACTCTTCCGGTATAACCTTCATGACTTCATCGTGATTCCAGCGCTTGAGCAGGGCCTTTGTCGTGCGTAGCGCCTGCGGTGGGAGGCTGGCCAGGCGCTGGGCTTTTTCGAAGGCACGCGCGTGAAACTCGCCGACAGGGAGCACTTCGTTGATCAGTCCGTAGTCTCTGGCCTTTGCGGCATCAAAGGGCTCGGCCAGCAAGATCAATTCGGCAGTACGTAAATGACCCATCAGTCGGGGCAGCAGGTAGCTTGATGCAAACTCGGGTGCCAGCCCCAGGCTGACGAAGGGCATCTGGAAGCGCGCTTTTTCGCCTGCATAGATAAGGTCGCAGTGGATCAGCATGGTTGTGCCGATGCCAACCGCGGGCCCATTCACTGCAGCGACGACCGGCTTGGGGCAAGCCGCCAATGCCATCATGAAGCGTAGCACCGGGTTCTCTGGTCCTGCCGGCGGGAGGCTCATGAAATCCTTCACATCGTTGCCGCTGCAGAAACAGTCCTCGCCGCCGGTCAGCAGAACGACCCGCACGCTGGAATCCGACTTGGCCAGCTCGAACGCATCAGCCAGTGCGCCGTACATGGCCTGGTTAAGGGCATTCTTCTTGTCCAGGCGGTTCAGGCGAACCTGCAGGATGCCTTCGCGGTTCTCAACGACAACAAGGTCGGTACTCATACTTCTACAGTCTCCCAATGTGATTTCGTGGTCGCGCACTTAGGCGGCGCGGGTTTGCAGTCATGCGCTTGGCGTGTCAATCTTTCTATGAAACTGACAATACTATCGTCAGTTCCTTTACACAATCGTAAGGGGGATTACCATGCAGCGGACCAGTTTTGCCGAGATGCCCTGTTCCATCGCACGTACGCTAGATGTGGTGGGGGAGTGGTGGACCCTACTGATTATCCGCGACATCTTCAACGGCGTGCGCCGATTCGATGACCTGCTGGCGCATCTTGGCATATCGCGCAATATCCTGACCGACCGCCTCAATTCCCTGGTTGAGAAAGGGGTGCTCAAGCGCTCGCGTTACCAGACACGACCGGAACGTTTTGAATATCGCCTGACTGAAAAAGGGCTCGACCTTTTCCCGATCCTGTTATTGCTGATGCGATGGGGTGACAAGTGGCTGGCTGGGGAGGCGGGCGTGCCGGTCACCATCACGCACAAGGATTGCGGCAAAGAGACGGTCCCCGTCGTGACCTGCTCAGAATGTGAACAAGCCCTGATCGCCGGTCATTTGAACCTGTCTGAGAACAAGGTCCCGTCGGCTGCGTAAGTGATTTAGGCGGCTGACTTGGGTGTCGTGCCGGAACGTAGCAGCCGAACCAGGGCATAGACACTGACAAGCGTCCACACGGATTCCAGCAGCAGGAAACCCCACTGCTGTTCCAGCCAGGCGGTGACGGTGAGGATGCCGGCACCCAGCGTGTTCAGCAGCAGGTAGCCAAGGCCGCTGACACTCATCCAGCGGAATTGGCTGCCCGCGAAGGCGGCCAGAATCGCCAGGGCCCCGAGCAGCGAGAAGAGTTGTACTAGCACGCTTAATACATGTCTGACTTGCTGGGCGTCTCGCGCTTGGACTCGTCATGACGATTCGGGATGAAGTCGCCCGTGATCATCTGCTCGTAGCTCATGCCCGGGCCGACCATCGGGTACACGCCAGCATCCGGGTCAATGATGACTTCGAGGAAGGCGGGTCCCTTGAACTCCACGAACTCCTTGATGATCTTCGGGACATCAGCTTTCTTGTCCAGTCGCTTGGCAAACGGGAAGCCGTCTGCCTCAGCCGCCTTGATGAAGTCCTTCTTGTGCAGCGACTTGTCCGACGCCGAGAGGCGGCCCTGGAAGAACAGCTTCTGCCACTGCTTCACCATGCCGTCACCAAAGTTGTTCAGCACCACAACCTTCAGGGGCAGGTTGTAGGTCGTGACGGTCTCAAGATCGCCCAGGTTCATGCGGATACTGGCGTCGCCGTCAATATCAATGACCAGCGTGTCCGGCTTGGCAAACTGCGCGCCAATGGCGGCCGGTAGGCCAAAGCCCATCGTGCCCATCGAGCCCGAGGTGAGCCACTGGCGCGGGTTGCGGAAATCAAAATACTGCGCGGCCCACATCTGGTGCTGGCCGACGCCGGTGCTGACGATGGCATTGCCCTTGGTCAGCTTGTTGATTTCCTCGATCACGTAATGCGGCTGGATCAACGCGGATTCGCGGTCATAGTTCATCGCGTGCACGCGCTTGAGCTCGGCCAGGTGCTGGTGCCAGGCAGTGAGGTCGGGCTTGAACTTTTGCTTCAGGCCATAGCTGCGCAGGGTATCCAGCGCGTCGTCCAGGATGCCAACGTGGGACCAGTGCACGGATTTCACCTTGCCGATCTCGGAGGCATCGATGTCGAAATGCGCGATGTACTTGGCATTGGGCGCAAACTTGGCGGGGACGCCCGCCACGCGATCATCAAAGCGCGAGCCAACCGCGATCAGGAAGTCGCAGTCATCAGCGGCGTAATTGGCGAAGGCGGTGCCATGCATGCCCAGCATATGCAGGGACAGGGGCTGGGTGGTGTCGGTAGCACCAATCCCCATCAGGGTAGTCACCGCCGGCAGTTCGAAGGCCTCGGCGAATGCACGCAGGCTCTCGGCGGCATTTGCATTGATCACGCCACCACCACAGTAGAGCAGCGGTCGCTTGGATTCGCCCAGCATGCGGAAGAAGACTTCACAGTCCTGCTCACGCAACTTGCTCTTGGCCAGCGCAGCCATGCGACTGCGATAACCCGGAATCGGCAACTTGCCAGAACCCTGGAACTGGCCGGTCCAGTTCTGCACGTCCTTAGGGATGTCCACCACAACCGGACCGGGCCGGCCCGTGCGAGCGATCTCAAATGCCGTGCGCATGGTGGCTTCGAGCTTGCTGGGATCGGTGACCAGGAACACATGCTTGGCGGCTGAGCCCATGATGTTGGCGACCGGTGCTTCCTGGAATCCATCGCTGCCGATGGCGGCGGTGGGTACCTGGCCGCAAATCACGACGATCGGGGTTGAGTCCGCCATGCAGTCACGGACCGGGGTCACCGTATTGGTGGCACCGGGTCCCGAGGTCACCATGGCAACGCCGACCTTGCCGGATGCGCGCGCGTAACCGGCCGCCATGAAGCCGGCACCTTGCTCATTGGCTGGCACGATCAGTGGCATGGCATTGTCGTGGTCGGCGTTGTAGCGAAACACCGCATCATAGGTTGGCAGGATGGCGCCGCCGGAATAGCCGAAAATGACGTCCACGCCCTCGTCAGCCAGGACCTGCACGATGATCTCTGATCCTGTCATCTGCTGTCCGGCCAGCGGGTGCTGGGAATCACTCTTGGGGGCAAAGTCTTCGGTCATGGCTCGCTCATCTACAGCTGCTGCGAAAAAGGCCGGATAGTCTAGCGCAGTCAGCGGCTTAACGGCATTCCCGGTGACCATGAGGATGCGCACGATACCAGGCAGACGGGCCGAGCAAACATCGCTGCTGGATTGATACAAACACTTGATTTTCCGGCCTAAAACCATTAATTTGTCGCGCTTTCCACACGCACCCCAAGCTTGGCCAACGGCGCGACTGCTCATGCGGCACATAATTTCCATCCTGTTGCAGAACGAAGCTGGCGCGCTTTCCCGCGTGGCCGGCATGTTCTCGACGCGTGGGTACAACATTGAATCGCTGACGGTGGCGCCGACGAATGACGAGACCGTATCGCGCCTGACCATGGTGACCGCCGGTTCGGACGAGGTCATCAACCAGATCAACAAGCAGTCGCAGAAGCTGGTGGATGTGGTGGAGATTGCCGATCTGACGCGCGGCGACCACTTCGAGCGCGAGCTGCTGCTGATCAAGCTTGACGTCGAGGCGGCGCTGCAGCCCCGCATCGAAGAATCCGTCGAACGCTACAAGGGACTCGTGCTGGATGACACGCTGGACCATTACACGGTGCAGCTGACCGGTACGAGCCTGGAGATTGATGACTTCATGAACGAGATTGGCCAGGTGGGCCAGATCATCGAAGTCGTGCGTAGTGGCACAGCCGCCATCAGTCGTGGCAGCCGCGTGCTGAAACTAAAGATTTAAATACTGGAGATTATCCCGTGAGCCTGAAGGTTTATTACGACAAAGACGCCGACCTTTCCATCATCAAGTCCAAGAAGGTGGCCATCCTCGGCTATGGCTCCCAGGGCCACGCCCACGCGCTGAACCTGAAGGAATCGGGCGTGGATGTCACGGTTGCCCTGCGTAAGGGCTCCAAGTCCTGGGCCAAGGCGGAAGCTGCCGGCCTCAAGGTCAAGGAAATCGACGAGGCCGTGAAGGCCGCTGACCTGGTCATGGTGCTGGCTCCGGACCAGGACCAGAAGAAGATCTATGAGGAATCGATAGTCCAGAACCTGAAGAAGGGTGGCGTGCTGGCGTTCGCGCATGGTTTTAACATCCACTTCCAGCTGATCGAGC
>JBFKCG010000093.1:0-8226 GCA_041620675.1 Nevskiales bacterium
AGGCCGCGGTTATGCAGGTACTTCATCAGCCGCGCCTGGTAGATCGCCATGATCGGCCCCAGGCCCATGCTCACCGTGGCGAACTGCCAGAAATCCGGCATCAGCCAGGGATGCGGGTAGGACGACAGGCCGCGACCTTTCACATCCTTGGCCACTTCCGAACGGAAGCGGTGCAAATCATCCTCGGACAGGCGGCCTTCAAGGTAAGCGCGCGCGTACACGCCGGTGGCGCTATGGCCCTGGATATAGACCAGGTCCGGGCCGTTGGGGTGATCCGGCCCCTTGAAGAAGTGGTTGAAGCCGACGTCATACAAGGTGGCGGCGGAGGCGAAGCTGGCGATGTGGCCGCCGACGCCCGCGTTCTCTCGATTGGCGTTGATGACCATCGCCATCGCGTTCCAGCGGATCAGCGAGCGGATCTTCCATTCGATCGCATGGTCGCCGGGCGAGCGTTGCTCGCGATGCGGGGGAATGGTGTTGACGTAGGCGGTGTTGGCGGAGAACGGGATGAACGCGCCGGAACGGCGCGCCTGGTCAATCAGCGCTTCCAGCAGGTAATGCGCGCGCTCGGGGCCTTCGCGCTCAAGCACCGCACTGAGGGCCTCAAGCCACTCCTGCGTCTCTGTCGGGTCACTGTCCTTTCGCTTCGCCGGATCTTCTCCGGTCTCGCGGACCTTGTCTTGCGCCATGTTGTGTCTCCGCTGCGCTAATGCGCCAACCCCTCTTAAGGGCGGCACCTAGCATCGGTGCTTTCGTGCCGGACAGCCTCGTCTCTTATGACGAGATGTGCGTCACTCCAACAGGATCACTGTAGCAGGCCGACGCAGCAACACCAAAACGTGGCGGGCTGTGGCGACTTACTTGCCGATACAGAAGTCCGCGAACACGCGGCCCAGTAGATCATCGGCAGTGAACTCGCCGGTGATCTCGCCCAATGCCTGTTGTGCCTGGCGCAGCTCATCCGCCACCAGCTCACCCGCACGTTGCTGCAGCTGATGGCCTGCGCGATCCAGGGCCGTGCGTGCGCGCGCCAGTGCATCCAGGTGCCGACGACGCGCGATGAAGTCGCCCTCCGCAGGCTGGAAACCCATGCTCTGCTTCAGGTGCTCGCGCAGCTCATCCACGCCCGCGCCCGTTGTCGCGCAGAGGCGAACCGAGGGTGGGCCGGCCTGCGACAGCGCACCCGGTGCATTGCCGCTCAGGTCGCACTTGTTGCGCACCAGCGTGAGCGCGAGTCCTTTTGGCAGGCTGTCGAGAATGGCCTGGTCTTCAGCCGTCACGCCGTGACGATCATCCACCAGCAACAGCACGCGGTCGGCTTTGGCGATCTCGGCACGGGCGCGACGCACGCCTTCCTGTTCCACCGGGTCGCTGCTGTCGCGCAAGCCGGCGGTGTCGATGATGTGCAGCGGCAATCCGTCGAGCGTCATGCGCTCGCGCAGGACGTCGCGCGTGGTGCCGGCGATCTCGGTGACGATGGCGGCGTCATAACCTGCCAGCTGATTAAGCAGGCTCGACTTGCCCACGTTCGGCTGCCCGGCCAGCACCACGGTCATGCCGTCACGCATCAAGGCGCCCTGCTGTGCATGGCGCTGCAGGACATCAAAGCGTTCTTCGATGACTGACAGTTGGTGCTGAATCTTGCCGTCCGACAGGAAATCAATTTCTTCCTCGGGGAAATCGATCGCGGCCTCGACATGCATGCGCAACTGGATCAGGGCTTCGACCAGGTCATGCACCTGCCGGGAAAACTCGCCCTGCAGCGAGCGCAGTGCCGCGCGCGCAGCCTGCACACTGCCGGCATCAATCAGGTCCGCGATGGCTTCGGCCTGCGCCAGGTCGAGCTTGTCATTAAGGAAAGCACGTTCGCTGAATTCGCCGGGTCGCGCCAGGCGCGCGCCGAGTGCGAGGCAGCGCTGCACCAGCAGGTCGAGCACGACCGGACCACCGTGGCCTTGCAGCTCAAGCACGTCTTCGCCGGTGTAGGAGTGCGGCGCGGGGAAATGGAGCAGCAAGCCGCTGTCGATAACGCTGCCATCTTCCGCGCGAAAATCGAGCAATGTGGCATGGCGCGGCTCCGGCAGCTTGCCGCCGATGGCAACGGCGATGCTGGCGGCGAGCTGGCCGGACACGCGGACAATGCCGACGCCGCCACGCCCGGGTGGGGTGGCGATGGCAACGATGGTGTCCTGGGTCATGCGCTTGGCGCGGGCATGCGTTCACATCCGCGAACGCACTCCACTATCGGCGCATGGCGCATGCTCAGCCCTTGGCGGGCGCTTCCTCGCGCTCGATCTTGCGCGTGATGAAGAACTGCTGCGCGATACCGATCAGGTTGCTGACCAGCCAGTACAGCACCAGGCCCGCGGGGAAGAAGCCGAAGAATACCGTCAGCATGATGGGCATCGCCATCATGACTTTCTGCTGCATCTCGTCCATGGTCATGGCGGTGCCTGACAGCTTCTGCTGTGCCCACATGCTGATGCCGAACAGCACCGGCAGCACCCAGTACGGGTCTGGCGATGACATGTCCTGGATCCACAGCATGAAGGGCGCCTGGCGCAGCTCGACGCTCTGCAGCAACACCCAGTACAGCGCAATGAAGACCGGGAACTGCACCAGCAGCGGCCAGCAACCGGCGAGCGGATTGAAGCCTTCCTTCTTGTAGAGGTCCATCATCGCCTTCTGCATGCCTTCGCGATCGTCGGCATAGCGCTCCTTGATGGACTGGATGCGCGGCGTGAATTTCTTCATGCGCGCCATCGCGCGGTACTGCGCCTCGGACAATTTCCAGAAGCTGAGCTTGATGACCAGCGTCAGCAGCACGATGGCGAAGCCCCAGTTGCCGACAAAGCCGTGCAGCTTTTCCAGCAGCCAGAACAGGGGCTTGGCCAGCACGGTGAGCATGCCGTAGTCGACGGTCAGCTCGAAGCCCGGCGCAACATCCGCGAGCTTGTCCTGCAACTTGGGCCCGACAAACAGCCTGCTCTGGAACACCGCCTGTTCGCCGGCGGCAACGCTCTGCTGCGGACCGACGTAGCCGGCGACATAGGCCACTTGCTGGCTGCCAGGAATGTTGCGTGGCTTGGCGTAGAAACGGTTGATCTCGGTTGCCGGGGGGATGACCGCGCCGAGGAAATAGTTTTCCATCACTGCGTTCCAGCCGCCGGTCTGCTGCAGGCTGATGGGTTCTTCGTCGAGCTCGTCGAAGTTCACCTTGGTGAAACGGTAGGTGCTGCCGCCTTCTTTTTGTTCGTAGTAGCCAACGCCATGGAAGGTCTGGATGAACGGCGGGTCTTCCGACTCACTGTGTGGCGTGCGCCAGAACTGCACGTAGGGACTCAGGGCCCAGGCCTCGGCGGCACCGTTGCTCACTTCATGTTTGAGGTCAACGCCGTATTCACCGCGATGGAAGGTATAGCTCTTGACCACGCGCCGGCCGCTGCCGTCCTGCCAGTTGAGTCGCACCTCAAGGCTGTCCTGTCCCTGCGCCAGTGCGTACTCGGTCTGCTCGCTGCTGTAGTTGCTGCGATGGGATGGTGCGCTCTCGGCATCGTCAACCAGGCCGCTTTGTGCGATGAAGAAATTCGGCAGCTTGTCATTCAGCAACAGCAGGTTCTTGTCCGGCTGTTCCTTGGACACCGGGATGCCGATCAGCTCGACGCTGCGCAGGTCACCACCACTGGTGTCTATTTCCGCGCGCAGCACGTCCGTGGTGATCTTGATGCGCTGTTGGCTGCGCACAACCTGGTTGGACGCCAGTGGCAGCTCCGCGCTCTTCTTCGGCAGCTCGCCATTGCTCGTGGCGGTGCTTGCCGCGACGCCCGGCGTCGGCAGGTCGCTGTCCTGGCTGGCGGAAGGTTCCGTGATCTCTGGTGTTACCGCGGTTTCGGTATAGGCCTGCGGTTTGGGGGCATAGTCTTTTTCCCACGCCTGGTACATCAGGAACAGGATCGCGCCGAGGGCGCAGAACAGGATGAAGCGTCGGTTATCCATGGGTGTGCTGGCAATTCTTGTGAGGAGAGGAGTTTTCGGTATCGCGGCCGGGGACCGGATCGATGCCGCCGGGATTCAAGGGATGGCAGCGCAACAGGCGGCGCAGGCCCAGGGCGGTGCCGCGCAGGCTGCCATGCTGTTGCACGGCTTCAATCATGTACTGCGAGCAGCTGGGGTAAAAACGGCAGCGCGGTGCCAGCAACGGACTGACCAGCCGCTGGTAAAGTCGAACGAGTGTGATGATCAGCTGGCGCATGTGTTCGCCATTTTTGTCCAGTGCCGCGTCAGGCTGTCGCGCAGCGCTGCCCCCGCGCGGGCCGCTGCTACCGAGCGCACCATAATAATAATGTCTCGGGTGGGCAATGCCTGGCGGTGAAGGCGGAAACTTTCGCGAACGGCGCGTCGAACGCGATTTCGATCAACCGCGCGGCGGATATTCTTGCGTGCGACGACCAGGCCCAGTCGCGGCTGGTCGCAGTCATTCGGTAGGGAGATCAGCGTGAAGCAGGCGTCGCTCTGGCGTTGGCCGTCCGCAAACACCCGCTTGAACTCACGCGGATGATTCAGCCGCGCCGTTCTGGGAAATGCTTTTCCAGCCAAAGGGAGCGGCGCGTCGTTGGGCCGGTGGGCCCGACGCGCAGGATTCTTATGGGATCAGCCGTGCGCGGCCCTTGGCGCGCCGACGGGAAAGAATGTTGCGGCCGCTCTTGGTAGCCATACGCGCACGAAAACCGTGGGTGCGATTGCGATGCAAATTGCTGGGCTGATAGGTGCGCTTCGACATGAGACTCTCCGAGAAACTTGCGGCTGAGCCGCAAGGATTCGCGCTAGGGCGCGATGAAAGGCGGCCATTCTGCCGAAGTTTGGCTGTTTTATCAAGGCAATAGCTGGAGTTTCAGGGGGGGCTGTGGATAACTTTGGGTGCGCGGGTTAGACTGCTGCCGACCACGTCGATGTCATGTGCCTGGGCCCTGCCCAGGCATCGGCGTTTTATTATGGCCGGTCCTTCCGGTGTATTCCCTTTAGATCCGTGCGCTTGGCCGGATGCTTTACGTCAGGAGAGTGTGGGTGTCGCTTTGGCAATTATGTATCCGCCGGCTGGAATCCGAGTTGGCGGACAAGGACTTGAATACCTGGATCCGGCCGCTACATGCGGTGGAGGATGATGGCCGCATCGAGCTGCTGGCACCCAATAGCATGGTGCTGGACCGGGTGCGTGATAACTACCTGCCCCTGATCCGCACCGAGCTGACCGCCCTACTGGATGGCAGGGCCCCCGACCTGATGCTCAAGGTGGGCACGCAGGCTCCGGCGCGTAAGAGCCCAAGCCCGTCCTCTGCGCCGGCCACCATGACCAACACACATGAAAGCAAGCTGGATCCGCGCTACCGCTTCGACACCTTCGTGGTCGGCAAAGAAAACCAGATGGCGCGTGCGGCTGCCGAGCAGGTGGCAGACAACCCGGGTTTGTCCTACAACCCCCTGCTGATCTATGGCGGCGTCGGCCTGGGCAAGACCCACCTGATGCACAGCGTCGGTAACCGCATCCTTGAGCGCAAACCCAATGCGCGCGTCCTGTTCGTGAGCTCGGATCGCTTCATGAACGACTTCGTCGGCGCGCTGCGCCACAAGAAGATGGACGAGTTCAAGAACGCCTATCGTTCGGTGGATGCCCTGCTGGTCGACGACATCCAGTTCCTCGCCAACAAGCCCGGTGGCCAGGAGGAGTTCTTCCACACCTTCAACGCGCTGCTCGAAGGCAAGCAGCAGATCATCCTGACCTGTGATCGCCTGCCCAAGGAAATCGAGGGCATGGAGGATCGCCTCAAGTCACGTTTCCAGTGGGGGCTGACCGCCGGCATCGACCCGCTGGAACTGGAAACCCGCGTCGCCATCCTCATGAACAAGGCCGAACGGGCGGGGCTCTCGCTTCCCCAGGAAGTGGCGTTCCTGATCGCCAAGCGCGTGCGTTCCAACGTGCGCGAGCTGGAAAGCGCGCTGCATCGGCTGACCGCCAGCGCGCAGTTCACCGGCCGTGCGATCACGATCGACTTCGCCAAGGAAGTCCTGCAGGACATGCTGTCCGTGTATGACCGCCAGGTCACGATCGAAACGATCCAGAAAACGGTAGCGGCCTACTACAAGATCCGCCAGTCCGACCTGTTGTCGGCCAAGCGCAGCCGCTCGCTGGCGCGCCCACGCCAACTGGCGATGTCGTTATCCAAAGAACTGACGAATCACTCGCTGCCAGAAATTGGTGAGGCGTTTGGTGGCAAGGACCACACCACCGTGCTGCATGCCTGTCGCAAGATCGCGGAGTTGCGCGGCAGCGATATGCGCATCGACGAGGACTACCTGAATCTGTTGCGAACCCTCAGCCAGTGAGTGTGGGTGAGTGGGCTGGAATTCTGTGCATAAGACTTGGATGATGTGTGGAATGAATGAGCGATGTTTTTTGTTCACGAATTATCCACAGCGACTACCGGGCAGACAGGCCAGATATCCCGTTGATTGCGAACTCGATTTATAGCTGTATCTAATTGATAATATTGGATAATATTTAGTTACTCACATTATCGGCGATGCTTATTACTATCGTCTTTACCTTCTAAATCCATATAAGAAGGAAAACAGGAGTAGAGGAGACTCATGAAATTCCAGATTCCCCGCAACGAGATGCTCAAAGGATTGCAGGCGGTCATTGGCGTTGTGGAACGGCGCCAGACCATGCCGATCTTGTCGAACCTGCTACTCAAGGCCAGCAAGGATGGGCTTACGCTCGCCGGTACTGATCTGGAACTGGAGCTGGTCACGCGGGTGCCGGCCAGCATCAAGCAGGAAGGCGCCACCACGGTGCCGGCAAGAAAGCTATTTGATATCTGCCGCGGGTTGCCGGAAGACGCCGACATCAAGTGCGAGCTGAAAGACCAGCGCATGACGCTGTCTTCCGGCCGCAGTCGCTTCATCCTGTCAACGCTGAACGCCGAGGAATTCCCCTTCCTGGAAGACGTGAAGGAGAACAAGAGCATCAGCGTACCCAAGCATGCGCTCAAGCAGCTGCTCGACCGCACGCACTTCGCGATGGCTCACCAGGACGTGCGCTACTACCTCAATGGCCTGTTGCTGGTGGTGCGCAAGGATCGCATGCGCGCCGTGGCAACCGACGGCCACCGCCTGGCGCTGTGTGATGCGACCGGCAGCCTGCCCGTGACCGAGGAGCTGCAGGTGATCGTGCCGCGCAAGGCCATCACCGAGCTGCAGCGCCTGCTCGAGCCGAATGATGAGGAGGTCAAGCTGTCGTTCTCCTCCAACCACCTGCAGGTCAGCCTCGGTGATACCCAGTTCACCACCAAGCTGATCGACGGCCGCTTCCCGGATTATGAAAAGGTCATCCCGAGCACCGGCGACAAGCGCCTGACCGGTGACCGTGAGCTGATCCGGCTCGCGTTGTCGCGCACCGCGATCCTGTCCAACGAAAAATTCCGTGGCGTGCGGTTGTCGATCAAGGACAACAAGCTGAAGCTGCAGGCTCAGAACCCGGAACATGAGGAAGCGGAAGAAGAGCTGGAAGTTACCTACGATGGCGAGCCCATTGAGATCGGCTTCAACGTGACCTACCTCATGGATGCCCTGAGCGGCCTTGAAAGCGAATCATTCACGCTGGACCTGACCGGGCCGGATGCCAGTGGCCTGATCAAGGAGAAGGGCAGCGATGCCTGCCAGTACGTCGTCATGCCGATGCGACTCTAGTCGCAACTGACGAAGGGCATCACACAAGGGGCGGCCAGACACCGCCCCTTATTTTTTATACTGGCGCGCATGAGACTGTCCGAATTACGCATCCATAACTTCCGCTGCCTGGTAGAGGAAACCCTGCAGCCCTGTGCCGGCATCAACCTCATCGTGGGTGACAACGCCTCCGGCAAGAGCAGCCTGCTGGAAGCGATCTACTTCCTGGGACGCGCTCAATCCTTCCGCGGCACGCCGCGCGATCGCCTTATCCGCAGCAATGAACGGGAGCTGTCTGTGTTCGGGCGCCTGAGCAACCCGCATGGCGCGCCCACCACCATCGGCGTGCAGCGCAGTAATCGCCAGAGCCAGATCCGGCTCAATGCCCAGGACAACACCAGCGTGCTGGAATTGATCGCGGCATTGCCCATCCAGGTCATTGACCCACGCCTGCACCAATTGCTGGAAGAAGGACCGGACCAGCGCCGGCGCTTCCTCGAC
>JBFKCG010000094.1:0-8203 GCA_041620675.1 Nevskiales bacterium
ATGCAGGCCATTCTTCACGCCCTTGGCGCGCAAGGCCATGCGCTGATCCACACCGAAGCGATGCTGTTCATCGACGATGACCAAACCCAGCTGCGCGAACTCCACTTCGTCCTGGAACAAGGCGTGGGTACCCACCACGAATGCGGCGGCACCATTAGAAAGAGCCTGCAGCGCGCGTTGACGTTCAGCCTTGCCCTGGCGTCCGCTGCACAAGGCAACGCCGACCCCAATGGGCTCAAACCATCGAGAGAAATTCTGGAAATGCTGCTCGGCCAGCAATTCCGTCGGAGCCATCAATGCCGCCTGCTGGCCTGATTCAATGACGGCCAGCGCGGCCATTGCCGCGACCACGGTCTTGCCGGCACCTACATCACCCTGCACCAGGCGCAACATGGGGCGTTCCCGGCCAAGGTCTGCGAGGATTTCCTCGCTGACCTTGGCCTGGGCTTCGGTCAGTGCAAACGGCAGGCTGCCTATGTACTTCTTTCTCAGGCGCCCATCCCCGACACAGCCGGCCGCGCGCTGGCTCTGGATGCGACGGCGCAGCTGGCGCAAGCCAAGCTGGTGCGCCAGCAACTCCTCAAAGGCAAGCCGGCGTTGAGCGGGGTGCTGGCCAAGTTGCAGCGCGGCGATATCCACGTCCACCGGCGGCGCGTGCAACAGCTGCAAGGCCTCGACCAGCCTCGGCAAACGACGATCCACCAGGATTTCATCGGGCAATAAATCCTGCAGGCTGCCAGGCTGCTCCAGCAACCGCAGTGCCTGCGTGATCAGGTTGCGCAGGCGCGCCTGCTGCAAGCCAGCCGTTGCCGGATACACCGGCGTTAGCACCGGGATCACGCTGCGAGCCGCAGCTTCATCCGTGACGAGTTGGTATTCCGGATGCACGATCTCCAAACCTTGCTTGCCCAGCCTGACCTCACCATACGCACGCAGCCATTGGCCCGGCACCTGCAGGCGCCGCTGCTGCTCGCCACTGAAATGAAAGAAACGTAATAGCAGTCGGCCGCTGCCTTCGGTGACCGAGACCAGCAGGCTGCGTCGGCCGGCAAATCGCACATCCACGCGCTCAACGCGCGCCGCCACCAGGGCCGACTGGCCTGGCTTCAACTGTGCCAGCGGCGTGAGGTGGGTACGATCTTCGTAGCGTAGCGGCAGATGGAACAGAAGATCCTGCACAGTCTCAAGGCCAAGGGCCTGCAGCCGCGCCTTGACGGCGGGACCCACGCCACGCAGCCGCGCGACCGAACTGGCGGCGGTCAGGCTGCGAACGGCAATGCTCAAGCGTGCAATGGATCAGTCGATGACAAGGATCGCATCGATCTCGACGCGTGCGCCCTTGGGTAGCGCTGCCACACCGAGGGTGGCGCGGGCCGGATACGGCGGCTTGAAGTACTGCGCCATGATCTCGTTGACGCGCGCGAAATCCGCGAGCTCAGTGAGGTAAATCGTCAACCGCACGATATCTTCCAGACCACCCTCGGCTGCTTCAGCAACGGCCTTGAGGTTGCGAAAGACCCGGTGCACCTGCGGGTCTATGCCGCCTTCCACCAGCTGCCCGCTGGAAGGGTCCAGCGCGATTTGCCCTGACAGGTAAACGGTTTTACCGACACGGACCGCCTGCGAATAAGGCCCGATTGCCTTGGGCGCGTTGGGGGACTCAATGATCTGACGTGACATGACAACTCCACAGAATAAATCTTAACCACGGGTAACTCGCTCGACATTGTCGATCTGGCGCAGGCGCTTGACCACTTGTGCCAGGTGGCGACGATCCCGCACTGCGATATGGAAACGGACGTTGGAGATTTCGCCTCCGCGATCCGGGATGACGACGTTCTCGATATTGCAGTCGGCTTCTGAAATCTGCGCTGCGAGGCGGGCCAGCGTACCGCGTCGGTTGCGCGCTTGCACGCGCAGTTCGATCGGGAACTCGCCCTCGACCTGCTCCGACCAGCACAGGTTGATGCGCTCTTGATCCTCCTGCTTGCGCGAGATCTCGCGGCACTCGGCGCGATGAATCACCAAACCACGGCCCACGCTGACCTGTCCGTGTATCTCGTCACCCGGTATCGGATGGCAACACTTGGCATATTCCACCACCAAGCCCTCGGTGCCTTCGAGCGCCAGCGGCTGTGGCTCGGAGGTGCGGGCCGTGGCATTCCCCGGCAGGAAGTTGCGCGCAACCAGGGGAGCCAGTCGCTGGCCGAGACCAATGCCGACGTACAGGTCCTCGAGGCTCGCCACTTTCATGACCGCGAGGGCCTGCGCAATACGCTCCTTGGTAAGCTGGCGCCGACCCAGGCCCAGTTCCTTGAACGATTTGTCGAGCAGGCGCTTGCCCAGGCTTTCCGCCTCGTCGCGCTGCAGGTTCTTCAGGTACTGGCGCAGGCTGGCACGCGCCTTCGCGCTTTTGACGAAGTTGAGCCAGGCCGGGTTCGGCTGCGCATCGCGCGCGGTGATCACCTCGACCATCTGGCCATTGCGCAGCACTGTGCTAAGGGGCGAGAGGCGGCCATCGATGCGTGCGGCGATGCAATGGTTGCCCAGCTCGGTGTGCACGGCGTAGGCGAAGTCCACCGCGGTGGCACCCTTGGCCAGCCGGATGATGTCGCCTTGTGGCGTAAACAGGTAGACCTCGTCCGGGAACAGGTCAACCTTGACGTTCTCGATGAACTCAATCGTGCTGCCCGACCCCTGCTGCATGTCCAGCAGGTTGCCCAGCCACTCGCGCGCGCGCACCTCGGGTGCCTTGGCGGTCTTGTCTCCGGTCTTGTATAGCCAGTGTGCGGCAATACCGCTCTCGGCGATGTGGTGCATGTCGCGGGTACGGATCTGCAGCTCGATCTTCACGCCGCTGGGCCCCACCAGCGTGGTGTGCAGCGACTGGTAACCATTGATCTTGGGATTGGCGATGTAGTCGTTGAACTGCTCTGAGACCGGCCGGAAGTGGTGGTGAGCGATGCCGAGCGCCCGATAGCAGTTGTCGACGCTATCGACCACGATGCGAAACCCATACAGGTCGAGCACGTCCAGGAAGCGACGGGTCTTGCGCCGCATCTTGTTGTAGATGCTGTAGACGTTCTTCTTGCGGCCGACCACCTCGGCGATAATGCCCTCCTCCTTGAGCGCACGTGTCAGGCGTTCTTCAACCTGATGCACCAGGTTCTTGCGGTTGTTGCTGACCTGGCGCACAGCCTTGACGAGCACCTCGTAGCGCTTGGGATACAGCGCCCGCAGCCCCAGATCTTCGAGCTCCTGCCGCCAGGTATAGATACCCAGTCGGTAGGCGATGGGCGCGTAAATCTCCAGTGTCTCGCGGGCAATGCGGCGCCGGCTTTCGGAGGCCATGGCATCCAGCGTGCGCATGTTGTGCAGGCGGTCGGCCAGCTTGACCATGATCACGCGGATATCCTGCGCCATCGCCATCAGCAACTTGCGGAAGTTCTCTGCCTGCTGCTCGGCACGCGACTGGAAATGGGCTTTGCCGAGCTTGCTCACCCCATCCACCAAGGTCGCCACTTCCTTGCCAAATTGTGCGGCCACTTCCTCAGTCGCAGTCGGCGTATCCTCGACCACGTCGTGCAGGATGGCGGCCATCAGGGTCACGTGGTCCTGTCGCATCTCGGCCAGGATGCGTGCCACCGCCAGGGGGTGGTAGATGTAAGGCTCGCCTGATTTGCGGTACTGGCCGCGATGACGCTTCGCGCCGAACTCGTGCGCGCGCCGCACCTCAGCGATCTGGTTCGGTGTCAGGTAGGTCTCAAGCAGCTTGGCCAGCGCGTCAATGCCATATTGACGCGAGACGCGCTGCGATCGCAGCGCGGTTCCAAGGCGATTGATGACAGGCAGTTCCATGCCCATAGAATGCGTCGCCGACGCCGGCAACGCCAGTGCCGCGCGCGGCGGCCCGAGGAAACTTAGAGGTCCGGACCCGGATCCAGGGCCGGCAGGGCAGGCTGAGTCTGGGGCGCCAACGGCAGGTCATCTTCATCCAGCACGCTGCGGTCAACCAGGCCTTCGGCCACCTCGCGCAGGGCGAGCACGGTGGACTTGTCGTTCTCCCATTCCAGCTGGGTATTGGCGCCACGCACCAACTGACGCGCGCGCTTGGCGGCGATCAGGGTTAATTCGAACTGGTTATCTGTCTTCTTCAGACAGTCTTCAACGGTTACACGGGCCATGACGAAAACTCGCAAAATTCAGGCTAATCGGGCGGCCATTCTAGCAGAATGGAAAAAAACTGCTGGATGTCGGGCCCAATCGGTCCTTGGCTCAGGCCGGAGCTGCCACCAGGGCCTCTAACCTGCTCACAGTTTGCTCAAAATCGTCATTGACCAGCACGTGGTCAAATTCACTGGCATGTGACAATTCAGCCTTGGCGGCCTGCATGCGCGCCTGGATGGTTGCTTCATCATCCTGCCCCCGCTGGCGCAGTCGTCGTTCCAGCTCCTGCATCGAGGGTGGCTCGATGAAAATGTGCAGCGCTTGCGGAAAGCGCGCCCTCACCTGCCTGGCACCCTGCCAGTCAATATCCAGGAACACCAGGTGCCCCTGGCTGAGCAGGCGCCCAGTCGCCGCACGACCGGTGCCGTACCGGCGGCCAAACACCTCAGCGTGCTCAAGGAATGCGTCGTTCGCCACCATTCCGGCAAATACTTCTGGCGTGACGAAATGATAGTCCACGCCATCGCGTTCACCCGGTCGCGGCGCGCGCGTTGTGTAGGACACGGAGAAATCGCCCTGGATGCCGCGACGTGAAAGCCGTTGGATCAACTCGCGCGTCAGGCTGGTCTTGCCAGCGCCCGAGGGCGCCGCCACAACAATTAATCGACCGGTGGCTTGATGGGCGGACTCACTCAATGTTCTGCACCTGTTCTCTCATCTGCTCGATGACCACCTTCATCTCGACGCCAGCACGGGTCAGCTCACTGTCTTGCGATTTTGAGCTGAGGGTATTGGCCTCGCGGTTAAGTTCCTGCATAAGGAAGTCCAGACGACGGCCCACCGCCTCCTTGCGCTTGAGGGTCTGGCGCACCTCGGTGATGTGGCTGTCCAGGCGCGACATCTCCTCGTCCACATCCATGCGCTGCGCCAGCAAAGCCAGCTCCTGTTCCAGCCGGCCAGGCTCAAACTCGGTGACGCGGCCGGTGATCTCGGCCAGTCGTGCCTGTAATCTGGCGCGAGACTCCTCGCGCACCTGCGGCAGGCGCTCACGGACCTGTTCCACCAGCCTGGCAAGGCTATCCAGCCGGTCATTCATCATCTGGCCAAGACGTTCCCCCTCGCGCGCACGCATGTCGGCAAGGCTGGACAGCGCCTTGCCCAGCAATTCCAGCGCGATGGGCGAAAGGACTTCAGCTTCCAGAGACTGGTCACGCAGCACGCCGGGGAAACTCAGCGCCTTCAGTGGATCAATGGGTGCCGTATGGGAAAAAGCCGCGCCGACCACATGGCAGGCCTTGGCCAGCTCGCGCAGTCTTTGTTCGTTGATTTCCAGGGCTTGGCCCTCTCCGCCCTGGGTACGCAGGCGCAGGCTGGCCTCGAGCTTGCCACGGCCAACCCTCTCCGCGATTTGCGTGCGCACCTCGGCTTCCAGCGTGCGCAGTTCTTCAGGCAGGCGCAGGCTCAGGTCAAGATAGCGGTGGTTGACTGAACGCAGTTCCCAGGACAACTCGCCCCAAGGCCCCTGCGTGGTCTCGCGGGCAAAGCCCGTCATGCTGCGCAACATAAAACTTCCCGGGATGTCGATGGTCCGATCATTGTAGCGGCTTCGCCTGCCCCAGACCTGTAGAATGAGCGCCCCTGTTCCGGAGCCCACCCCATGACAACCTTCAAACGCCCCAGCGGCCGCGCGCAAGACCAATTACGCGACATCACGATCCAGCGCGGCTTCAGTCGGCATGCGGAAGGCTCCGTGCTGGTCAGCTTCGGCGATACTCGCGTGATCTGCACTGCCAGCCTGGAGACCAAAGTGCCGGCCTGGCTGCGTGACTCAGGCCAAGGCTGGGTCACCGCCGAGTACGGCATGCTGCCGCGTGCGACCCATACTCGGAGCGGCCGTGAGGCCTCGCGCGGCAAGCAGGGCGGACGCACCCTGGAAATCCAGCGCCTGATCGGGCGCTCGCTGCGGGCCGTGCTTGACCTCAAGGCGCTGGGCCCCAACAGCATCACGATCGACTGTGACGTCATCCAGGCCGACGGTGGCACGCGCACTGCCGCAATCACGGGAAGCTACGTAGCGCTGGTGGATGCGGTCCAGTCGATGCGCAAGCAGAAGCTGATCAAGAAGAATCCACTGTACGGCCAGGTCGCGGCCGTGTCGGTAGGCATATATAACGGCAAGCCGGTGCTCGACCTGGATTACGACGAGGATAGCGAGGCCGAGACCGACATGAACGTGGTCATGAATGAAGCCGGTGGCTTCATCGAGATCCAGGGCACGGCAGAAGGCCATGCCTTCCAGCGCAAAGAGATGGACCAGATGCTCGAGCTCGCACAAGGCGGCATCCAGCAATTGATGGCTTTGCAGCGTGAAGCCCTCGAACAGTAAGCGCGTCGTCCTGGCCACCGGCAACGCCGGCAAGCTCAAGGAACTTGGGCAGATGCTGGCGGGGCTCAGCATCGAGGTGGTATCACAACGCGAACTCGGCATCGAAGATGCCGAGGAAACCGGGCTGAGCTTCGTCGAGAATGCGATCCTGAAAGCCCGGCATGCCTCCCTTGCCAGCGGCCTGCCCGCCATCGCCGATGACTCCGGCCTGGAAGTGGACGCCCTTGACGGTGCACCGGGCATCTATTCCGCTCGCTATGCCGGACCTGATGCCACTGACGAACACAATAACCACAAGCTGCTCAAGGCGCTCTCGGGGCTACTACCAGAGCAGAGAACCGCCCGCTTCCAGTGCCTGCTGGTATACCTGCGCCACGCAAAGGACTCGACGCCCCTCATCTGTCAGGGCACCTGGGAGGGCCGCATCCTGGAGGCACCGCGCGGCAACAATGGCTTCGGCTATGACCCCCTGTTCTGGGTGACCGAGCAGGCATGCAGCTCTGCCGAACTACCGCCCGAGAAAAAAAACCAGCTCAGTCATCGCGGCCAGGCCTTGCGCCGGTTACTGGAACAGCTGCGCGCACGCGCATAATCCATGTCTGGCCTGCCCCCGCTGTCTCTCTATGTGCACCTGCCCTGGTGCGTGCGCAAATGCCCTTACTGCGACTTCAATTCGCATGAAAGCAAGGGCGAACTGCCGGAACAGGCGTATGTGGAGGCACTGCTGCGGGACCTGCAACTGGACCTGCCGCGCGTGCAAGGCCGCGAACTGGTCAGCCTGTTCTTTGGCGGCGGCACACCGAGTCTTTTTTCTCCCAAGGCGATTGGCCGGATCCTGGCAGGGGTGCATGACAGCATCGCCTGGGCCACCGATATCGAGATCACCCTGGAAGCCAATCCGGGCACGGTCGAACAGGCAAGGTTCGAGGGTTACCGGGCCGCCGGCGTGAATCGCCTGTCGATTGGAGTCCAGAGCTTCAATGACCGGCACTTGAAAAAGCTCGGTCGCATCCATGGCGCGGACGAGGCCAATCGGGCCGTATCCACTGCGCGTGCCACGGGCTTCGACAACTTCAACCTGGACTTGATGTACGCACTACCCGAACAGTCGCTGACGGAAGCACGCGCCGACCTCGAGCAGGCCATCGCCCTGCAACCGACCCACCTGTCTTACTACCAGCTGACCCTCGAGCCCAACACGCTTTTTTATCATCAGCCGCCACCCTTGCCGTCCGACGAGGCCGCTTGGGACATGCACGTCCAGGGGGAGACCCTGCTGGCTGGCGCAGGTTATCGCCAATATGAAGTCTCGGCCTTTGCCCAAGCCAATCGGCAATGCAAACACAATCAAAATTATTGGGAGTTTGGCGATTACCTCGGCATCGGCGCAGGCGCCCACGGCAAAGTTACCGACACGCAAGGGCTGGTCTGGCGAACTGCAAAACAGAGGCACCCCCGGACCTATCTGGAAAGCGCCGGCCGGGCTGAGTGCCTGCAGCGAAGTGAAGCCGTCAAACGACATGACTTGCCGCTGGAATATTTAATGAACGCACTGCGACTGAAAGGTGGCTTTCAGCTCGACGAGTACAGGGCCAGGACCGGGCTCGACATCCACAGTTTGCAGCCCGGGCTGCAACTGGCCCTTGAGCG
>JBFKCG010000095.1:0-8162 GCA_041620675.1 Nevskiales bacterium
CGCCTGTTGCGCGCGACGGATGGCCAGGTCACGCGCGGAATAACGAAATCCTTCCTGCTGCTTGTAGGAGCCATCATGCTCTTCGTCGATGACGATCAGACCCAGCTTGGGCATCGGTGTGAAGATGGCCGAGCGCGTGCCAATGACCACCGCGGCCTCGCCAGCGCGTGCTGCCAGCCAGGTGTTGAGGCGTTCGCCATCGGCAAGGCCCGAGTGTGCCAATGCCATCTGGGCCCCCAGGCGCGAGCGAAAGCGCGCGACGAACTGTGGTGTCAGGCCGATCTCGGGCACCAGCACCAGGGCTTGCTGGCCCCGCGCGATGACCTCGGTGATGGCCTGCAGGTAGACCTCGGTCTTGCCACTGCCGGTGACCCCTTCCAGCAATAAGACCTTGAACTGGCCCAGGGCCTGGCGGATTTGCACAAGTGCCTGTGCCTGCTCGGGATTGAGCGTGAGTGCGGCGGAAGCCGCGACAGGAACGTCCTTGTTCTTGCGACTGCGTGCAGGCTTGGCGGCGCCACCGTCGCGCAGTCGTGTTGGCAAGGCGGTGGCAAGCACCTCCCCCAGTGGATGGTGATAGTAATTCGCGGCCCAGCGGCAGAGCTCCAGCATCTCGTGTGACAGGCTGGGGGAGTCTTCCAGGACCTCGAGTGCCCGCTTCAGTTTGTCAGTGCCGACCTCGGCCTGGCTGGCCACTTCCAGCAGTACGCCGACACGTTTGCCGCGACCAAAAGGCACGCGCAAGCGCAGGCCCGGTTTCAGGCTGGCCATTTCAGTGTCGGCAGGCGGCAGGTAATCGAAGCACTGGAACAACGGCGCGGGTACGGCGATACGCAGGATGCAGGCGGCGGCTTTGGATACGGGCATGGCCGCTACTGTAACGGTTTGTGAGGGCTTTTCAGTGCTTATTTGATGGGTAATCGGCCTTTGTGCTGCCAACCGTCCGTGCCACGTTCACCCCCCTACATTATTTCGCAGGGGTTTCAAGGGGGAGGGCTGTGGATAACTGTGGGGATAGTTCGGACCTTATGTTTTCCACTGCCGTCAATAGGGTGTTCCACGGTTCCACGGGGGCATGACCAGCATGATCATTATATTCAATATAAACAGTGAGATGCGGTTATTTGACTGGGGTTGCAGCGCCAGGGGATTCGGCGCGGGCAGCGAGAAAATGTTTCACGGGGCGTGTGCATAACCACAGGCAAATGGCTGCGCCAGCGATTCGGGAAAACGCAGATTTTTAAAGGCGTTCCGGGCGGAATGTGTGCTGATTTGCTCACATCGGTTGTCAACCAATGTGCCCGCCCTACGTTGATTCCAGTGAGGTGGGGTGAAACAGCGAGCGGAATACCGGCAATGGCATGATGCAGACCATGAGATGGCATATCGGGCTTACACACAAACAGGCGAAACAGCGACGGATTGGCATCAGCACAAGGCCTTGCCAAGCGTGACAGCACGCGATGTCGTGTCACTGGAAGATTTTCTGGCGGGCGTTGAACGCCGAGCCTTTCGCATGGCGGAGTTTGCCACTCGCGACCGGGATGAGGCGCTCGACCTGGTGCAGGACGCGATGCTGCAGTTCGTGCGGCGTTACCGTAACCGCCCCGCCCCTGAACGCGCGCCGCTGTTCTATCGCGTGCTGGAGAACCGCATCCTGGATTGGCATCGCCAGCGCAAGTCACGCGGGCGCTGGTGGCAGCGATTGTTCCACGAGGCGGACGACGAAGACCCGATCAACCAGTTGCCTGCCCCCGCTTCCAGCGACCCCTTACAGCTCGTTCAGCGTGGCCGCAGCATGAGCCGACTGGACGCGGCGGTGGATCGCCTGCCGCTGCGCCAGCAGCAGGTGTTCCTGCTGCGCGTGTGGGAAGGCCTGGATGTCGCCAGCACCGCGCGTGCGATGGGCGTGGGCGAAGGCAGCGTCAAGACCCATCTGTCGCGTGCGCTGGCGCGACTGCGGGCAGAACTGGGTGAGGAGTGGCCATGAATGAAAGTGAAGTGACGCACAAGGAACAACAGCTGGCCGCGGCAGCGCGGCAGGAATTGGAGCGCAGCTCGGCGACGCTGGACACGTTCACGCTGGCGCGCTTGCGTGCCGCGCGCTTGCGGGCATTGCAGTCGGCATCCTCCTCACCTGCCTTGCTCGGCTGGCGAAGCGCAATCGCGGCCTCCGTGGCACTGGCGTTGCTTGCCGGTGTGCTGCTGTGGCAAGTGCCGGCACCATCGCCCAACGGCAACACCGCGCTGGAGATGTTATCGGCCGTGGACGAGGGCTATGACCTGTACGAGAACCTGGAATTCTATGAATGGCTGGAGGCACAATCCGATGAAGAACAGGGTTAAGCAGCTTGTGCTGTTATTTGGGCTTGCCATGGCCAGCACGCCGGCGCTGGCAGCAGAAGGCACGCCCTGGGACAAGTTATCTGACGAGCAGCAAGCGATGCTGCTCAAGGCACATCAGGATCACTGGAACCGGATGCCTGCCGAGGCACAGCAGCGCATGCTCGAGGGTGCGCAGCGCTGGCAGGCGATGACGCCGGAAGAACGTGAACGCATTCGCGCAAAGCGCGAGAAATTCCGGTCCATGCCACCCGATGAACGTGCGCAGTTGCGACAGCGCCATCTGCAGCGACATGAAGCCTTTGAAAACCTGCCACCGGAACAGCAGCGGGCCATGCGTGAGTCCCGCCCGCGCCGGCCTCCCGGGCCGAGAGAGGACTGCATTCCGCAGGGACCACCGCACCCACCGCCAGGACCGGCAAGAGAATAGGTAAGCCGGAATTCGCTGGCGCGGTATAGTGGGTTTGCGCGCATGGAAAACGTCAAGACAATCAGCCGCGACTTGTTCGAGCAGCTTCTGGAAAAGGCGCGGCAGTCACCCCGCAAGCGGGTGAATCACAACTTTCATGCGAGCCTCTCTGACAACCCGCACCGTTTCCTCAACGTGATGTTGCGCGGCAGCTACTTCACGCCGCACCGCCACCTCAATCCGCCCAAGCCAGAGACCTTCCTGGTGCTGGAAGGGCGACTGGCCTTCGTGATGTTTGACGACGCCGGCCAGATTATCCGCTGCACGTTGCTAGGCTCGGGACTGCCGGTGCTGGGCATCGATATCGAACCGGGAATCTGGCACACGCTGGTGGTGTTATCCGAGCACTGCATCTGCTTTGAGGTGAAGCCGGGGCCTTATGAGGCCACCGCAGACAAGGAGTTTGCGCCGTGGGCGCCGCAGGAAGGCACACCGGGTTGTGAGTCGTATCTCGCCAGCTTGCTGCGGTACGTGCAGCAACAGGACGCCGCGCAACAATAACTGCGTCAGTCGCCGTGATGCAGGAACTTGCGCGGATCCGGCAAGTGGGTGTCCGGCGCTTCCAGCTCATCAATGTCGATCTGGTGCGGGAAGCCCTCGATCGGGCCCATGCTGCGGCGGTCGCGTGCCACCACCGGGCCATTCTGCGCATACAGCGTGACCAGCTCGGCCACAGACGACAACGAGGACAGGTGCGTGCGCTCCCAGCCGTGCGAGGCATCGCCACCAAAGCCGATCAGCGCGTGGCGGATGTCATGGCCGGCGCGCAATGCCGCCGCCGAGTCCGAGAAGTAATACGGGAACACGTCGCGGCGGTGATCAACCTGATGATCTGTCGCTAGCTCGATCAACCGGCGAGTCAGGTGAAAATCAAAGGGCCCGCTGGTGTCGGCGATGGCGATGGTGACGCCACGTTCGCGTGAGTTCTGGCCTTCGGCCGGGATGGCGATATCAATCCCGACCATCTCGCTGATGCGCTCGTCGAGGATGGCGGAGGCACCAAAGCCCACTTCCTCGGTGATGGTGAACATCGGATGCAGGTGTACCGGCAGGCTGATGCCGCTCTCGACCAGCGCCTTGCAGGCACCGAGCAGCGCGGCCACGCCGGCCTTGTCATCCAGATGTCGTGAGGCGATATAACCGGCCTCGGTGATCTCGGGCTGGGGATCAATCGAAACAAAATCGCCGACATTCACGCCGAGGCCCTCAAGCTGCTCACGCGTTTCCGAGAACTGGTCGATGCGCAGTTCCACGTGTTCCCAGCTGATGGGCTGCTTGTCCACGCCTTCGTTATGGGCATGACCAGATGCCATCAGCGGCAGGATGGTGCCACGCAGCGCGCGATGGTCCGTGAACAGCGTGACGCGCGCGCCTTCGGCAAAGCGGCTGGACCAGGTGCCCAGTGGCAGCAGCTCGATGCGCCCGTTGGGCTTGAGCTCGCGCACGATGGCGCCAATGGTGTCCAGGTGCGCGACCACGGCGCAGGCCGGGCGATCAGTTTCCCCCTTGAGCGTGGCACGGATGGCACCGCGCCGCGTCAGCTCATACGTGACGCCAAGCTCATCCAGCTTGCCGCAGGTGTAGTGCACGACTTCATCGGTGAAACCAACCGGACTCGGAATTGCCAGCAACTCGAGCAGCGTGTTCTTGATGTATTCGGCGTCAATGGGAAGCTTGCGCATTCTCTCCACTCCGGTAAGGACGAACCGCGCTGAAAGGGAACAGCAGGTCCACAAATCGTTCTGCGGTTGGTTGGGGTTCATGGTTGGCCAGCCCGGGTCGTTCGTTGGCCTCGATGATCACGTAGTCCGGCAGCGCCGGTGAGGGCACCAGGAAATCCAGGCCAGTGACCGGGATGTCGAGGGTGCGTGCCGCCTCCACCGCCGCACTGACCAGCTTGCTGTGCAGGCAATGGGTGACGTCATGCAGGGTGCCGCCGGTGTGCAGGTTGGCGGTCTTGCGTACCGCCAGGATGCTGCCTGCAGGAAGCACGTCATCCATCCCATGGCCCGACAGGCGCACACAGCGCTCGGTTTCACCGTCCAGCGGGATCTTCGACTCGCCTGCCGTGGCGGCGGCACGGCGGCGTGACAGTTTCTTGATCAGTTCGCGGATCGTGTGCTCGCCGTCACCGGTGATTTCCGGCGGCTTGCGCAGGGCCGCGGCGACTACCTTGAAGCCGATCACCACGATGCGCAGGTCCTGTCCCGGGCAGTAGCGCTCCAGCAGGACCTTTTCATCGTGTTTGCGTGCGTTACGAATGGCGGTGCGCAGTTCACGACCATTCCTGACATCCACGCTGATGCCGGCACCTTGCTCGCCGTTGGCCGGCTTCACCACCACCGAGCCATGTTCGTGCAGGAAGGCCAGGTCACGTGGGCTGTCATCGGCCGTGACCTGCTCCGGCACGGACAGGCCAGCTGCATGCAGCAGGCGCGTGGTCACGCGCTTGTCCTGGCAGCGTGACATGGCTATCGCCGAGGTCAGTTCGCTCAGTGATTCGCGACAGGTGATCGAGCGGCCGCCAAAACTGAGCTGGAAGTAGCCCGCCTCTGCATCGAGGATGTCCACCGAGATGCCGCGCCGTCGTGCTTCGTTGACGATGATGCGCGCATAGATGTTGAGTGCGTCGTCCTCGAAGGTGGGCCCGGCGAACAGGGGCTCGTTGATGGCGTTCTTGCGCTTGATCGAGAACACCGGCACGCGCACGAAGCCGAGCTTTTCATACAGCGCGATGGCCTGGTCGTTGTCATGCATCACCGACAGGTCCATGAAGGCGCGGCCGCGCGACTTGAACAATTCGGCCAGGCGACAGACCAAGGCTTGACCGATGCCGGCATGCGGTGCCGCCGGGTCGACCGCCAGGCACCACAGGCTGGAGCCGGCTTCGTGGTCTCGAAACGCGTGCAGGTGATCAACGCCCGTCACCGTGCCGATGATCTTGCCGCTGCTGGCATCCTCGGCCACCAGGTAAACGAGATTGGGCGAGCGGCGATACTTCCACAGGAATTTCGGGTCTGCCGGCACCATGCGCCGGGACAGGTAAATGTTGTTGATGGCCTCGGCGTCCTGCAGCGTCCGCAGGCGGCGGATGCGATAGCCGCGCACTGCCAGATCCGGTGCAGTGAAGTCCGGCAGGCCCAGTCGAAAGGTATGCGAGGGATCCAGGAACAGCTGTTGTGGGGCCTGCGCCAGGATCACGTGCGGGTCACGCACGTACATCGCGATGTTGCGCGCGCCCGGCCGCTCGTCACACAGGCTGCTGGCCACGGCTTCCTGGTTCTCGTAGGTGTGCGCGAGGATCAGGCGCCCCCACCCACATTCCAGCGACACGTTCTTCCGATTGGGTCGTTGCGTCGGGTCTTCGAACGCACTCTGGTGGTGATCCAGCGTGGCCACACCACGACGCGCCAGGCGCGTGACCGGTGATGAGTCCTTCTTGCTCATGGGGATCAGCCTCACGCGATGTGCGTTTGCAGCCAGCCTTCCAGCGCAGCCAGTTGCCACAGCTTGGAGCCGCCCAGCGGGGTGATGTGTTCTTCCGGCGCATCCAGCAGGCGTTGCACGTAGGCCGGCTGGAACAGGCCACGTTCACGCGCCAGCGCGTTGCTGACCAGCTCACGCGTGTAATCGAGGAAGTTGCCGCGCAGGTACTTGAGCGCGGGCACCGGAAAGTAACCTTTGGGCCGGTCAATCACGGCGGCGGGAACGACCAGGCGCGCGGCCTCTTTCAGCACGTGCTTGCCGCCGCCGGCGATCTTGTGCCGCGCCGGGATGCGCGCGGCGAGTTCCACCAGCTCGTGGTCGAGGAACGGCACGCGTGCCTCCAGGCCCCAGGCCATGGTCATGTTGTCCACACGCTTGACCGGGTCATCCACCAGCATGACGGTGGTGTCGAGGCCGAGGGCCTGGTCCACCGGCTGGCGTGTGCTGTCCTCGCCGAAGCGTTGCGCGATGAAGCTGCGGCTATGGTCGCTGCCGACGAAACGGGCATCCACCACTTCCGCGTATTCGGCGTGGTCGCGATCGCAGAACACGCGCGCGTAGTCGGCCACGGCATCGGTGGATTCCATCAGCGGCGGGTACCAGTGGTAGCCGCCGAACACTTCGTCCGCGCCCTGCCCCGATTGCACTACCTTGCTGTGCTTGGATACCGCCTCCGACAGCAGGTAGAAACCGATGCAATCGTGCGACACCATCGGCTCGCTCATCGCCGCCAGCGCCTCGGGCAGGCGCGGCAGCAGCGTGCGGCTGTCAATGTGGATCTTCTCGTGGTCGGTGGCGAAGTGCCTGGCGACGATGTCCGAGTATTCGAACTCATTGCCCTTCTCGGTGCCGACATCCTCGAAGCCGATGGAATAGGTGCGCAGGTTGTCCGCGCCCTCCTGGGCCATCAGGCCGACGATCAGGCTGGAATCCACGCCACCGGACAACAAGGCACCGACCGGCTCATCTGCCACCAGCCGGCGACGCACGGCCAGGCGCAGTTGCGCAAGCACGCGATCGCGCCAATCCTCGAATGACAGCGCCTCGTCTTCGGCGCTGCGCGCGAAGGACAGCTGCCAGTAACGTTTTTGCGTGCTGCGGCCATCCGGCTCGATGCGCATCAGCGTGCCAGGCGGTAGCTTGCGCACGCCCTGGAAGATCGTGTGCGGTGCCGGTACCACCGCATGGAAATGCAGGTAGTGGTGCAGGGCGATCGGGTCAATGCGGGTGTCCACGCCGCCAGCCGAGAGCAGTGCGGGTGCGGTTGAGGCAAACCGCAGGCAGTTTTTCTGCGCGGAGAAATACAGCGGCTTGATGCCCAGGCGGTCACGACCAAGCAGCACGCGGCCGCTGTCGCGCTCCCAAATGGCAAAGGCAAACATGCCCTGCAGGTGCTGCACGAAGTCGTCACCCCAGTGGTGATACGCCTTGAGCAGGACCTCGGTATCTCCTTCGGAGTAGAAGGTATAGCCCAACCCCTTCAGCTCGGCACGCAGCTCGGGATGGTTGTAGACGGCACCGTTGAAAACGATGCCCAGGCCCAGTTGCGGGTCAAACATGGGCTGCTGCGCGTGTTCGGTCAGGTCCATGATCTTGAGGCGACGGTGCGCAAAGGCCAGCGGCCCTTGCGCAAACGTGCCCACGCCATCGGGGCCGCGACGCGCCAGGCGTTCGCCCATGCGCGCGACCACACCGACATCCGCGGCACTGCCGTCATAACGAATTTCACCGGCGATTCCGCACATACTTATAGGACCTCAATGGGGGGTGGCGTATCCGTGCGGTCGCGCGGCGCGTCCAGCAAGCTGGCGGCCTCCGGCGGCGGTGGCGCATGCATCATCTCGGCGATGCGCTGGATACTGGA
>JBFKCG010000096.1:0-8060 GCA_041620675.1 Nevskiales bacterium
GATGGGGTGGTCCGAGCGCGCGATGATGTTTGGGGCAGTAATGGCTAAAAATCCGAGTGGCTAGAGTAGCTTGTACCCAAGTAAGGCGACGGTATGATACACGCCCGCCGCATCTCGGCGCACCCCTTGATTCCACCGTCATGCTGCCTGAGACTCGCCCCCGTAAAACGGACTGTCTGCCAGCGTCAACCGCGAGATCAGGAGCCTAGCCCGATTACGGCTTACTTGCCCCGTACATCGTAGAGCTTGGCTAGCCCCAAGGATGCCCCCGCAAGGTACTTCTTGAGCCGAATCCGGCGTGCCTTGGTGTCATCAGCACACATTTGGCTGATCCTCGCGTTCAACTCGGCGCGCCTGGCCCTGACCTGTCGTGTCAGTTGCTCGTGTTGTCCCCAGAATGGCCCTGACAACGGGCCCATGAGAGGGTTGCCTGGAGATTCACGGCGAAACGACCGTTGAATTTCTGACAACTCAAAACTGGCCGCAAGCAGGTCATTCAACTCGTCCGCGGCAGCAGCATAAGCACGACTGCTGCGCAGTTCGGCAAATTCCGCAGGCTGTGCCTGGCGCTCTAGCAGGCCTTGTGGGTCTGTCGCAGGCTTCTGGAACTCCGACAACAGCACATCAAGCCGCTGGATCTCGACGTCATAGCGCTGGATCGCCTGCCGATAGGCAATTTCTGCCTCTTCATAACGCTTTAATCGGGTTTGGGCATAAGCGATTGCGAGCAAGGCTTCCTGCACCGCCGGATCATGCGTCCCACGCTGAACCAGAACCTGCCAAGGAACCAGCGCCCTGCGCACCCGATCTGGACCGACGCCGCCTGCCTCATAATCAAATTGTCGGTAGTACTTGAACAGTGGCGCTGTTTGTATGGGCTTGCAAGGGCTTAAGGATCTGGCCAGGCGCTCCTCAGCGGTTTCAGCCTGGCTCAGCGAATCAACGCAGTTCAGCTTTCGACGAAATCGCGTGTCCTGGCGCCGCCCGTCAGGTGCCAGCTCGGCCCAGCCCAACCCGAGCAGTGCGCGGCTTGAAAAGGCTCGTTCGAGTCCCACGCGCTTGAAAACCGCGCGTGCGGTACCACCTTGGTTTTCTGACAGCCAGACCCACGCCAGGCCGAGGTTGATGTAGTCACGTAAGGCCAGCATTTCGTTGGTGACTACACTGACTTCGCCCAACTCGTCCAGCAGTGCCAGCGCCTCGTCTTTACGTCCCTGCTTGTATAAGGCTGTTGCATAGTTGTGATAAGCCTGCAAGGCGAGTTGGGGATCACCGTCACTGACCTCGAAGTTGTTGATGGCGGCGTCGAAGCGCCCTTGCGCAAGATACGATAATTGCAGCAGTGAATCGCGCTTGACTGTCAGGACGGGATCGAGCTTTTCACCCAGCTTGCGCAAGGCCTGTTCGGCTTGGCGTGGCTCGTCGCGCGACAACATTCGGCTAGCCTGTTCCAGCCAGAACTGGTTGCGCTCTGCCGCCTTCCAGCCCGAAGCAAGCTTGGACTCAAGATAGCTGGCCCGGTCATAGAGGCTGGCGTTGGCATAAGCCGCAATGACGCGTTGCGCTTCCATGCCATCTGCATGCTTGATGTTGTGCCGTGCCTGCTCGGCAAGCATCAAGGCAGCGACCTTCAGGGGCGAGTGATGTTCCCGCAGGTACTGCGCGGTCATTATCGCGATGTCGCCCGTAATCTGGCGACTGTTTTCAGATGACTGGGCGGGACTTGCCGGAGCTTGCGCTTCCTCCGTTATCGGTGGGTTTGCGGTAGCTACCCCCTCGTCATCGTCACTAAATTTGAACTTGGATTGCCAGTCAGAGCCCGGATCTGTAACAAAGTCTTCTGCTGCCCACGCTGGCGGCAGGCAGGCCAGCACAGCTGTCCAAGCGCAGATCAGCGCCAGGCGGGGCAGCGCCAAGACAGAAACTGGCTGGATAAAAGCACGGCCTGGCATGGGACATGAAGAAGCCATTCGAGATGATCAGGCCGTACGTGGGATCCGATCCTGGTCGACATAGCCCATCCGTGAAATGGCAGCCTTGAATTCCTGCTCAAGCCTTGCGACGAGTTCACGGGTCGGCAACACCTCTTGTACCTGGCCAGCACCCTGCCCTGCACTCCAGATATCAACCCAGGCCTTGGTCGTCTGGTTGCCACCGCTGCCGAAATTCATTGTGCTCTTGTTGCCATCGGGCAGGTCATCGGGAT
Source organism: Nevskiales bacterium (assembly GCA_041620675.1). Taxonomy (GTDB): domain Bacteria; phylum Pseudomonadota; class Gammaproteobacteria; order Nevskiales; family DATLYR01; genus DATLYR01. Next base: position 2,207 of record JBFKCG010000096.1, read on the forward strand.
CAAATCCTGCCTGCGTGATGCTGTTGCGCAGGTAATTTCCGTGCACGCCGCTGAATAGGTTGGTGTAGACGATGTCCTCCGCAGAGCTCTCCACCAGCATTTGTTTGTAAGCCGGCACCGCATTGGCTTCCGTGGTGGCAATGAAGCGTGTCCCCATATAGGCAAGGTCTGCGCCAATGGATTGGGCTGCAAGTACAGCATCACCCGTGGCAATAGCACCCGACAGGATGATGGTGCCGTCATAGAACGCACGCACCTCTGGAACCAGCGCAAAGGGCGACAATCGCCCGGCATGTCCACCCGCGCCATGGCAGACCAGAATCAGGCCATCCACCCCTGCATCCAGGGCTCGCTTGGCATGCTTGATGTTGATGACGTCATGAAACACCAGGCCGCCATAGCTGTGCGCGGCCTCGACCACTTTCTCAGGTGCGTGCAGCGAAGTGATCATGATCGGCACTTTGTACTTCACGCACAAATCAATGTCGTGCTGCAGCCGGGTATTTGAGGGATGCACGATCTGGTTGACCGCGAATGGCGCCACTTTCTCGCGCGGGTGGGTCTTGCGGTAATCGGCGAGCTCGCTGGTGATGCGCTGTAGCCATTCTTCCAGGACAGGTTCCGGCCGTGCATTCAATGCTGGGAATGAACCCACCACGCCTGCCTTGCATTGGGCAAGTACCAGATCTGGCGTGGAGACGATGAACATCGGCGCACCAATGATGGGCAACCTGAGGTTGTCGTGCAGAATCTTAGGTAGTGACATGTCGTTTCCCTTGAGGCAGGCATTAGGACGGAAATAAAGTGGCGCCGGATGATGAACAGGTCTTGTCGGCGAAGTCGAAAGTGGCTGAACCTCGCCAGTCAGGGCACGAACAAGAGTTCTAATGAACCACGCGCCTGGGCCTGCATTTGCAGCCCATCTGCCTGAGGAATGACACCCGTCACCAGCACTTCCTTGATATCACCCCAGAGGTCAAAGCGCTGGTCAATGGTTCGATTCAGGTGGCTGCTGACCTGCGCCTGATGCTCCTTGATCAAGGGCTCGACATCCCAGCTCATGCGGCGGGCAATTTCCCCACCCCAGCGGCCTGCATCAGCCAGCACCCAGCGGGCCCCATGTGCCAGCGGGTTGGTACTGGCCTCAGTCAGTGCCAGATCACGAATACTCAAAGTGTGCATCGCTGGGTCGTAATGCGGCTGGCCGGTCAGGTAGACAAAACCACGGCTTGGCAGCAGCTTCCCAGCCTGCTGGCCAGAAAATTGGATGCCCAGCACCACATCATTTCCTGCACTGTAGAGCTCCAGATTTTCCAGTGTCAGTGTGCCAAGCGCAGAGGGCAATGACTGTCCTACCAATACTTCCCGCAGGCTGGCCAGCATCCGTGCATAGGGCACCGTCACTGGCGCTGCCACCACGACGTTCTTGGTTGGTGGCTCGTCACGTCGGAGTTTCGGCAAGGGAGATGACGGGACCGACGGCGGAGACTTGCCCTGTGCAATCCCCAATTCTCCCCCTAGCCACAGATTGAGCCTCACTTCCGACGCGTCGCTGCTGATGGGTTCCAGATACAACTCGCGCGGATGCAAGGCCAGCCAGGTTTGTTGCTCACTATCCAGGAGATGCGGACCTCGCAAGCGCTCCCAACCTGCGTCTGCAATTGACTTGAGGTTGTAAAGCTCACCGGCCTGCATGCGGAACTCTTCCGAACCCTTGTCGAGCGCCGCTTGGATATGAGGCGACAACAGCTTGCCTATCCGGAAACGGAATGGCCAGACACCTACACGGGGCTGCCAATCCCAGCGCATGGTAGAACGCACATCGACCGCAGCCTGCCATTCTTCGGTGACGTCAAAACTGGCCAGCGTGAAGAGGGTGAGCTCACCCTTTGTGCTCAGATCACCAGAGGTCCTGAACTTGATCGGCATGACCATGTGCATCTCGGCGTCCTTGATCCACAGGGCCTGCCTGCCATTGCGCTCGATCTTGACCTGTATGTCGCGACCCGGCACCTTCAGGTTGCTCGCGAGTATCTTTCCGGATAATTGCTCACGGACGAGACGCTTGATGTTCTCGACTGACAGGGCCAGCGGTATCGAGATATAGGATGTCACCGGCGCCGCTAAAGCGATCTCCTCTGACCGTTCGGCAGGCTTATGGTTAATCGCCATGCTTGGTAGCAGGTAGGCAGGAAGCAGCCAATACAACGCGGCAAATGCCAGTACAAAAACCAATCCCAGCCACGTGATTCGCTTCGCAGACAAAGTCTTACCTCGCTTCAATGGTCGGGCAAGACTATAACGTAGTCAGACGCGCATCGGCAGCATGATGCGCCGACCCGAGGCATCAGGCACGCGCCTGCCGCCTGACTGCTGGTTGTTCGTTTATGAACCCGGGGCGCTGATACAGATAGTCACGAGTCATTGGAACGCAGGCGCTGCCATCAGCCAGCTGGAGCTGGAAAACAACAAGGTCACTCCAACGGAACATGGCTTCGCAGATTTGCAGGTAGAACTCCCACATGCGACAGAAACGCTCGCCCAGGCGCTCGGCAAATTCTGGGCGGGCAGCCTGGAAACGGATGTGCCAGTGTCGCAACGTCTCGGCATAGTGCAGGCGCAGGATTTCGATATCTGCCACCACGAGTCCGCTCCGCTCCACGGAGGGCATCATTTCCGACAATGCCGGTATGTAGCTGCCGGGGAATATGTATTTTCGTATCCATTGTCCCCCGTGCGCAGGGGGACCTGAACGACCTATCGTGTGTAACAGCATTCGACCTTCTGGGTTTAGCCTTTGCCGGAGTAAATTAAAATAGGTTGGGTATTGTGGTCGCCCGACATGTTCAAACATGCCAACACTGACAATGGCATCGTACTGGTCGCGATGTTCGCGATAGTCCTGCAGCTCGAAGTGGACACGATCCTCAAGCCCTGCCTCGTGACTACGACGACATGCCGTCTGGTACTGGTCGCGTGAAAGCGTGAGCCCGGTAACCTCCACATCGAAGTGTCTTGCCAGGTGAAGGGCGAGACCTCCCCAGCCACAACCTACATCCAGCACCCTGTCGCCAGGCCGCAGCAAGAGCTTGCTTGCGATATGTCGGCACTTGGCCTGCTGGGCCTGCTCGAGGGTCATCTCAGGCGACTGGAAATAGGCGCAGGAATACTGCAAGTCCTCGTCCAGAAAGCGGCGGAAGAGAGACTCGTCCAGATCATAGTGATGCTGCACGTTACGGCGGCTTCTGCTGACCGGATGTAACTCGCCCAGCCAGCTTTGCATCCGCTTCAACCATGGCAACAGGCCTGACGAGGGCCTTTGGCCGAAGTTTCGCGCAACCACTTCGAGCACGCGAATCAAGCCGCCTTCGCCGGGCTCCCAATCGCCGTCCATATATGCCTCACCCAGCGCGACCTCCGGATTACGCAGCAAGCGACGAAGTACAGACGGGTGGCGAAAGTGCATATGGGCCACAGGTCCACCCGTCCCGACAGCATATGTACTGCCACCAGGCATATGCAGGCAAACCGAGCCTTGCCGTAATTTGTTCTTGAGTAGTCCCAGTTGCATTCCATGCTCCTGATGCTGCCTATGCAAGGCTAGCCATTCACCCACTTCACATCATGTCAATTTTATACACGACTGCTAGACTGGCCAGCCGAATCATGGCTCATTTAGACTGGATAACTCGATGTTTGGATCACGAAAAAACTCCTGGCGCATCTGGCTGGTCGTAGGCTTGGCCCTCTGCGGCTATAGCTACTACGAGTGGAGCCAGCTGCATGTCCCAACCGACGCAGAACTCGCCCAGATCGTCGATACGCGGTATCAGGCCGAGATTGCCCGCCTGCAGCAACATGCGGGGGAAACACCGGTAGAGATCACGCCGGAGTGGCAGGACAAGTTCAAGACGGCCATTCGCAACGAGCAGCTGGCACCGGTGCATAAGACCCAGAAGCGGATTCAGTCTACGGTGGGATTGGGACTTATCCTGTTAGTGCTGGCGACCGGGATGTTTGTCTCAAGCTACCAGTCCGAAAAACAGGCCCGTGAATTAAAGGGCTAGAGCCTAATCCTCGAACCAGAGGCCGGGATTGAGGATTCCCTTCGGATCCAGTTCTCGTTTGGCACCGCGAATCGCAGCACGAAACTCAGCGGGAATTTCCTGTCGGGCCCAGGGCTTATGATCACGGCCCATGGCATGGTGATGGCTGGCGGTACCACCATTGGCCATGACAGCCTCTGTTGCCGCCGCCTTGATCTCAGCCCACTGCTCTACCAATGCGCCATGCCGCCCATGCGCAAAAAACGAAAAGTACAGGCTGATGCCATCCGGATAGGCGTGTGTCGTGCGGCAGTTCACACCGCCCGCCCCACAAGTCTTCATCACGGCATCCAGCGTCGCTTGCCGGACATTCTGGTAGAAGTCGGGAAGCCGACTCCACGGGACAGCGGTCTCGAAGGTTTCCCCGATGATGCCGTAATCCAGCAAGGTGTCTCGTATATAGGGTTGCCTGAAAAACGCATCCCGCCATGCCTGGGTAGCCCCTTCCTTGCCGGATTCCCTGGCCTGCCCACCATGGCCCTTGGCAATTTCCACGGCTGCTGCCAACGCCGTTGTTACCTCACGCGTGGCTGACTCGAATCCCAGGATCATCAGGGCACCACTGGCCGCACGCCCGGCCAGCAGGCTGCTCATCATGTGCTCAAAGGGATCCAGCAAACGTAACTGCGCTGGCCACAAGCCCGCCTGCACAATTTCACGCGCCGCCTCCAGTGCCTGCTCGAAGGTCTTGAAGACGACACCCGCACCTGCGGTGTGCTTGGGTACCGGCAATACCCGCAGGCGAACGTCGGTAATGATGCCCAGCGCACCTTCGCTACCACACCAGAGACGGTTCGGGTCAGGACCCACGCTGGACGCGGGCAATGCACGCGTATGCGCATGACGCCCGTCCGGCAGCATGACGGACAGCGCCTGCACGCGATCCTCGATCTTGGCATGCAGGGTACTGAAATGCCCCGCCCCGCGCGTCGCCACCCAACCCCCGAGGGTGCTGTGATAGTAAGACTGGGGGTAATGCCGCACGGTCAGTCCATGCCCGCGCAGCTGGTCATCCAGGTCGGGACCCAGGATGCCTGCCTGCGCATGAACCACCCGGTCCTTCGCACTGATCTCCAGTACACGATTCAGACCCTGCAGGTCCAGCGAGAGGCAGGCCGGATAACCCTCTGTCCCTTCCGGAGTCACCCCACCCACCACGCTGCTGCCACCGCCGAATGGAATCACCGCATAGCCTTCGGTATTTGCCCACTCCAAAATAAGCTTCAAATCCTCCACGCTAGCCGGACGCACCACCGCATCCGGTGCTACCGGCAGCTTCCCTGTGCGTAATTGCGCAAGATCCCGGAAACTGCGGCCCACGGCATGTAACACGCGCTCCTGAACGGAGGTGGTGATCCAGGACTGAGTCGCTTGTGAACCTGCGCCATCGACGGCAGGCAGTGCTTCAGTCTTCCACTTCGCAAAACGCGCGGGTATTTCCAGGCGCGGCTTTGGCAGTTGTATCGCGTCCACGGCCGGTGCGGGCTTCTCTTCGAGTCGCTGGCTGGAAAATACGCCCCCGATGGTTCCCATCAACCGCTTGCGCTCCTTCTCGGTCAGCGCCTGCTCGACATAGCCCCAGCCAACAGGATTGCGTGTACCGGCGTTGATCATGGAAGCCTGCCTAGCGACAAAGGGCCGGGGTACCGGCAACAGCAAACTCGCTGGACACTCCCTCGTAACTCGTTGCAGCCTGCTGCGGGGAGGATGTCGATGCGCCCACATGCCTCAGGCGGTAGATGCCGGGC
>JBFKCG010000097.1:0-8046 GCA_041620675.1 Nevskiales bacterium
CAAACCCAGGTCGAAAACATCGACAGCGCCATTGCCAAGGTGCGAGGCGAGCCGCTGTTCAAGCTGCCAGAGGACCTCTATATCCCGCCAGATGCCCTGGAGGTGTTCCTCGAGGCATTTGAAGGACCGCTCGACCTGCTCCTGTACCTGATCCGCAAGCAGAATTTCGACATCCTCGATATCCCTGTGCTGAAAATCACGCAGCAGTACATCGAATACATTGGTCTCATGCGCGAGATGCGTTTTGAGCTTGCGGCCGAATACCTGCTGATGGCAGCGATGCTGGCCGAAATCAAGTCGCGACTGTTGCTGCCACGCCCCGCAGTTGAAGATAACGAAGAGGGCGAAGATCCGCGTGCCGAGCTGGTGCGTCGCCTGCAGCAATACGAGCGTTTCAAGAGCGCATCCGAGAACTTGGATGCATTACCGCGTGTCGGCCGTGAAGTTTTCATTGCCCGCGCGCGACCGGAACAGGTATCCATGGCTGTTGCCTTGCCACAGCCGACGTTGCGTGAGCTGATTTTTGCGTTCCGCGATGTCATGTTGAGGGCGGAACTGTTCGCCCATCACCAGGTCAAGCGCGAACCACTGTCAGTGCGTGAGCGCATGGGCCGTATCCTGGCCGACCTGGCTGGCGGCCGTCAGGCGCAGTTGTTGGATCTGGTCGAACCTGCCGAAGGCCGGCTAGGCGTGGTTGTCTGTTTCCTGGCCATCCTTGAGTTGGCCAAGGCTGAGATGATACGCGTCGAACAGACTGAACCTTATGCTCCGGTGTTCTTGCAACTGGTTAGTGGTCGGGCTTCGACCAACGGCCTGGGTGAGGACATTGAAACCGCTTACTCGGGCTGAACCCGAGTCTTGGATGGACGAAAGACTGATGGATAACTCTGAGTTACAACGTATTGTCGAATCCCTGTTACTGGCTTCCGAGCAGCCATTGACCGTTGAGCGCATCCTGTCACTTTTCGAGGAGGATGCGCGCCCGAGCAAGGCAGACCTCAAGCAGGCCCTCGAGGCCTTGCGTGACTCTCTGGACGGACGCGCGGTTGAATTGCGCGAAGTTGGCAGTGGCTGGCGCCTGCAGACCCGGCAGGAATATGCAGGCTGGATCAGCAAGTTGTGGGAAGAAAAACCACCACGCTACTCGCGCGCATTACTGGAGACACTGGCACTGATCTGTTACCGGCAGCCGATCAGCCGCGCTGAAATTGAGGATGTGCGCGGCGTAGGCTTGAGTCAGTCGATCCTGAAAACCTTGCTAGAAAGAAACTGGGTTCGCGTTGTGGGTTATCGCGAAGTCCCGGGACGACCGGCCTTGTTTGGCACCACCAAGGAGTTCCTCGACGATTTCAACCTGCGTGATCTGGAAAGCCTCCCATCGCTGCCTGAGGTACGGGACCTGGATGCATTGGCGGCTGCGTTGGAGAAACTGCAGGATCCAGCAGCAGAGTCAGGCATTTCTGGCCAAGACGAGGGTGACGAGGCAACTGTGCCAGATGCGGAGACGCTGCACTGAAACGCTCACCCAAAAACCCCCGGGAAGCCACATCTGCCAGTGGAGTAGCACAGGCCGAACGTATCCAGAAGTTGCTGGCACATGCTGGCATCGGCTCTCGTCGCGAGGTCGAGGATTGGATACGCTCGGGTAAGGTCACAGTGAACGGGCTGTTGGCTACCCTGGGCCAAAAAATCCTGCCGACTGACCAAGTCAATATCGAGGGCAGGCGTGTGGCGCTTGAGCGCCGTCTCCAGGTGCCAAGGCGAGTTCTGCTATACCGCAAGAACGCAGGCGAGATCGTGGCAGTACGTGACCCTGAGGGGCGTCAGACGGTATTCCGAAAGCTGCCGCGGTTGAGTGAAGGCCGCTGGATTGCGGTCGGTCGCCTCGATTTCAATACCTCCGGTGTATTGCTGTTTACCACCGATGGCGAGTTGGCACGCCGCCTGATGCATCCCAAGTACCAGATCGAGCGAGAATACGCCGTGCGCGTTCTCGGCGAAGTGAGCGAAGAAGTCCTCGCAAGACTGCGTCATGGTGTCCAGTTGGAAGATGGCCTTGCCCGATTCGAGCAGATCATCCCCAGTGGTGGGGAAGGTGCCAACCGCTGGTACAACGTCGTGCTTCGCGAAGGCCGTAACCGAATCGTTCGCCGTCTGTTTGAATCACAGGATTTGCAGGTCAGTCGCCTGATTCGAGTGCGTTTTGGGCCCTATGGCATCCCGGGGGGCGTGAAGGCCGGTACCCATTACGAACTGGAGCCTGCCGAGATCAAGCCATTGCTCGAGTTGGTTGGGCTCAGGCCAGACTAGCGTCTTGCTACAAGCTAGTCCTTACGCTGCTGCTGAAGCCAGGCAGTAGTCGCTTCTGCATTACGCTGGGACTGGATTGACGGACCTTCGACCCACTCACAGTCCAATGACTGGAGCAATTCCAGTTGCCCGTGCGACGTCACCCCATCCGCTCCGCAAATTATGTCCATTTCGCGCGCTATCTTGATGTGCTGTCCGAGTAACCTGGCGGCTTTGGCGTCAAACTGGGCCCGCTGTGTCAATGCGGGTGATAGCCGCACCTCACTGATCGGGAAGTCCAGCAGGCTGACTATGCTGCAGCCAGCGCCGCCAAAATTGCCCAGGCAAATACCCACGTCTAGTTTCCTGAGGGAGCTGAGTTGCCTGATCGTGCATGGCTCATCAACGCGCAAGGTCGATTCAGAGAATTCGAGCGTCAAGGCATTTCCGGGCAGGTCATGCGCCAATAGCAGGCGCGTGACCATCTCGCCCAGTGGCACACGCGCCAGCGAATGCTTAGGCAATTGTATGATCATTGCCAGCGAAGGTTCATGACGCCGCCAGCGCTCAAGGTTGTCCAGCCCCTGTAGCAGCAGCCATAAGCAAAGGCTGTGCAACAAGCCGCCTCGTTCTGGCAGATCCAGGAAATCGGCTTCTTCCAGCAGTCCACGATGCGGATGCGGCCACCGTGGATAGAGCCGAAGCCGACGGTAGCTGCCATCGGCCAAATTGAGTTGAGGCGCGAATGCCAAGGTCAGCCCCTCGTGTCCGAGGGTGGAATGTAATTCAGCACTAAGACTCAGGCGCCCTGCGCCGCGCGATTCCAGGGAGTCGTTGTAGAGCTGGAAGTCCTGTTCTTCGGTTCGCGCTGCATATTTGGCCACTTCGGCCCTGCGTAACAGGCCTTCCGCGTCGAGCTTCATGTCACCGACATGCAGGGCGGCCCCGATACGGGCCTGCAGGCGAATTTGCATGCCCGATACACTGACCGGCGTATCGAGCACGCGATGGATGCGTTGGGCCTGTCGCTGAAGTCCATCGACGTCCGAGATACCAGTCGACAGCAGTCCAAATTCACTGTGACCAAGGTAGGCAAGGACTTCGTCGCGGCTGATCATGTTCTGCAGGCGCTGGGCGACAACGAGCATCAGGTCCTCGGCCATCTCATCGCCAAGGATACGATCAACGTCCCTCAGTTGGTCGATCTCGATCATCAGGACCGAAGGCCGGCGTGCGGGATCGTCGGGACGAGCCAGGGACTGGGCAAGTGTGGATCGCAGTGCGCGCCGGTTGGGTAAGCCAAGCCGGGGGCCATCGCTCTGGCCGTGCTGGATCTGGTATTCCAGTGCGCTGGCTTTTTGCCTTAATTCTGCAGTTTCGTCCATTACCAGTGCGCTGGCCTGGTAAGCCATCGTGCTGCCGACATATTGCCCCCATAGTGCGAAAGCAAACGGCGCAAGATCCAGGAGCCAGAGGGCCGGATTGGTTTTCTGGACTGCAATCAGGCCATCAAGGCTGATGCTGTGGTATTCCACGCCACAGGCGAGCAAGGTGGCTATGACAACCGTCAGCAGTGCGATTCCTGCGCCAATCACCGCATGGCGGGTTGCCTGCGTCTTGAATAGCCTGGCAGTCAGTTCGAGGTTTGGCGTTGCAGGGTTCATGGTCATCACGTAAAGGATTGTCGGACGGCTGGCTGGTTGTCCAGCCATGGAATCAACGCGCATGGGTGTTCAATCATGGCATCCGCCCCCCAGAGTGACGGGTCGTCGCCTGCCTCAATATACCCGTATGTGGCGGCGATGGTGCGCATTCCAGCGCGACGGCCTGCTTCGATGTCACGTCCCGCATCACCCACGTATATACAGTCCCCGGGAGACAACTGAGTCTCGGCGCAGGCCATGAGGATGGGGGCGGGGTGTGGTTTTGGGTGTGGGGCAGTATCTCCGCTGATGACACAAGCCGGCGGGGAGGGGAATTGCATCTCAGCGATCAGTGGCAGGGTCAGCCAGCCAGGCTTGTTGGTCACGATGCCCCAGCGCATGTTGCGATTGCCCAGTTCCTGGAGCACGGTGTCCATCCCATCGAAGGGTTTTGTCTCACGTGTCAGGTGCAGCCTATAGTGTTGCAAGAAACGTTGCCGCAATGGCTCGTATTCGTCATCACTGGGCTGTAGCCCAAATCCGAGTTGCAATAGGCCACGTGCGCCGGCAGATGCAACGCGGCGGTATTCAGACGCAGCGACTAAGGGACGGTGCTGTTCTTCAAGCAAGAGGTTCAGTGCGTGTCCCAGGTCGGGGGCGGTATCGATCAGCGTGCCATCCAGATCGAAGAGTACGCAACGAATCATGGGCGGGCTGGCCTTTGCGCGTGCATCAGGTAGTTCACATCAAGGCCGCCGCCCAGTCGATGACGGCCTAGTACGGGGTCATAATGCAGGCCGCTGGCGTCTCGCAACTCAAGCCCAGCCTCGCGTGACCATTGCTCAAGCTCAGAAGGGCGGATGAATTTGGCATAGTCATGGGTGCCTTGCGGAACCAAGTTAAGGAGGAATTCCGCGCCAACGATTGCCAGAAGATAGGCCTTGGGCGTGCGATTGATGGTTGAAAGGAACACCTCACCACCCGGCCTTACCAGGGTGGTGCAGGCTTTTACGATGGAGGCCGGATCAGGCACGTGCTCAAGCATTTCCATGCAGGTCACGATATCGAAATCATTCGGCCGCTCGGATGCCAGCTCTTCCGCAGCGATGCACCGATAGTCCACTTGTCGGCCGTTCTCCTGTGCATGCTGCCGTGCGGCTCCCAGTGCCTCTTCAGACAGGTCAATGCCAGTGACGTGTGCCCCGGCACATGCCATGGATTCGGCGAGGATGCCGCCACCACAGCCAATGTCGAGTACACGTTTGCCAGCAAGGGGGCAGCGCTCCTCGATGTATCGAAGCCGTAGCGGATTGATCTGGTGCAATGGCTTCATCTCGCCATTGAGGTCCCACCAATGCTCAGCAAGGCGGCCGAATTTGCGCAACTCTTCAGGATCAGCGTTTGGGTGAGAGTGGTTCATGGTTTATTTTGCAGCAAGCCTTTGTCCCCACTGGTGAGCGCGGGAAAGCACGGCGGCTTCGTCCAGTGTTGTCAGGCGACGGTTGTCCAGCAGGCGTCGGCCAGCGACCCATACGTCGCTGACCTGGTGACGGCCGGCGGAATACACGAGCTGGGACAACGCGTTATATAGAGGCTGGGTTTCGATCCGATCGAGTTCAATGGCACACAGGTCTGCCCACTTGTTGGGCTCCAACGAGCCGATCTGGTCAGCCATGCCAAGTGCGCGTGCACCATTGAGTGTTGCCATGCGCAGTGCCGTATGTGCTGGCAAGGCCGCAGCATCACCGGCCACGGCCTTTGCCAAAAGCGCGGCACAGCGCATCTCGCCCATCATGTCCAGGTCGTTGTTGCTGGCCGCACCGTCAGTTCCCAGTGCCACGTTGACGCCAGCGGCCAATAATTTGCTGACCGGGCAAAAGCCGCTGGCGAGCTTGAGGTTGGACTCCGGGCAGTGGATGACATGCACCCCAGTGTCCGCGCACAGGTTGATGTCGGCATCAGTTAGCTGCGTCATGTGCACTGCCATGAGATTCGGCGTCAGTAGGCCTAGCACTTGCAGTCGTGCCAGTGGCCTCTTGCCAGTCTGCGCGAGCGCCTGTTCAACCTCGAACGCGGTTTCATGGATGTGCATCTGGATCGGAATATCGAGTTCATCTGCCAATACCCGCATTCTCTCCAGGGGCTTGTCAGAGACCGTATAAGGTGCGTGTGGGCCAAATGCCGTTCGGATCAGCGGATGGTCATTCCAGGCATCGTGCACTGCCGCGGCCTTGTCCAGGTACTCATCCGGCCCTTGTGCCCAAGGCGAAGGAAAATCAAGCAGGATCAGGCCAACGCAGGCGCGCATGCCGGCCCGGCTCGCGACCTGGGCGGTGACATCCGGAAAAAAATACATGTCATTGAAGCAGGTTATGCCGCCCCGAAGCATCTCCGCCATCGCCAGTTCGACGCCGTCACGGCAGAACTCGGGAGATGCATGTCGAGCTTCGGCTGGCCAGATGTGATCCTGTAGCCATTGCATCAAGGGCAGGTCGTCGGCCAAGCCTCGCATCAGGCTCATGGCGCTATGGGTATGTGTATTCACCAGGCCGGGAATCAAGGCATGACGTGGCAAGTCGACCACGTCCAGAGCCTGATAAAGCCGCTCTGCCTCCGCTCGCGAGTGTACGCCGACGATTCGCCCTGCCTGGATGGCCAGGCTGTGATGGTCCAGCACGACGCTGTCGGGCTCCACCGGAATGACCCAGCGTGCGTGGATCAAGGTATCTATGGGTTTGGCGCTGGAGGACATACGTGGTGTTCGTGTTGGAAAAGTGCTTGCTTGTGGCTGTCGTGCGTGTGCCAGGCTGTCCCTGCGTTACACTGCGCCTAACGAAAATCAACTCAAACTATATCAAGGTTTATGAATTCGAAGGCCAATCACGGTGTCATCAAGCCCATCTGCTGGCAGGGTGATCACCTGCAACTGCTGGACCAGCGCTTATTGCCGCTGGAGGAGCACTATCTGGTGGTTCGATCAGCCGCCGAGGTGGCGGGTGCCATCCATGACATGGTGGTGCGAGGGGCCCCTGCCATAGGCATCGCGGCAGCCTACGGCGTTGCTCTGGCTGCGAGGGCCGGTGATGACCTAAACACCGCATTGTCGGTGCTGGAGGCCTCACGTCCGACTGCGGTCAACCTGCACTGGGCCTTGGCACGGATGCGCCAGAAAATCAGTGCCGGGGCGGATCCAGCAGCACTGCTTTCGGAGGCCAAGGCCATCCATGCCGAGGACCTTGCGATGAATCACCGGATGGGCGACCTGGGCGCCGCGCTTTTCACCAAACCCGTCTCCGTCCTGACCCATTGCAATACCGGTGCCCTCGCCACGGGGGGGCATGGTACGGCCCTTGGCGTCATTCGCACGGCCCATGCCTTGGGCCGCCTCAAGCAGGTCTATGCCGGTGAAACCCGCCCCTGGCTGCAGGGGTCGCGCCTGACCGCTTGGGAATTACAGAAGGAAGGCATTCCAGCGCAGCTGATCACAGATAGCGCGGCTGCTTCCTTGATGGCTCGTGCTGCGGTTGACTGGGTTATCGTGGGTGCTGATCGGGTCGCCGCCAATGGTGACGTTGCCAACAAGATCGGGACCTATAGCCTTGCGGTGCTCGCGCGACACCATGGCGTCAAGTTCATGGTGGTAGCACCCGGTACTACCGTTGATTTAACAACTGCCAATGGAAGCGAGATACCCATTGAAGAGCGCAGTTCACGGGAACTGACCGAGTTTCGCGGTCAGGCAACCGCACCGGCGGGCTTTCCCGCGCTTAATCCTGTGTTCGATGTCACGCCGGCGACGCTCGTTGACGTCCTCGTCACGGATCGAGGCGTCATTCACAAGCCCGATGCAGCATCAGTGGCTGAGCTCATGAAGCAAGACACTGCTTCCTAATTGACCGGGCTGACCCGCAGCAAAATCCCCAGCAGGGGATGATCAAAGAAATGTACCTGGCCCAGGTTCACGCGTTTTTCTGCACGCAGGCGCAGGATAGCGAGATCGGCCGCAGTCATCACCACGGGATTACCGCTTGCAGCCGGATAGTCGGCTGGAGTGGCTGAAAAGGGCAGCGTGTAGTCCAAATCCAGGCTCACCCGCAAACCGGCACTCTGCTGG
>JBFKCG010000098.1:0-7994 GCA_041620675.1 Nevskiales bacterium
CTGTTCGGCGCACTGATCCTGTTCTGTCTGGCCCAGTTCCGCTCGTGGACGGCGACGCTGTGCGTGCTCATCCCGCTGACGCTGGTCACGGTGATGTGTAATGCGCTGATGGCGTTCCTGGACATCGGCCTGAAAACGGCGACCCTGCCGGTGATCGCCTTGGGTGTGGGCGTGGGCGTGGACTATGGCCTGTACCTGTTCGAGCGAATCCAGCATCACATGGCTGACCCGACGGTGGATTTCCGCGAAGCCTTCGTGCGCGGCATGAAGGAGCGCGGTGCGGCTGCGGTATTCACCGCTTTCACCATGTCCATCGGCGTGCTGACCTGGACCATGTCGGCGCTGAAGTTCCAGGCCGACATGGGCCTGCTGCTGGCCTTCATGTTCCTGATCAACATGTTCGGTGCGATTTCGCTGTTGCCGGCGTTGGGGACCTGGATTTACCGCCAGAAGGGCCATATCGCGACCGACGTCTCGCACTAGGATTGCTGCCCCCTCTACGTAGTAAGAGGGGGAAGCACAACAAAGTCTCTATGCGGTCTCCTTGCCCCTCTCCCTTGACGGGAGAGGGCTGGGAAGCGGGTGGGTCTAATCTCTAACCCAAATGAGGCAGGCACGTGGCTAGCCGGGCCGATAGTGTTAGGGGTCAAGCAGTTAGGTGCTTTTGGAGGCCTTCGTCATGACTACAGCTCTGGCCCAGGAGCGTTTGGTTTCGGTTGATTCCCATGTGCACTTCACCGATGAGTGGGTGAAGGAGCGCCTGCGCAAGGACCTGCACAAGGTCTGGGATGAGGCCAACGTCAAGGCGGGCGAATACGCCGCCAAGGTGTTGCGTGGTGGCCAGAAGAACCTCGAGCTGGAAGATTTCGTCGATCCCGAGGCAGCCAAGGATCCCGGCCACTTCAACCCCGAGGGCAAGCTCAAGGCGATGGACCTGGACGGCGTTTATGCCGAGGTGATTTTCCCGGAGCTGGCTGGCGCCAAGATCGTCAATCCCGCGCTGATGGGCAGTGACTGGAAGGAAGTGTTCCAGGGCTATAACAACGCCATGGGCGATTTCGCCGCGCACGACCCGATTCGGCTGATGACGGCCTATCAGCTGCCGCTCTATGACGTGGATTTTGCGGTCAAGGAAGTGTATCGGCTGGCCAAGGACAAGAAGGCGCGCTGCGTGCAGCTCACGCCGTTCCCGTCCGATCTTGGCCTGCCGGATTTTTACCACGAGTGCTACACGCCCTTGTGGAATGCGATCCAGGAAACTGACCTGACGATCATGAACCACCTTGATCTCAAGAAAGAGCTGTGGGACGTGTTCCGCCGCGACCCGACGCCGCAGAAGGGCATCTTCACCGGCCTGCCGTGGGCACCGCTGGCCGAGACCATCTGCATGTGGATCCTGACCGGCACGCTGGAGAAATTCCCCAAGCTGCGCGTGTTGTTTGTTGAGCCGGGCCTGGGCTGGTTGCCGTGGTTCTTCGAGTACCTGCTGGATCCGCGCATGCACCAGCACTATGAGTTCCCCGGCGTGAAGATGGCGCCGAGTGATTATTTCCGTCGCCAGTGCGGCGCGACCTTCATGTACGAGCCCAAGGGCCTCAAGCAGTGTTATGACTACTTCGGCCCGGACTGCCTGTACTGGTCAACCGATTTCCCGCATCCGGCGACCTGCTGGCCGCATTCGCGCAAGCAGGTGGTGAGCCAGTTTGCCGAGGCCGGCATTCCGGAAGCGGACCGCATCAAGATCACGTCCACGAATGCATTGCGGACGTTTGGGCTTAAGTAACGATCGAGCTTAATTGATTCATATAAACAGACAGAAAACGGAATAGGTGTGATATGGCAGGCGTATACGACAAACTGAAAGTTCTGGATCTGACCTGGGGCATCGCCGGTCCGATGGTGACCATGGTCCTCGCCGACAATGGCGCCGAGGTGACCAAGATCGAGCCGCCGGGTGGCGATCCCTTCCGCAACCAGCTTGGATACAAGGTTTGGCAGCGCGGCAAGAAGAGCGCGATCCTCGATCTCAAGAACGCCGACGACAAGAAGGCTTTCCTGGCATTGGCCAGTGTTGCTGACGTCCTGGTCGAGTCTTTTTCTCCCGGTACCACCGAGAAGCTCGGCATTGATTACAAGACCCTGTCTGCCGCCAACCCGCGCCTGGTCTATTGCTCGATCACCGGTTATGGCCGGGGCACCGAGCTGAGCGATCGTCCTGCCTACGATGCACTGGTGCAGGCCCGCACCGGCCTGATGTATGAGCAGCGCGGTTGGGTTGAGGGCGCCCTGAACCACATCAGCGGCTTGCCCGATCCGTATCCGGATCTCGAGATTCCACAGGACCAGGTGCAGGGTGCGCCGCGTCCCGGCCCCTTGTTCGTGGCTTCGCACTGGCCAAGCCTCGGTGCCTTCTTCAACGCGGGCCTGGGCATTGCCGCCGCGCTTCGCGCGCGCGAGATTACCGGCAAGGGCCAGTGGGTCGAGACTTCGTTGCTGCAGGGTGCGATGGCCGGTGGCACCGGTGTCTGGCAACGTGCCGAAAAACCCGAGACTCCGGGCTTTGATACCTGGATCCTCAACTGCAAGTCGCCCAAGGGCCACTTCCAGGCGAAGGATGGCAAATGGCTGCACAACTGGGTGCCCAACCCGCGCTTCATCCTGCAAGCCTCGCAGGGTGACAGCATCAATGCCACGCCTGACCTGACCGTGCAGAACGATCCGGATCGTTTCGGCACCGGCCCCGAGGAAATCCTGGTGATGGCGCATTACCAGCCCTTGCTGGCCGAGGCCGTGGCCAAGTTCCCGGTGAAGGACTGGATCGAGGCCGCCGAGAAAGCCGAGATGACGATGCAGCCGGTGCGTTCGATCGAGGAGTCACTGGTTGATCCCGGCTTCCTCGAGGATGGCTGCGTGCGCGAGGTGAAGGACCCTGAGCTGGGCACCATTCGCACGGTGGGCAATGCCTACAACATGAGCCTGACCCAGGGCGCACCCGGCCATGCGCCGGTGAAACCTGGTGCCAATACCGAAGAGGTAAAGGCCTCCGCAGCCAAGATCATCGCCGAAGCCAAAGCCGCCACGAAGGCAGCCAATACCGGCAAGACGCTCAAGACTCCGCTGGAAGGCATCGTGGTGCTGGACCTGGGACTGGCGATCGCCGGCCCGTTCGGCACGCAGCTGCTGTCCGACCTTGGCGCCACGGTGATCAAGATCAATGGCCTGTTCGACATGTTCTGGCATCGCGTGCACATCGCCTACATGGCCAACCGCGGCAAGAAGAGCCTGACGCTGAACCTGAAAGATCCACGCTCGATGAAGATCCTGCTGGACCTGGTGGCCAAGGCCGATGTCGTGCAGCACAACATGCGTTACGACGCCGCCGAGCGACTCAAGATCGACTACGAGTCCCTGAAGAAGCTGAACCCGACGCTGATCTACGCCCACAGTCGTGGCTTCGAGCGCGGCAGGCGCGAGAAGCTGCCGGGCAACGACCAGACCGGTGCCTGCCTCTCCGGCGTGCAGTACGAGGATGGCGGCATGGGCCGCAAGGGCGAGAACGGCGAGATCGGCCGGCCGATGTGGAGCTTCACCAACTTCGGTGATACCGGTAACGGCTACCTGTCCGCCACCGCGATCGTCAATGCGATTTACCACCGCGACAAGACGGGGCAGGGCCAGTTCGTGGACACCTCGATCATCAATGCCGACCTGCTCAACACCAGCTATGCGGTGGCGACACCGGACGGCAAGGGTTTCCCGCGGCCGACGATTGCCGGCGACCAGGTGGGCTTCTCCGCCGGTCATCGCATCTACCCGACGAAGGACGACAACTGGCTGTGCTTCGTGCTGGTCGAGCAATCGCACTGGGACGAGCTCTTCGCCGTGCTGGGCCTGAGCGAATTCGTGACCGACAAGCGCTTCGCGACGGCAGATGCACGCGCCAAGAATGACGCTGAACTGGCCAAGGCCATTGGCGAGAAGCTGAAGGGTGATACTGCCGCCAACTGGTTCAAGAAGCTCGATGCCGCCGGCGTGCCGGTGGAAATCGTTGACGCGGAGTTCTCGCGCAAGCTGCACGACAACGCCGAGTTCAAGAAGCGTCGCTGGGTGGTGTCCTTTGATCACCCGCATGTCGGCAAGTTTGACCAGATCGGCCTGCTGTTCGACCTGTCCGATACGCCCGGCGTGATCCAGAGCCGGCCGCTGATCGTGAGCGAGCACACCAAGGAGATCCTCTCCGGCATGGGTTATACCGAAGAGCAGATGACGCAGATGGAAGAGCAGTTCGCGATTGGCTTTCCCGGCATGCCGCGGATGCCACCCCGCCCGGCACCGGCAGACGGCAAGAAGGAAGCGCCCAAGCAGGGCGTGGCCGGCATGCTGGCGCAGGAAGCGAACAAGAAAGGTTAAACGCGCAAATAGGCGTGGTGTAACCACACCACGCCTGTCTCTCGTCGCTCAGTCTTAGTCATCCTGAGCGAAGCGAAGGATCTTGTATCCGTGCCAGTCAACGGCCAGATTCTTCACTGCGCTCAGAATGACAGATCAAGTAAGCAGGATGAACCAATGACCGACACCAACAAGCCGGCGACCGAGGCTCCCAAGCCGACGCGCCTGAACCCCGTCATCACGCTCGACGCGAAGTTCTTCTGGGACCGCGCCAACAAGGGTGAGCTGGCGGCACAGAAATGCAGTGACTGCGGCGAGTTCCGCTTTCCTCCACGCCCGATGTGCCCGAAGTGCCACAGCGTCAAGCGTGACGAGGTCACTTTGTCCGGCAAGGGCAAGGTGATCAGCTGGATCCGCCCGATTCATCCGGCGCCGGTGGGTTTCAAGGAGCCGCCGACAGTGGCGATCATCGAGCTGGAAGAGGGGTTCCGTATGGTGTCGAACGTGGTGGACATCGCGTTCGAGGACATCAAGTTCGAAATGCCGGTGGAGGTGTTGTTCGACAAGACCATGACCGGGCGGCAAGTACCCATTTTCCGTCCAAGGAAGGGCTGAGCCATGGCACACACTCGTAAATTCCGTGAAGCCGCCATTGCCGGCATCGGCCAGACCGAATTCTCCAAGGCCTCGGGTCGCAGCGAACTGCAGCTGGCCGCCGAAAGCGCCAAGATGGCCTGCGATGATGCCGGCGTCCGGCCGGAAGACATTGACGGCATGATCACCTTCACGCTCGATGGCAGCGATGAGATCCATCTCGCGCGCTGCCTTGGCGTGAAAGACCTCGCCTACACCACGCGCATTCCCGGTGGCGGTGCTGCCGCCGTGGCGACGCTGTATCAGGCCATGGCCATGGTCAACGCCGGCTTGTGCAACAACGTGCTGATCTGGCGTGCGATGAACGAACGCTCGCAGTATCGTTTTGGCCAGCCGCATACGATGGAATCCGCGTTCCAGCCGGGTAACGGCACCGGCTCGCTGTTCTGGTGCATGCCCTATGGCGCGCAGACGCCGGCGACCTGGGAGTCGCTCAACGCGCAGCGCTACATGGCCAAGTACGGCATCACCAACGAGGACCTCGGCCACATCGCCGTGATGCAGCGCCAGCATGCCTCGACCAATCCGCACGCTTGGTTCTACAAGAAGCCCATCACGCTGGCCGATCACCAGGCCAGCAAGTGGATCGTGGAGCCGGTGTTGCGCCTGCTCGACTGCTGCCAGGAATCCGATGGCGGCGTCGCCATCCTGGTGACCAGCCTGGAGCGTGCACGCGACCTCAAGCAGAAGCCCGTGCAGATCGTGGGTGCCTGCCAGTCGATCCCGTACAACGTGGAAGTGATTTCCAACTATTACCATGACCAGGACCTGTCGGTGATGCCCGAGGCCGAAGGCACCGGCAAGCGCCTGTGGGCGCAGACTGGCATGACGCCTGCGGACATGCAGGTGGCTTCGTTGTATGACGCCTTCAGCCCGCAGGTATTCAAGCAGCTGGAGAGCTTTGGCTTCTGCAAGCCGGGTGAGGCCAAGGACCTGATCAAGTCGGGCGAGATCGGCGGCAAGGACAGCCGGCTGGGCGTCAATACCAACGGCGGCCTGACGGGTGAGGCCTATATCCACGGCATGAATAACATCACCGAGTGCGTGCGCCAAGTACGTGGCACCGCCGCCAACCAGGTCAAGGACGTGCAGCATGTGCTGGTGTCCTCCGGCATGGCCGGTGCCGTGCTGGGCAAGGTCTGATTGGTCCTGATGGCAGCAACAGGTCGTGCAGCTGTGGTGTCATCACCAGACAAGCAGGTTCATCCAGTGACCGAGCGTCGCCTGGACTCCGGTGTGTCGCTGCCGGGCGAGGGGCGCCTGCACATGGCGGTCGAAGTGCACAGGCCGAGCCCCGACGTGGCTCGCCCGGTTGCGCTGGTCTGCCTGCCCGGTGGCGGGATGAACCGGCAGTATTTCAACCTGAGCACGCAGGATGACGCGGCCGACGCGCTGAGCTTCAGCTTCGCCCACCAGATGACTGCAAGAGGCTTCATCGTGGTGACGCTCGATTACCTCGGCGTGGGTGGCAGTGATCGTCCCGCCGATGGCCATGCACTGACGCCCGAGTTGCTGGTGCAGGCGGATGCATATGTGCTGGAACAGGTGTTGGCGGATTTGCGTCGTGAAGTCCCGGCTCTGAAGACAGTCGGCATCGGCCACTCCATGGGCGCGATGATGACCTTGCTGCAGCAGGCGCGTGATGAAACGCATGTCGCCATTGCGCTGCTGGGGTTTTCCACACGGGGCATGCCGGAATACCTGTCGGCGGAGGCACGGGCACTGGCTGCCGAAGGACATGACGCCGTGCGTGCGAAACTGGTGGAACTGGCGCGCAAGACGTTTGTGCAGCCATACCCGATTATCCGGTCGGGCTCGTCCAGCTCGATGTTCGTTGGCTCCAGGGCCGACCCGCGCGCGGCCCGCATCATCAAGCCGGCCTCGGATGTGATGCTGCCGGTGCCGGCCTTCCTGTCCATGCTGCCGGGCAACGTGGCACCCGAGGCTGCGCAGATCAAGGTGCCGGTGTTCCTTGGCCTGGGTGAGTTGGATATCGCCGGACCGACCGAGCAGATCCCGGCCAGTTTTCCTGCCAGCCCTGATGTGGGCTTGCACATATGGCCCGCGACGGGTCACAGTCATTTCCTGTTTCCGGGCCGTGCTGATATTTTCAGGGATATCGCGGACTGGGCCGAGTCAGTTACCAACCAATAGTTGAGCAAGCGTGGGAGATTGTTTATGGCGATGGCATTAAAGGCAGGCGCACGTTTCAAGAGCGCCGTGAGTGATACGCAGGTCATGGTGATCAAGTCGCCACCGGGCGAGTTTGAGCTCAGCTGTGGTGGCAAGCCCATGGTGGGCCCGAATGATGCCGCCGAATCCGGTGATCCCGAGGGCGAGACCCTGATCGGCAAGCGCTATGTGAACGCTGACGAATCCCTGGAATTGCTTTGCACCAAGGGCGGCAAGGGCGCATTGGCGCTGAATGGCACGCCACTTGAGATCAAGCAGGCCAAGCAGCTGCCATCATCCGACTGACCGTGTTGTCATCCTGGGTGAGGCAACGGATTTGGTGTCCATGAGCATCTGGCGAGATTCAACGCTACGTTCAGAATGACAAGAGTTAAGTACTGAGACATGAACATATCCACCATATTAGACATGGCGGCCGAGGCTTTCGGTGACCGCATTGGCGTGGTTTCCGGCGGAGAACGGCTGACCTATGCCGAGCTGCGCGAGAAGGCCTACCGGGCGGCAGCACATTTTCGTGCCAGTGGTGCCAAGTACGTGGCGTTCCTCGACGTCAACGGGCCGGCAGCGCCTGTGGCCATCTTTGGTGCGGCCTATGCAGGCATTCCTTATGTGCCGCTGAACTATCGACTGACTGCCGACGAGATCAACGAACTGGTCGAGCGCGTGGCGCCGGCCGTGCTGGTGACCAATGCCGATCTGCGCAGCAAGCTGAAGCCGCGGAAGGATGTTCAAGTCATCGACCGCGCGGAGCTGCTGTC
>JBFKCG010000099.1:0-7847 GCA_041620675.1 Nevskiales bacterium
ATTTTATTACCCAACACGGCAATTACCGACCTTGGCAAATCGGATTATCTGGCTGCCACGGAAATTGCCTGGGCTCCGAACCTAAATACGGCTTTCGCAGTTCAGTACGACCCGGACGAGAGCCAGATCGACCGGGGGTATGCACGCATGCAATTTCGCCCCCATAGGGGCAGCTTGGTCAACCTTGGCTATCGCTATCGTCGTGACCTGCTCCAACAGAGTGATATTTCGTTCCTTTGGCCACTGAGCGCACGCTGGCGGGCCTTGGGGCGCTATAATTACTCCCTACTTGATGACCGGGTCGTTGAAACTCTCGCGGGCTTTGAATATCAAAGCTGTTGCTGGGCCTTGCGCATGGCGTATCGCCAATATTTCTCGCCCACACAGGGCGACGACAACAAGGGCGTGTATCTTCAGCTTGAGCTGACTGGGCTCAGCAGCCTTGGGGATGACTTCCGGTCGTTGCTCGAGAGCAACGTGCGTGGATACGAGTCGAACTACTGACAGGTAACGTATTTTTCAATGAAACTTCATTCCCGCGTCTGGCTGCCTGCAGCCTTGTTTTCATTCCTGGTCATGATTGCCGTGACATTTGCGACTACAACGGCCGCAAAAGAGCTGGACAGGATTGTGGTACTGGTGGACGAAGAGGTGATTCTCGCCAGTGAACTGGACGAAACCATCCGTCAGGTGGAGTTGCAACTAAGGAGCCAGGACAGGCAGCTGCCGCCGCGCGAGGTTTTGCGTCGACAAGTACTGGAGAGGCTCATCTTGCAACGACTCCAGGTGCAGCGCGCCAAGGCAGCCGGCATGCAGGTTAGTGAAGATGACCTGCGTCAGGCTCTGGCATCCATCGCTGCGCGCAACCAGATGAGCGTGAATGAATTCGCCGAGGCCGCCAATCGCGAAGGCGTCGACTTTGCCCAGTTCAGGGAACAACTGCGTAGCGACTTATTGATCAACAAGCTGCGGCAGCGTGAGGTCGAAAGCCGAATCACGATCAGCGACCAGGATGTGGACTTCTTCCTCGAAAGTCCCGCCGGAAAGCAGAAAGACAGTGAATATCACATCAGCCACATCCTTATCGCAGTCAAGGACGGGGCCTCAGATGATGAAAAGCTTTCAGCCCGCAATGAGGCCGAAAAGGTATTGGCCAAGGCGCGTGCGGGAGAAGACTTTGCGCAGCTGGCGGCGCGCCATTCCAACGACCAGCTAGCACTGGCCGGTGGGGACTTGGGCTGGCGAGATGCCGCTGCCCTGCCCAGCCTTTTCGCCAATCTGGTCCCCCCCATGAAAGTAGGCGAAATCAGCAACCTGATCAGCAGTCCGAGCGGCTACCATTTGATTCGCCTGAATGACAAGCGCGGGGCGGATGTCACACAAATGATTAGTGAGACGCACGCCAGACATATCCTGCTGACGCCCAACGCGGTCAGAAGTGATGTTGCGGCCAAGGCAGCGGCAGAAAACATCCGTCGTGAGCTGGATGAGGGTGGTGATTTTGCCGCACTTGCACGCAAACACTCGGATGATCCTGGCAGTGCCAATCAGGGCGGCGATTTGGGTTGGCAGCCCAAAGGCAGCTTTGCACGGGAGTTTGAATCACAGGTTAACGACATGCAGCCGGGTGAGATTCGCGGTCCATTCCGCAGTCAATTCGGCTGGCACATCGTTGAATTGCTCGATCGACGTACCCGTGACGCCAGTGCCGGCATGGTCCGTGAAAAAGCTCGCGCCGCCATATATCAGCGCAAAGTGGGCGAAGAATACGAGTTGTGGCTACGGCGCCTGCGTGACGAGGCATACGTCGAGTATCGCCTCGCTGACAGATCAGACGGCTGAGCCGACCGGCGCCCGCCGGTTCCGATGAAACAGCACTCATTACCGCGCCTTTATCTCACGCCCGGCGAGCCCGCTGGTATTGGCCCAGACCTGGTTGTTGCATTGGCGCAGGAAGCAATACCAGCCCAGCTGGTTGTCGTTGCCGATGAAAGGATGCTACTTGCGCGAGCAAAACAACTCGGGCTATTGCTTGAGCTGTCTAATTTTGATCCCTCGGAGGACAGGCAAGCGCACAGACCTG
The DNA here is from genome assembly GCA_041620675.1 of Nevskiales bacterium. Classification (GTDB taxonomy): domain Bacteria; phylum Pseudomonadota; class Gammaproteobacteria; order Nevskiales; family DATLYR01; genus DATLYR01. The sequence continues at coordinate 2,084 of JBFKCG010000099.1, forward strand.
GTCGCCTATTCATCACAAAGGTAGCCTGCGATCAGCCTGTCGTTCCAGGCCAGTTGGACGCACGGAATGCGCCCTATGTCGTTGAAACGCTTGAAACCGCTCTCGCGCTCTGTTCAGGCGACAAGTGCCAGGCGCTGGTCACAGGCCCCGTGCACAAGGGCATCATTAATGATGCCGGTATCACCTTCAGCGGCCACACCGAGTTCCTGGCACAACGCACCCAGGCAGCCGAGCCGGTCATGATGTTGTATGCACCCGGACTTCGGGTCGCTTTGGCCACCACGCACCTGCCACTTCGTGAGGTCGCCAGTGCGATTACAGCCGAGCACCTGACTCGCGTCATTCGCGTTCTGGACACGGACTTGCGCAAGCTCTTTGGGATACGCAATCCGCGCATCTTGGTAACTGGCCTGAATCCGCACGCCGGCGAGGGTGGCCACCTGGGCCGTGAAGAAATTGAAATCATTGAGCCCGTTCTCAGCGCGCTTCGGCTAGAGGGTCTTGATCTGGGCGGACCCTACCCTGCCGATACCTTGTTCACGCCAAAGTATCTCGAGAAGGCAGACGCGATACTGGCCATGTACCACGACCAGGGCCTGCCAGTACTCAAGCACATGGGGTTTGGCCAGATAGTGAACATCACCCTTGGCCTACCCATCCTTCGGACTTCCGTGGATCATGGCACTGCCCTGGACATGGCGGGCACCGGACTGGCGGACCTGTCGAGCCTGCGTTGCGCCGTCAATGCCGCCATTGAGATCGCCAGCTCGGCACGGAATTGACTCCATGGGACAGCATGTTGCGCGCAAGCGCTTTGGCCAGCACTTTCTCCACGACGCCGGTGTCATCAGGCGGATTCTGCAGGCTCTGGCGCCGAAAGCCGGCGAAACCATTGTTGAGATTGGGCCCGGTCTTGGCGCGCTGACTTTTCCCCTGCTGGAGCAGGTTGAGCAGTTGCATGTCATTGAGCTTGACCGCGACGTCATCCCGCATTTACAGGCTGCCAACGCATACAGTGGTCGGCTCGTCATCCATGCCGCGGACGCACTTGCTTTTGATTACCGCCAGTTGGCCGAGCCGGGCAAGAAGATACGACTGGTTGGCAACCTGCCCTACAACATCTCAACGCCCTTGTTATTCCACTTGCTCGAACAAGCTGAGGTTATCGCCGACATGCATTTCATGCTCCAGAAAGAGGTGGTGGACCGCATGGAGGCCCAGGCCGGCGACAAGGCATATGGGCGACTGTCCGTGAGTCTGTCTGCACAGGCAGAGGTGAGTGCCTTGTTTACCGTGGGCCGCGGTGCCTTTAACCCTCCCCCGCGTGTTGAGTCCGCCGTTGTACGCGTTGTACCACGCCCCCCAGACTTCTCCATAGATGATCCGAAGATTTTCTCCCAAGTGGTCACCGCGGCCTTCTCACAGCGTCGCAAAACCTTGGGTAACTCCTTGGGAAAACTTATCCCAAGAGACGCCATCGGCCAGCTTGGCATAGACCCACAACTTCGCGCTGAGCGCATCAGCCCTGCACAATTTGCAAAATTGGCCAATTTCCTGAGCCGGCAGCAACGGCTGAATCCCGGGGCTGATTAGACCTATACTGGAGGCGCGGACCTCAGACAAGGAGTCACTTATGGACTATCAGCATGTTCTCGTGCCCTTGGACCTCAAGGACAATAGCGAGCGTGTATTGCGCGCCGCAGTGAGTGTGTCGGAGCGACACAAGGCACGCCTCAGTGTTCTCCATGTCGTTGAATATGCACCGATTGATCCCGGTGGCGACATCATGCTGCCTACGCCCATGGACATAACAGACAAGCTGGCGCAGCGGGCAGAAGTTGATCTGGCGGATATCTGCAGGCGATGTGGCGTGAACAATGCAAACCGCAAAGTCATCGTTGGCAGTATCAAGGGTGAAATCCTGCGTTTCGCCAATGACGAGAAGGCTGACCTCATTGTCATTGGCAACCATGAGCGTCATGGTCTGGCCATCCTGCTGAATCACACTGAAGACACGCTATTGCACGAGGCTCCCTGCGACATCCTCGCCATTCGCATCAAACACTAAAATAGCCTGACTCGCCTCAGATCGTCCCAATTTCGGCGAGAGTAAGGTTGCGCGCCAAGACCACTGGAGACTGCGGTTCCCCGAGAAGTCGTCCCTGCTGGTAGCGGCACCCCAATACCTTTAACGCCTCACACTGCTCTGCGCGTTCTACGCCACTCGCCAGAACATGAGCACCGACCTTTTGGGCTGCCTCTATGATCAAGGAGACTCGCTCGGTCATCTCCTTTGACCCTGGCAGGCCAGCAATACTGTCGGGTGTGAGCTGGACTAGATCAATATCCGCCTGTCGCAAGAGGTCCCCCCGCACCGGCTCCAGCTCCTTGACTCCCAGTCGCAAGCCCAGGTCTCGCAATACAGGAAGCCAGTCGTTTTCCTGGAAGACGAGCCTCTCAAGCTCCGCTGCACTGACCAGGACAATGATCCGCTCAGGCTTCACCCGATTCTCAGCCAGCAGTGAACGGACAGCCTGTGCATCCCGCCGCCCGGCGAGCGGCAATGCCATGAGGTTTACGATCAACGGCAGTCCTGGCAACTCAAGGTCGCGCCAGTTCGCCAGCTGGATACAGGCTTGATGAAGGGCCCATAGGCCCATCCTGCCTGCCAGAGCCTCATTGCCACTCGCTTTCAGCACTTGCTCAGTGGTTCTCAGCAGTCCCTGGTTAGGATATTCCCAGGCAAGTAGAAGCTCTGCTCCTACCACGCGTCGCGATTTAACATCGCTGACCAGTTGCAGCTCGACCGCCAGCTCACCACGCTGCTGTGCCTCGCTCAATAATTCGTCTGGGTCCTGCACAGTCTCACGTGTCGAAGCAAAATGCGGCTGATACTGGCAGGCATGACCGGGGCCCTGTAGGCGCGCCTGATGCAATGCAAGCCCGGCATGTCGCAGGAGTTGCGCCACTGTCTTTGCATCGTCCGGGTAAACTGCCGAGCCCAGGCAGGCCTTGATCTGGATATCCTGGCCATTAGCGCGTAGTGGTCTGGACAATGCGACTTGTATCCGCCTCAAGACATCGCTTGCATCCTTGCGACGGTCTAGGCCCGTCATTAATAGGGAGAAATCACTACCACCGAGGCGAGACACCGTGTCTTCGCTACGAACGGTAGAGCTGAGTCGATCTGCCATCGCCTTCAGCAAGGCATCCGCAATGCCATGCCCCATCCGCTGGCTGATACCGCTGAATTCCGGCAGGCCCATATGAATGACCATAAAGGGGCGTCCATTCACGTCACTGCTGGCCGCGCATTCCTGTAGCCGCTCTGCAAACAGCCCACGGTTGGGCAGTCCTGTGAGGGCGTCATGCCTGGCATCGGCAGTTGGGTGAAACCCCTTTTCAGTTCCCTCAGGGAGCTCTACGGCTTCGTTGTAATCACGCAAAACCAACAAGAGCATTGGCTCTGTGTCGCCATACCAGAGGCTGAGGCACGACTCCGCCTGATATCGAGAACCATCCGCACGATGCAGTGAGAGTCTTGTTTCTATCCTCTCGACCGATCCCTCCCGTAGTTTCTCTACCTGACTACGCAGGCCCTCAAGGGAGAGCTGCGGACTCAGCTTCGGCAGTGGTTTACCCGAGATCTCCTTGGCGTTGAAACCAAGTCGGTCTATCGCGCGCTCATTGCCGGTGACAACACGCAAATCATCAGGGTCAATCACCAAGACACTCTCACGCGTGTTGTCAATCATCCTTCGTAACTGGGTACTAATGTCCCCAGCTTCACGAACTTGCGCGACTTGGCGCACTGTGAGTACGTGACCTTGCCGCCCCTTGAGCTGCACCGGGTTCACGACCAGGCTTGCCTTGTACTGGGAGCCATCACGTCGCCGGGCTATTGCCTGTGGTAGCGCGGCATCCGGCAAAGCCAGGGCCAGATCACCAATGCGCATTTGAGAATGCCTTAAGAACGGCTCTGGAATGAGCTTGCTGATGTGCTGCCCTCGTATTTCCGTGAGGCTATAGCCAAAATTCTCCAAGGCACGGTCATTGGCAAACCGGATGCGGTCCTGGGAATCCGTGGTGATCACGCAGTCCAGAATCTGGTCCAGTAATAGCTGAGAGAGCTGTTTTGGATCGGGCTGTGCCGACAATGCAGCAGCGGGAACTACCCGCTTCAGGGCTTCCGTTCTCTGATCGACAGCGCTCAGGCTCACCAGCACGGCACCGATGTGTCCGGTTGAATCCCTGACGGGGCCCACATCGATAAAGACATCACGACGAGCGCCGCCGTGGCGGAGACTTAGTGAATAACGTTCATGCAGGCGTTCTTCGGCACCGCTGAATATCCGTTCTATCGGCAGCTGCACGCGTGTCATTGAATCCATTGCAATGAGATGCAGTACCTCCGCCAAAGGCTGGTCACGCGCTTCTTGTTGTGTCCATCCAGTCAAATCGGTGGCACGTGAATTGATATCAACCACTCGGTGGTCAGGGCTGACAACCAAAGCGCCACGGTCAAATACCGTGATAAGTTCCCCGGATTCCGAGAGTAGTTTCCGGGCAGGTCGGACTGCACTGAACTTGCGGCCAGGATCGATGGGCGCATGCTTGCCAGCTTTTGTGCCCCGAAGCAGCAACGTCCTGATACGCCAGGAGAGGAATAACAGCAGGGGAATGCCCACCAGCAATGCAAGGAGTCCCAGCGCCACACGCCCGCCTGCTGCGCGCAAATTGCCACTGCCAATCAGCAGGCCAAATTCCAGTGAGCCGACCATCTCACCATCTTGTAGTAAGCGAACCTGGTGATCGGTACTGATCAATGAATATATCTGGCGCTGAAGCCCGCTGGACCCCCAGGCTCCAACGCCACTCGACTCCAAGCGACCTGCTGCGGCAACGGCATAGCCCTGGAGGTTGCGCACCCGTAACCACGCAAACCCGATGTCTTGACGTACCAGCAGGGCCTTGACCTTGGGCAACACCTCTGGCTCCTTGGAACGAACGAGATCATCTGCCAGTTCAGCAGATACCACCTCGGCTGCGATCGCAATGCGTTGCTGCAGGTGTGTATCACTACCCGCGCTGAGCAGGCGCAGGCCAAACAGGCACAAGCCAGCCGCCAGCACCCAGAGTGCGAAAACAGGCCCCAGTTGATTGGTTAGATGACGCAGATAGCCCAGCATGCCTTAGTCATCAGTGAGAGATGAGTTCAACATAGGGCCTGTCACCGGCACCAAAAGGATCAGGCTGGCTGATGCGCACGGATTCCACCGTGACGTCGGCAGCGCCAAGGTCAAGCCCCAAGATATCGAGGAGTGGATTCATCAGCACATCATCCAACGTGGACAGAATGGGGTTGATCGCGCCGACCAGCGCCGGTGGCACCTCACTCCTTAACAAGCCGGCGACTGTGTCCAGCAACGGCTTGACCAGCACCCCGACCGCAGGCAGGTTCAAGGTCACGTTCAAATTGAGGCTGGCTGCCAGGTCGGCCAATGCCGTATTGAGTGCGTCGCCCATGGGCGTACCGACACGCTTTGTATTGTCTGGCGATGGCTGTTGAATTTTTGGAACGAACGGACCCTGGAACTGTAGCTCACGATCCTGCGAGGTACCTGCATCAATGGGCCCAGCAGTTGCATCCACGCGCAGGCCTATCGGTGGCAAGGTAAGGATATTCAGGCTGGTATCAACCAACGGCGGGCCGGCGACCGGCTGCGGATTGGCCGAGCTGAGGTCATCGAATTCACCCATCCCC
>JBFKCG010000100.1:0-7844 GCA_041620675.1 Nevskiales bacterium
CCTGTCCCCTCTTGATACGCCTTTTCAATGGCATGCCTAGGCAATCAGCCACTGAACCGTATCTTGTTGTTTCTTATGGCTTATATAGAAACAAACCCTAGGCACGGCTATCTATTCGGCCTTGCCTCTGGTCGAGTATAGCCGTGGCTTGGCGAAACTGCAGTCATCCGGTCAAATTGGTGCAGGCACTCCATAAGATGAGTGCCGCACAGCCGATCAGGCAACACAATATCAGTGAAACCTGGCCTTGCCTTGTTGACGCTAGCAATGAAGACCCTCAAAGCAAGGCGTCATGCGTATCAATCCGACAGCCAGCGGATGGAAATCCCAACCTCCGTACGATCATATTCGTAGAGTGAGATATCTGAGTCGTTATCCGTGTAGGACAACCGTGGCACCAACGCCCAGTTCTGGCTTGGGAATACGCGCCAGATCAAGTACCAACCCAATGTACGCTGCGTATCTTCACGCTTTGTCCCAAAGAACAAACCGTCATAATCCGATTTCAGGCTGCCGGCATACAGGTAGCTGCGCGCAATGGGCGACATCAACCAGGATGCCGACACTCTGTAGCCAACCTGATCCCTGCCGAATGGTGAATTAGCTTCGGTTGCATCCTCCTTGCCGCCAATCAGGGTTACGCCAATGCGTAATTGGCGCACATCGGCAAAAAAGTGTTCCAGACTCAGGGCGTATATGGTTTGGTCTACATCACGCACTTCGATGTCTTCATAACGAACAGGTCCATGACGTATATCAGCACCTAGCAGCCAGCGCTCACCCAATGCCTGTCTCGCACCGAGATCCAGGGTGGCGCCGTGTGAGTTCTTGTCACCATCAAAAGGCAGGCCACTATCAAGGTATAGAATGAACGCGCCGAGCGTGCCATTCAGGCTCGTGCCCCCCTGACGCCAGGTCAGTGAGGTTGCCGCTGACAATCGGTCGGAGTTGACGAAATCAGCCGACAGGTTTCGACGATGATTGAACCCGAATTGGTTGTAGTTGGTGAGGTTTTGCGTCAACGGGTTGGTCCAGATCCCACCATGCGCAAACCCCAAGAACACTGAATCCTTCTCGACGTTACGGTCGTCCAGCGTGAATCCCAGGAAAGCATTGTCACTCGTCGAGCCGTTCGCATTCGTGTCATACCCTGCGTCAAATTCCACAAAATACTGGAAGTTTGGACGCATCCCCGAGGTTCTCTGGTCAATCGCCAACAGGTAATTTTCAATCACGCGACGCGCATAATCGGGCGGGCTTTCAAGCTGCAGCTGCCGGAATTCAGCGGCAGCCTGATCGTAGTCGCCCAGGTTGTAATAGGCGCGCGCCAACTCCATGCGGGCCGCTGAATAATGCGGATCGGTCACCAGCGCCCGCTGGAGGGACAACACGGCCTCGCTGTTGCGCCCCGAGTCCAAGGCTGCCGTTCCCAGCAGGTAATCGAAATCACGGGCACCGGCCCATTCATATTCATGTGGCGCCAGTAGTTGGTAGGCCTCTTCTGCCCGATTGGCAGCCAGCAGTTCACGGGCCCGTCTAATGACAATGGGGTCGGCCGTGACAATGATGCGTGCACCGGAGGGCGCATCAGGCAGGGGGGCTGGCACAACCAGACTTTCACTCTGAGTGGATTGCGCGGAACCATCGGCGGCTGCAGCACTGCCAGTCACGGCCAGCATGAGACATCCATACAGGGCCATGCCCAGACTGGTACTACTTGCCAGAGGCCGTATCCACAGTTGCAGATTTTGCATCATCCCCCCCTCCTCGTTCTTCTGGCAATCAATCCAAACAATAGACTTGAACGCCCCGCCTGGCTAGGCAGGCTCGACTATTTACTGGTGTAGGTAAACACCCCATCCCAATCGGCGGGCGGCGGGTTCACCCTGAAATAGGCAACGCGCTCAAGATACAACGTGTAGAGGTATCTTGAGTATGTGTCTGCCAGATACCTGAATCCCCGCTCCGCCTGATCCCAATTCTGCACACGATAGAATCCGAGTGCGGTTTCGTAACGTCCCAGCTCTTCACGCTGGTCGGAACGTAATTCACCTGCGGGGCATATCGGTTCATAAATCGTCACTGGCCTTTCCTTGCCTTTGACACGAACACGGTCAAGCTCCCGGAAAATGAATCCTTGGGCGCGCTCGGCGGTAAATCCGCTGACAATGATGTTGACCTCATATTGTCGTGTGAGCGCTTCCAGTCGCGACCCCAGGTTTACCGCATCCCCCAACACGGTGTAGGCCATGCGAAACTCGGAACCCATGTTGCCTACATTCATGGTCCCGCTGTTCAGGCCAATTCCAATCTCTATCGCTGGCCAGCCTCGTTCACGGAACTGCGGCTGCAGGTCTCGCAGCGCCTCAACCATGCCCAACGCCGCCTCCAGTGCGTGGCTCGCATGCTGGTCATCTGTCATGGGAGCGCCCCAGAAAGCCATGACGGCATCACCCATGTACTTGTCCACGGTGCCACGATGTTCATGGATCACGCGCGTGACCGGTGTCAGGAACGCATTCATCAGCTCGGTCAGTTCCTCGGGATCCATCTTTTCTGCAATCTTGGTGAAACCTCGTACATCGGAGAAAAGCACCGTCATCTCACGGCTGATGCCCTTGAGTGAAATGTCTTCCTGGCTCTGGTCCATTTCCTCGACCAGTTCAGGTGGAACATATTGGCCAAACAGTTTTGACAAGCGCCGCTTATTACGCGACTCCACCAGAAAGCTGTAGGTCATCTGCAGGAGAGTCACGCCCAGCGCGTAGAACAAGGGCGTCGCCATTGGCAGGACCAGATCGGCGAACAGCCAAATCAGCAGGTTGACCAGCATGCTGCCGAGCACCAAAGCCAACACCAGCATCCCGCCCCACAGGGGGGAAACCACTGGCAGCACCAAGGCCAGCAAAAGGCCTATGGCCACCAGTATGGCGATTTCAATCAGGCCGATATTGGCCGGAATGCGCTTGAATCGACCATCCAGCAAACCTGACACCACATTGGCATGTACCTCGACTCCGGCATAACGATTGCTGACCGGAGTCGTCCTAAGGTCCAGCAGGCCTGGTGCTGTCGTTCCCACCAGAACGATAGCATTGAATAGGGTTTCGATCGGTGCCTTCCGATTCATGACGTCAGTCGCCGATACATAAGGGAACGCGCCCTGATGACCGCGATAAGGAATCAGCACCGACATGTCAGGGCCGGTCAGGATGTCCCGGTCGCCTATGGTCAAGCGGCTGAAGCCGCCACTGGCGGCAGTGACTGTCAGTGGCTTTCGTTTGGCATTGAGAGACTGCCGAACCAATGCCAGTGACAGGCTTTCATAATAATGGCCGTTGTATGACTGCAAGAGCACCGTCCTGCGCATGGAACCGTCCACATCAATCAACGGATTGTCGAAGAAGCCTCCGCTAGGAACTTGACCCTGGAATATTTCCAGGTTGCTGGTATATCCCTCGGGCCGGATCATGAGGCGTGGGTCGAGGCTGCCGTGCACCACGGTTGGGCGCGGCAGGATACCAATCTCTGGCCGTTCGCCTTCCTGCAGCTCGCCCTTGAACACGTAGCCGAGAATGACTTCACGATCCCGCAGTGACCTCGAGAAAACCTGGTCGGGCTTATGCTTTTCCAGATAGCCCTTGAGCTGCTGGTGAGAATCCGATCCAGCCACATCCTTACTTGGACTAAGTTGACCCACCAGCTTGTCGATCAAGGCACTGGTCTTGTCGGGCTCGGCAAAAACAATATCAAAGCCGACAACCTGCACGCCGTAGTGGTCAAACAACTCATCCACCATGCGAGCCAGACGATCCCGTGGCAGTGGCCACTGACCCTCCACGGCCAGTGTGCGTTCGTCAATATCAACGATGACGATGCGGGGGTCGACGGTGCCAGGCATGGTCAGGCGCACACGGGCATCGTAAAGAAAGTTCTCGACCTGGGTCAGGATGCCCCATGTCAACCAACCCATGCCGTGAAGCAAGAAGACAAGCAATACCACGCCGCTGATGCACAGTCGTACCCAGCGACCGCGCACAAGCTTCCTGTGTTTCGAGCCCCCCCATGCTTTATTCATGGACAAGACTGTAGCTCAGGACCCGAATAGCTGCAGTATCCAGTTACCGAAGCACCGCGCCTATTGCGATCAATCGCCAGTGAAGGGAAACTAGGGCCACGCGGCATATGCCGGCGCGGAGATTACCCACGTGAGTTTGAGTATCGACCCTGCCATTTTCGGGAAGTTTATTCCCCTGAATAAGCTCAGTGAGAAAGGTCGCCAGGCCCTGATCAGCGGCAAGGGCGTCTCGCTGGTTCGGTTTTCCCGGGACGCCTACCTGTTCAAGTCCGGTGAGTCGATTTACGACACCCTGTACATACTAGAGGGCAAAGTTGAGCTGTTATCCGCCGACGACCGCATCCAAGGGTCCGTTGAAGGGGGCAGGCCCGAATGCCTGCACCCCATGCCAAACCAGGTTCCCTCCAATCTCAGTGCCGTCGCCGCCAGCGACGAAGTCAAGATTCTGAAGGTTGACAGCAACCTGTTGAACAGCATCCTCGGCTGGGACCAGCAGGAGCCAGAAGCGACTACGGGGGCGGACATGCTGAGTCACCGCTCAGAAGCCGCCACCGAATCGAGCGACTGGATGAGCAACTTCCTGTGCATACGTGGCTTCCAGCGTGTGCCCCCAGAGAATCTCCAAAGTGTCTTCATGAAGATGGAATCCATCGTTGTGCAAGCTGGAGATGTAATCGTCAAACAGGATACGGACGGCGACTACTTTTACGTAATTGCCGAGGGGCGCTGCCGGGTCACACGCGAGGTGCCCGGCAAACCGGCGGTCAAGCTGGCTGATTTTGGACCGGGCGCCTGTGTTGGCGAGGATTCCCTGATCTCTGGCGAGAAGCGCAATGCCACGATCACCATGACCACATCCGGCAGGTTGATGCGATTGCCAAAGAAGGATTTCGTCAAACTGCTCAAAGAGCCGATAACGCGCCCGCTATCCCTAAAACAAGCACAGGCAGCCATCGGTAATGGTGCCGTGTGGCTGGACGTGCGCATGCCAGTGGATCGCAAAAGCCCGGCGCTGGAGGGCAGCGTCAGCATTCCATTCTTCATCCTGCGCAGCCGCATGTCGACGCTGGATCCGACCAAAACTTACGTGGTCTATTGCACGAATGGCCAGCAAAGCTCCGTTGCTGCCTATTTGCTATGCAAGGAAGGTTTTGACGCTTTTTTCCTGAAAGGCGGCCTGATTGCAGAACTCGCCAAGCCCGGTTAAGACGCTCTATCGGCCCCAGCCCGCTATCGCGCTGCGACCGTGGAAGAAACAATGGGGTTACGAAACAATTCCGCTAACGCCCTAATCAATAGACACTGCTGCACTTGGCGCCCGTGGCCTGCCTGCCACGCTGAACCCATGTCCATGTGCCAGTAGATAGGCCAACCATTTATTCAGCAGCAGATTGCGGCCCCAACGGCCTTCTATCATTGGTCCCAACTCACGGTCCAGGTCTTTCAGTACCGCACAATGGGAATGCGGGCCGACACGCAGAGCTTCAGCCAACATGGCGTCCCGGTAGATACGGATATCGACGTCGGGCTCGACCAGAATGCTGTCTTCCGATTCGAATCGATAGCTCAGGTTGATGGTAACGGTATAGCGGGATCGTTCCAGTACCCGCAGGTGCAAATCGCGATCCAGCGTACTGCGAGAACAGGCACTGTCGAAGGGGAAATCGGTTTCAGGTGTCAGCTGCATGAGGCGCGCATAACTATCCTCGTACAACGCCATCAACCTGGACAGGCTGGTGGGTCGTTTCCATAGCAGCTTGTGCATGGCGGCGTCCATGACTGAACTATAAGATAGCTGCCAAGCCCTGACCATACTGTGGCCTAGGACATGATCTGATGCGAATTATTGAAGTCCCGGTGTCAGCCTTCCCGGACCAGCGTCCCGGTACCGCCGGATTGCGCAAGAAAGTGAAAGTCTTCCAGCAGCCGCATTATCTGGAATGTTTCGTACAGGCCATCTTCGATGCCCTGCCCGAGCGTGGCACCGGATGCGTGTTGGTCGGTGGAGATGGCCGCTACTACAACCGGACTGCCATCCAGACCCTGATCGCCATGGCAGCTGCCAACGGCTACCAGCGTGTCTTGGTCGGACGAGATGGTCTACTCTCGACGCCGGCGGCCTCTCACGCCATCCAAGCACATGGCGCCAACGGAGGTTTCCTGCTGACGGCCAGCCATAATCCCGCGGGTCCGCAGGGTGACTTCGGCATCAAGTACAACCTTGCCAGCGGCGGGCAAGCTTCGGAAAGCCAGACCGAGGCTATTTTTGCCTGCAGCCAGAAACTGACACGTTATCGAATCGCTGATATTCCAAACGTCAATCTCGATAAAGTTGGCATTCAGTCATTCGATGGTTTCCGTGTCGAGGTGATTGATCCCGTAGAGGACTACGCCAGGCTCATGCAGTCCCTGTTTGACTTTGACCGCATTCGAAGCCTGATGCGCTCAGGCTTCAGTCTTCGCTTTGATGCCATGCATGCAGTGACCGGCCCCTATGCCCGTCGCATTCTGGTTGAACAGCTCGGTGCGCCAGAGGCCAGTCTGCTGAACGCGACACCCCGGGAGGATTTTGCCGGTGGGCATCCCGACCCGAACCTGGTTCATGCAAAGCCGCTGGTGGATCTGATGATGGGGCCGAATGGGCCTGACTTTGGCGGCGCCTCAGACGGCGACGGGGATCGCAACATGATTCTGGGGCGCGGGATTTTCGTTACGCCCGGAGACAGCCTGGCTGTATTGGCTGCCAATTTGCAATTATCTCCGGGTTATCGAGATGGGCTCTCCGGCGTCGCCCGCTCCATGCCTACATGCCGTGCCCTGGATATCGTCGCAGACCAACTGAAACTGCCCTGCTACGAGACACCCACCGGTTGGCGTTTTTTCTGCAATTTGCTTGATGCCGGCCGTATCAGTCTCTGTGGTGAGGAAAGTTTTGGCACAAGCTCAAACCATGTGCGTGAAAAAGATGGCCTGTGGGCGATTTTGGCCTGGCTTGACCTGCTTTCTGCCCGGCGTTTGTCAGTGGCAGAGATCATGCAGGATCACTGGTCACGTTTTGGCCGACACTATTACGCCCGGCATGACTACGAAGAGTTGCCCGCTGATCAGGCAAAAACAGTCATGAACACCTTACGCGGCCAACTGGGCAGGCTGGCCGGACAGGATTTATCCGGGTTCTGCGTGACTGCAGCCGATGATTTCAATTATCACGACCCGGTCGATGGCAGCGAAAGCTCAGGTCAAGGCCTGCGCATCGTTTTTGGCGACACCGCACGCATCATTCTGCGACTTTCAGGCACTGGCACGGCGGGCGCAACTCTGCGCCTTTATCTGGAGCGATATGAATCTGCTGCCGACCGGCTTGCGCTGGACCCAGCCAGCCAACTCATGCCACTGGCAAAAATCGCCGATGAAATTGCCGGCATCAGCATGCATACCGGCAAGCAATCACCTGATGTGGTTACCTGAATCGCTCAAGGACCTCAGGGGGCCAATGCAGGCGGGTTCGGCCTTGGTTCGCTCGGCGCGGCCACTGACTTGACCCTGTTGGCGCCATCGGCAGACGCAAAAGCCCGCGCAAAGCGCTCATTCTTGCTGGGCGCGAGGATATTATCGACGTACCACCACTCTGACTGGATACGCTGTGACGTAATGTCGAGCAATACGTAACCATGCGCAGCAAGGTCGATATATTTCATGTGCGGGTTTTCAGCGGGCAGAACATTCGAGAAAACCGCGAAATCCGGTAATCCTGGCGAAGTGATCG
>JBFKCG010000101.1:0-7819 GCA_041620675.1 Nevskiales bacterium
GAGAAGCGTATTACGCCAAAAACCCGGGCCTTGCTCCCCGTGCACTTGTACGGCCAGGCCGCCGACATGGGTGCGGTGCTGGAGCTGGCAAAGCGCCATAAGCTCAAGGTGATGGAAGACGTCGCGCAGGCATTTGGCAGCGACTACAAGGGGCACAAGACAGGCGCAATGGGCGATGCTGGCGCACACTCGTTCTACCCCACCAAGAACCTTGGTGCATACGGGGATGGTGGCATGATCACCACCAATGATGACGAGGTTGCAAAACAAGTGCGGATCCTGCGTGACCACGGGTCACCGCGTAAGTACCACCATACCCTGGTAGGCTATAACTCACGCTTGGATTCCATCCAGGCCGCGATCCTCCGCATCAAGCTTCGGCATATCGACGCCTGGAATGACGCTCGGCGGAATGCTGCTCACCACTACACCAAGCTGCTGACCGGCGTGGCTGGCGTCACGCCGCCGCCCGAGGCAGGTTACTCCCGGCATGTTTATCACCAGTACACCTTGCGGATCGCCAACGGCAAGCGTGACCAGGTGCGTGAGGCACTGACCGCAGACAATATCTCGTCAATGATCTACTACCCGGAAGCCATGCATCAGGCACCCTACTTTGCCGATCGCATGAAGGAAGCGGGCTGGGCCAAGCCGGAATCCGAGCGCGCCTGTCACGAGGTACTGTCACTGCCGATAGGCCCACGTCTCAGCCTCGAGGAAGTCGAGCGGGTAGCCGCTGTGATCAAGTCAGCTATGAAGTAGAGTGGCATAAAAACGGGAGCGATCACGTCGGTGGTTGCCACCGTGCGCTAAGCGCATGACTGGGGGGAGCCATGGTCGTTGATCTGCGTCCACTGTTTGATGCCCAACATGTTGCGTCCCGAGAAGAGGGCGCGCCTGATCATCAGGAGCGTGTGCGGCGCCTGCGCTTGTTGCTGGAGGGATTGCAGGCCTATCAGGCTGAGCTGGTCCGCAGCGTATCAGAGGATTTTGGCAACCGCTCCAAGCAGGAAACCCTGCTGCTCGAGATTTTTCCTACCGTTGACGAGATCCGGCACAGCATCAGCCACCTGAAGCAGTGGATGAAACCGCGACGGGTCCGTGCCAACTGGCAGTTTGCGACAGCGAGGGGCCGAATTATTTACCAGCCACTGGGCGTGGTGGGCATCATTGGCGCCTGGAATTACCAGATACTGCTGGTGATGTCGCCGCTGGTGAATGCGCTGGCAGCCGGTAACCGCGTCATGATCAAGCCCTCGGAGATCGCGCCGCGCACGGCAGAGGTGATGGCGCGGATGATCGCCGAGCGATTCAAGCCAGAAGAAATCACGGTGGTGACCGGCGATGCCGAGGTTTCCGCCGCTTTCGCGGCCTTGCCGTTCGATCACCTGATATTTACCGGTTCAACTCGGGTAGGCAAGCTGGTGATGCGGGCTGCCAGCGATAACCTCACCCCGGTGACGCTGGAATTGGGAGGTAAGTCCCCCGCGATCATTCATCGTGACTACCCGATTGCCAAAGCTGCCGAGCGAATCCTCACGGGTAAATTTTGGAATGCGGGTCAGACCTGTATTGCACCGGATTACGTCATGGTGCCCGAGGATCGACTGGATGCCTTCATGCAGGCTGCGGAGACTATCCTGCCGATGCGGTTTCCGAAGGTCGTGGACAACCCTGACTACACGCGCATCGTGAACGAGCGGTTTTATGAGCGACTGGCAGGCATGGTCGAGGACGCCAAGGCAAAAGGGGGGCGTGTACTGCAAAGCAATCCCGCCAATGAGGAGTGCAATGCCAGCAACCGCGTGATTCCGCCGACGGTGGTTGCAAACGCCAGCCCCGAAATGCAGGTCATGCAGGAGGAAATATTTGGTCCGATCCTGCCCGTGATCACCTATCGTGAGCTTGATGATGCAATTGGCCATGTGAATGCTCACCCGCGGCCATTGGCCTTGTATTACTTTGACAGCAGCCAGGCAAGGATCGACCGTGTCCTAAACGAAACCACGTCCGGGGGCGCCACCATCAATGACTGCATCTTCCATATCGCACAGCACAACCTGCCTTTTGGTGGCGTGGGACCCAGCGGCATGGGGGCGTACCATGGCTTTGATGGCTTCGCGACTTTCTCCAAGAAAAAAGGCGTGTTTATCCAAGGCTTCGGCGGCAGGCTCCTCTTTCCCAAGATCCTGTCCCCACCTTACGGCCGCATTGCCAATTGGCTTATTCGGCTCCTGATCCGGAATCCAAAAACAGACTAATATTTGAGTCAGGGCACCAGCGGACGTACCGAAGATGACGCGCACATTTGATTACATCATCGTCGGTGCCGGTTCTGCCGGCTGCGTGCTTGCGAACCGCTTGTCCGAGAACCCGGCTCATACGGTGTGCCTGCTTGAGGCGGGTCCAGAAGACAAGAATCCACTGATCCACATTCCGTTTGGCGTGTTGTCAGTCATCCGCAGCAAGGTCTTGAATTGGGGTTTCTGGACCGAGCCACAACCACAGCTGGGACAGCGCAAGCTGTACTGGCCACGCGGTCGCGTGCTTGGCGGCAGTAGCAGCCTCAATGCGCAGGTGTATATCCGAGGTCACCAGTCGGATTATGACGAGTGGCAGCAGGCCGGGAATCCGGGCTGGGCCTGGAAGCAGTTGCTGCCGTTATTCAGGGCAGTCGAGGATAACGAGCGCGGTGCCAGTGAATATCATGGGATCGGCGGCCCGTTGAAAGTCTCGGATACCCGTTCGCGTAATGAGATGTGCGAGGCCTTCGTCAAGGCTGCTCACGAAGTGGGCTACCCCCTGAACGAGGACTTCAACGGCCCAAGCCAGGATGGGTTCGGCTTCTACCAACTGACGCAAAAGGAAGGCCGGCGCTGGAGTAGCGCCGATGCCTTCCTCAAGCCAGTTCGCCACCGCCCCAACCTGACCGTGATCAGTGAGGCTCGTGCGACCCGCATTCTGTTTGAGGCGCGACGTGCGGTTGGCCTCACATATCACAATAAAGGCAACGATCACGAACTACGCGCCGCACGTGAAGTGATCCTGGCGGGTGGCGCCATCAACTCACCACACCTGTTGATGCTGTCGGGCGTCGGTCCACGTGCGGAACTGGAGCGCCATGGGGTGCCCGTCGTGCATGATTTGCCCGGCGTGGGCAAGAACCTGCAGGATCATCTGGATATTGGCCTGGTCTGCCGCAGTCCGAGCCGCAAGAGCTACGGTTTGAGCTTCACCCTCCTGTATCGGCTAATCAAGGGCTTGTACGACTACTTCGTCCACAAGACCGGCATGCTGACCACCAATGTGGCGGAGTCCGGAGGCTTCCTGCGCACGCGACCTGGGCTCGATCGTCCTGACGTCCAATTTCATTTCCTGCCGGGCATGGTCAAAGAGCACGGCCAGTCATTGGTTTTTGGCCATGGCTATACCTGCCACGTCTGCTGCCTGCGGCCCAGGAGCGCGGGTCATATTGGTTTGAAAAGCGCAAACCCACTGGACGGCCCCCTGATCGACCCGGCTTATCTGAGTGACGAAGAAGATCTCGACACCTTGGTGGCGGGTTGTGAGGCAGTCAACAGGATCCTCGCCGCCAAGGCCTTTGACCCCTACCGAGGTCCTCCCCTGATCCCGCCTCACCCGGTGACGAGCAAGGATGAAATACGCGAGGCCATCCGTGCGTACGCAGAATCGGTGTACCACCCCGTCGGGAGTTGCCGCATGGGAATAGATCCCATGGCCGTGGTAGACCCGCAGCTGCAGGTACACGGATTATCCGGACTCCGGGTGGTGGACGCGTCTATCATGCCTAGCCTGGTTGGTGGGAACACCAATGCGCCGTCCATCATGATTGGAGAGAAAGGCGCGCGCCTGATACTGGCCACACTCAAGGAAGCAGAAAAGCGCGGCCATTCAACGCAAGCCGCCTAGTCTGGTTGTATTTGACGAATTATTTCCGCAGAAGTGAATGCGAGCGTGCGCCTGCAGGCCTGCGTCATAAGCTGAATTCGGCAATGACGGGCGCGTGATCGGATGGACGCTCCTGCTTGCGCGGGGCCTTGTCAATCCAGCATGCCGTACAAGCATTTGCAGCGCCATCACTAGCCAGCACGAGGTCGATGCGCAAACCCAGGTTTCGCCGGAAGCCGGCTGCACGATAATCCCACCAGCTGAAGCTCTGGGGTGCCTGCGGGAAGAGGCGAAAGCAATCACGGAAACCCAGTGAGGTAACAGCCTTGAGTGCCTCGCGCTCGGGTTCGCTGCAAAGAATCTGGTCTTTCCATGCCTCTGGGTCGTGCACGTCCTCATCCGCTGGTGCAATGTTGAAGTCACCCACGACAACCACCCGCTCGGACTGGCTACTCTCCTCGCTGAGCCAGGCACGCAGGGCTTCCAGCCAGATCAGCTTGTACTGGTACTTGTCGGAGCCGACCGCCTGCCCGTTGGGGACATACAGGTTGATGACGCGAACCCCGTTGCAGGTGGCTGCAATGACGCGCCGCTGTTCATCCTGGAAGTTGGGGATTCCGGCCTGCACTTGGTCAATAGGGTGCCGGCTAAGCAGGGCGACCCCGTTGTAGGTCTTCTGGCCCGAGTAGGCTACTTGGTAGCCAGCAGCCTCAATCTCGGCACGCGGAAAATTCTCATCCGTCAGCTTGGTTTCCTGAACGCCCAGCACGTCCACCGGATTGGCTGCCAGCCATTCGAGCATTTGTGGCAGGCGCACGCGCAGTGAATTAACGTTCCAGGTGGCTATTTTCATGCGTGATTACAGATTGTGAGTCAGTTTGGCTCGATGAATTCAGGTCGAGCACAGTGGATGGAGATCATGACAGGTGTTGCGTTGTGGGAGAATATCGCAGGCTGGCGACAGTCTGAAGGGCCCGGTAGTCGTCACCGCATGTCTGGGTGACGGCGGGCCGATCAGTTGCCGGTGTGGCTTTGTGCTCTGATTCCCCGTGCAAAAAGCCAAAGGATATAGATGGGCAAGCCTGCACGATTGGGCGGTATTGTTGTCTATACCCGCCAGTGCCCAGGTCAAGTGGATCATGCGCAGGGCAGGATGAGGAACTGGAGAATAGGTGATGGTTGATTTAGGTATCGAGGCCCTGATTGTCGTAGTGTTGCTGGTGCTTTGGTTGCCCCATGCGTGGTATCTCAACCTGCGGCTCAAGCAGGCCAACAAGAAGCTAGATGGACTTATGCAGGCCTTTGAGGGCTTGCGTGAATATCTATATGAGATCGACCCGCAATTTGATGACGAGCGTCGCTCCCATCATGATTTCGAGTACAACGCCGCCGTGTTTTCCGGGATCAAGGAAACCGACTTGCAACGCAAGAAGCGTCTGGCCGGCCGGCGGACCCTCGTGACACCGTTCGTCAAATGAGTCTCGCAAAGTTCACCAGGTTACATAAGCCGGCAAACCTGCCTGCAACCATCAACGGGTTATCGCGAATGTCAGTCTCCCAAGCCATGGTTCGTTTATGCATGATCCTCCTCATGACTGGCGCTGCTGCGCCGGCGGTGGCTGATGAGGATTTCAGGGAATGGATAGCGGATTTTCGCAGTACTGCCAGCGCGCAGGGTATTTCTGCCAAGACCTATGATCGTGCCTTCAAGGGCATCACCGCTCCCGATCCTGAGGTCATCAGGCTCGCCAATTACCAGCCCGAGTTCAAGGCAGAAGCCTGGGAGTACTTCGATAATCGCATCCATGAGCGCTCGATACAGGCCGGCCGCGAGATGGCGCAGCAGTGGAAGCCCTGGCTCGACAAGATTGAGTCCCGGTTTGGCGTGGATCGCCATATCCTGCTGTCCATCTGGTCCATCGAATCAAACTATGGCGAAGCGCTCAAGAATGACAAGGTCATGCGCAGTGTTGTTCGGTCACTGGCAACGCTCGCCTATGCTGACTCCAAGCGGCGCAAGTTCGCCCGCACGCAGCTGATTGCGGCCATGAAGATCCTGCAAAGTGGCGATATTGATGAAAGTCACCTGACCGGATCCTGGGCGGGGGCCATGGGTCATACCCAGTTCATTCCCACCAGTTACCAGGCCTATGCGGTCGACATGGATGGCGACGGCAAGAGAGATATCTGGAATTCAGTACCCGATGCGCTGGCAACCGCTGCAAACCTGCTGAGCAAGAATGGTTGGCGCAGTGGCAAGCCCTGGGGCTGTGAACGCGGGGCGGGGTGTGGGGATGGCAACAACCTGCAGCCTGATGGTGGCAGTGGGCCGAGTTTTGAGTTGCACAAGAACTTCTACGTGCTCAAGCGCTATAACAATTCAGACAAGTATGCGCTGGCGGTGGGTTTGCTGGCGGACCAGATCGCAGGCAAGCCGGGCCTCAAGCGTGACTGGAACCGTCCGTTTACCCGCCTGAGTTTCGAAGAGAAGCAGGAACTGCAGGGGCTGCTCAAGACCAAAGGTTTCTATGATGGAGAGATTGATGGGCGCACCGGGCCGCAGACACGTGCGGCGATCAAGGCCTTCCAGGCGAAGTCAGGTCTGGACGCAAACGGTTATCCCAGCAAGGAAGTGTTGTTGCGCTTGCGCAAGTAACAGTCACGCATTGCCTGATGTCGGGCTGACGGACGCAAATCAGGCTGCTTCATCCAGCAGGCCGGTATGCCTCAGGAGGGGCTCGATTGCAGGGGGTCGGCCACGGAAGGCAATAAACAGGTCCATCGCCTCTTGGCTGCCGCCTTTCTCGAGGATAGTCGTCAGGAACCGACGACCGGTGTCGACGTCGAAGATGCCGGATTCCTCGAATGCCGAATACGCGTCGGCAGACAGCACCTCAGCCCACTTGTAGCTGTAGTAGCCGGCCGCATAGCCGCCCGCGAAGATGTGGGAGAAGCTGTTTGCAAAGCGATTGAATGCCGGTGGCTTGAATACGGCAACCTCATTGCGCACCTGTGCCAGCGTCTCCAGGACGCTGCCAGTCCGGCCCGGTTGGTATTCCAGATGCAGGCGAAAATCGAATAGAGAGAACTCAACCTGGCGCAACATGCCCAGCGCAGATTGAAAGTTTCTTGCCTCACGCAAGCGCCGGAACAGCTCCTCCGGCAGAGCTGCGCCAGTTTGCCAATGGCCAGCGACCAGATCGAGGGCCTCACGTTCCCAGCACCAGTTTTCCATGAACTGGCTGGGCAGCTCGACGGCATCCCAGGCCACCCCATTGATGCCGGCCAGCCCAGCCGCCTCGACGCGTGTCAGCAGGTGATGTAGTCCATGCCCGAACTCGTGGAACAGGGTCAGGACCTCCTCATGGCTCAGCAAGGCGGGTTGGTCGGTGAGTGGGGGGGTGAAGTTGCAGACGAGGAATGCGACAGGCGTTTGTAGCCCGGTGCGACCCTGTCGCCGTCCTGCACAGTCGTCCATCCAGGCGCCGCCTCGTTTGTTGGGCCTTGCGTAGGGATCGAGGAAAAAGCGTCCGCGCAGTCCCTCGGCATCTGAAATCTCATAGGCCGTCACGTCGGGATGCCAGGTATCCACGTCGGTTAGTTGCGTGATGCGGATACCATATAGCCGCTCGACGATGCCAAACAGGCCCTGCAGCACGCGCGGTAAAGGGAAGTAGGGTCGCAGCTCTTCATCGCTGACGCGGTAGAGGCTCTTGCGCAACTTCTCGCTGGCATAGGCCAGGTCCCAGCTTTGCAACTCATTGATGCCGAGGCTGTCTCGTGCAAACTGACTTAGTTCTTCTAGCTCGCGCAATGCACGGGCACGCCCTCGCTGCGCCAGGCTGCGCAGGAATTCGAGAACGCGTTCCGGCGTGCCGGCCATCTTGGTGGCCAGTGAGCGCTCAGCATA
>JBFKCG010000102.1:0-7743 GCA_041620675.1 Nevskiales bacterium
GCCTATCGTTATGACGGCAAGGGCAACGGCGTGACCGTCTACGTGGTGGACACCGGCATCCGCGCCAGTCATCGCGATTTCGGTGGTCGGGTGGGCAAGGGCTACGATGCCATTCGCGATGGACGCGGTACCGATGATTGCCATGGCCATGGCACGCATGTGGCCGGGACGATTGGTGGTACGCAGTATGGCGTCGCCAAAGCGGTGACGCTGGTCCCGGTGCGCGTCCTGGACTGCAAGGGCAGCGGCACGACCAGTGGCGTGATTGCCGGCGTTGACTGGATCAGCTCCAAGCGCGTGAAGCCGGCGGTCGCCAACCTGAGCCTCGGTGGCGGTTCCAGTCGATCGCTGGATCGCGCGGTTCAGGCGTCGATTGATGCTGGCGTGACCTACGTGGTCGCGGCCGGCAACGAGAATCGTGACGCCTGCGATGCGTCGCCAGCACGTGTGGCCAGTGCGCTGACGGTGGCGGCCAGCACCCGCCGTGACCAGCGTGCCGCGTTCTCCAACAAGGGCAAGTGCGTGGACTTGTTTGCGCCGGGCGAGGCGATCCTGTCCGCCGGCATTGGCAATGACACCGCCTCGGCCAACATGAGCGGCACTTCAATGGCGGCCCCACATGTTGCCGGTGCCGTTGCCTTGATCCTGGCTGCGGACAATCGGGCCAGCCCAAGCCAGGTTGCCTCCCGCCTGTTGTCGAATGCCACGGCCGATCGCATCAGCGACAGTAGTGGTTCTCCCAATCGCCTGTTGCAGGTGGCGTCATCTGCGACCTCGCCGAGTCCGCCCCCTGACCAAGGCAAGGGCAAGGACGGCGTCGTGTGCGATGTGTTGTCCATTTTTGGTGGTTGTGACTAGTCACTTGTCGGTGCCGCAATGAATACGCAATTCGAAACAGTGACGCGGGGTATCAGGATCACGGTGCAGCCGGAATACCTGCCGGACCGCTCCGACCCGGGCGCAGGCAACTTCCTGTTTGCCTATCACATCACGATCCAGAACGAAGGCGATGAACCGGTCAAGCTGCTGTCGCGCCACTGGATCATCACGGATGGCACGGGCAAGCAGGAACAGGTGCGGGGTCCTGGCGTGGTGGGGGAGCAGCCGCACCTGCAGCCGGGCGAAGGTTTTCGCTATACCAGCGCCTGTCCCCTGCCAACACCGGTGGGCAGCATGCAGGGCAGTTTCCAGATGCTGACGGATGGCGGGGAGGCTTTTGATGCGGAGATCCAGCCATTTACGCTGGCTTCGCCGGGGACACTGCACTAGTTTCCTGCGCCTGCCCCTTTATTAGCGCGGCAACTCAGGCACAATAGGGCTCAACCTTCGAGCCCTCGTGCATGTACGCCGCGTATTTCAATCTTAGCGACAATCCGTTTGCCATCACGCCGGATCCCGCCTATCTCTACCTGAGCCCCCATCATCAGGAGGCCTTGGGGCACCTGCTGTACGGGACTGGTGAGGATGGCGGCTTCGTCCAGCTGACCGGTGAGGTTGGTACCGGCAAGACCACGGTGATCCGTGCCCTGCTCAAGCAGGACATGCATAACGTGGATGTGGCGCTGTGCCTGAATCCGCGGCTGACGGTTGATGAATTCCTTGCCGCCATCTGTGACGAGCTCAACATTGAGTACCCGCGCAGTGGCGCAACCCTCAAGACACTGGTGGATGCGCTGAATGCCCGGCTGCTGGAGCGCCATGCACAGGGTCGCCGCACGGTGTTGATCATTGACGAGGCGCAAAACCTCTCGCCCGAGGTACTCGAGCAGGTCAGGTTGCTGACCAACCTGGAAACCCATCGGCACAAGCTGATGCGCATCATCCTCGTCGGCCAGCCCGAGCTGCAGGACCTGCTGGATCGGCGTGACCTGCGCCAGCTGGCACAACGCATCACCGCACGTTACCACCTGCGACCACTGACGCTGGCTGAAACCATCGCCTACATCCGCCACCGGCTGGCGGTGGCGGGCAGCCGGCGCGACTTGTTCACCGCAGGCGCAATGCGTGCCGTGCACCGCCGTGCGCATGGCATTCCCCGCCTGGTCAATATTATTTGTGACCGTGCCTTGCTGGGCGCCTATGCGCAGAATGCAGCCCTGGTCGATGCGAAGATTGTGCGACGCGCGGCCCGTGAGGCCTTGCAGGGTCCGGATCGCCGCGCGGCTCGCTTGCGTCGGTATGCCGCTGTGGCCGTGGTTCCCTTGGCTGTCGGGCTTGGTTTTGGGGCTGCCCTTTACTTGTGGCAGACGATGCGTGAGCCGGTGGTGGTGCATGTGCCAGTGCCGGCGGCGGCAACTGCTGCGCCACTTGGGCCTGCTGCCGTGCTGCCTGGGACAGAAGCCAGTGCGCCGGCAGCCGTGGTGGCGAACACGAACCTGATTCAGTCCCTGGCTGCAATGCCGGTGGATGATGACGCCATGCGGCGCTTGCTGGCTCGTTGGGGTCACAGCGAGATGCCTGCAGGCATGCTCAGCTGCGAGAGTGCCGAGTCCGTGGGCTTGTATTGCCTGAGTGGTAGCGGTGGCTGGAGTGAATTGCGGCGTTACGATCGCCCGGCCATCCTGACACTACAGATGGATAGCGGCGAGATCCGTGAGGTCCTGTTGCTGGGCTTGCAGGGTGACACGGTGACCCTGGAAATGCCTGAAGGCCTGCGCAGTTATTCACGCATGGACCTGGATGGCGTGTGGGCAGGTGACTTCCTGCTGCTGTGGAAGCCGCCCAAGGGCGAAACCTTGATTGGGCCCTCCACCTCCGGCGAAGCAGTGGTCTGGCTGCGCCAGCAACTTTCACTGGCGGATGGTGAGCCACCACTGAGCGGTCCACAGGCGAGCCAGTACGATGAGGGCCTGCGCAGGCGCGTACGGGCCTTCCAGACGGGGCGAGGCATCACTGCCGATGGACTGGCCGGCGCACGTACCATGATCCTGCTCACCAACCTGACACAGGGTTCGAGCGTGCCACGCCTGAGCAACAGCCTGGAGGGTGGCTGATGTCTTACATCCTCGAGGCCCTGCGCAAGGCCGAGCGGGAACGCAACCTGGGGCAGGTGCCGACGCTCGAAGCCAAGGCCGACAATGGAGTGCAGTCCTCACGCGTCGTTTGGCCCTGGCTGCTGGCTGCGGCGCTGGCCGTCAATGCGATAGTACTGGGGATCTGGTTGGTCTATCCGCGCGCACCAGAGCCCGTGATGCCGCCACCGGTTGCAGTGGCCGAGCCGCGGCCAATGCCGCCACCACCAGCGGTCTCGGATTACATGCCGCCGCCCACGACGATCATTGAAGAGCCCGTCAGCGAACCGCCGGTGGCCACTGTACGTGAGCCTGCCGTGTCTGAGCCCACGGCCTCGCCAGCGCCCAAGCCGCGCGCCACGTCACCCAGGCCGGTCGAAGCAGTCGAGGCGCAAGATGCCTTCGTGAACCAGCCAGCCATTGAGGACAGGCAGACGGTGGTGACCGCATTGCGCGACATGCCGCCCGAGTTCCGTCGTAGCCTTCCCGAGATGAAGATCGACGCGCACTTCTACACGGAAGTGAGTGGGCGCAGCTTTGTCATGATCAACCTGCGCAAGTACAAGCTTGGCGAGCGCCTGGCAGAAGGTCCCCAGGTTGTCGATATCGTGCCCGACGGCGTGATCCTGTCGCACCAGGGCAAGGAGTTCTTGCTCCCGCCTTAGTCGCGTTGTCCGCCGCGCGGTTGAAATCGTCGCTAGGGAATGATCTCGACCTTGATCAGCACCTGATGCGTGCTGGTGCTATCGGTCTTGCTGAGAGAGAAATTGCCGCTGGATTCCGTCGAGGCTTGTTGGGTGACAGCGCCCAGGTCAATCCATTCCCCCAGTTTCCCGCTGATGCTGGTACTCAGGCGGTTGACGCTGATGCTGCCACCCGGTGCGCCCGTCAGGCTTTCCTGCTGGGGGCTGATGTCGAGCGTCACGCGATCTCCCTGCACCTGGGGGCGGACCACGAAGCCGGTCAAGACCTCGCGTAGCTGGGTATGTTCGGTGACATAACCATACGGACTGACGCTCTTGCTGCGGTATGGCACGGCCTGGCCAACATAGATAACGGCTTCCCTGCCATCCATGACGCGGAGTTGCTGGTCGGCATTGTTATTGCCGCGGGTTTTGCGAGTGCCTCCTCGCCACTCGATCTCCGCATCAGGCGTTGCAACGCCCACACCGGGCAGGCTGGGATCGGTGGTTGGCGGGACATCCACGGTAACGTCCCCAAACTTGCCCTTGCCGGCCAGGCCGGATGCACGCGTGGTGCTGTCATCCTGGCTTCCCTGGCGCACTGTCACCAGCAATTGGCGCGGGGCGGTATCGAGCTGTTGCACGAGCTTGCGTAACTCGCGCAGCTGCGCAGGTGATGCACGCACCACCAGCTTGCTGCCCGCCGCCCCGACGGTGCCTTCCGGTTCAACCAAGGGTTGCAAGAGCGGCACGAGTTCCTGTGGCGTGCGATGACGTAGTTCAATCACCTCAAAGACCGACTCTGCGGCGAGGTTCAAGGCGGCAAGCATTCCCAGCAGGGCGATAAAGCGTGCGGTGGTGCGCATGGCATGCACTCCGATCGAAACTGGCTTTCATCATACTCCCGCTGCCTGAGCGCGAGCTGAATCACGCATGAATAACAATGCCGTTTTTGAAAGGATTCGGTTAAGTCTTGATTCAGCCATCCCTGCTTACAGTCTTGCCATACCGCGGGCCATTCCGCGGCCCGTAGAGACTCTAAGGAGATGAGCATGAATCGTTATCGCTGGAAAGCCGCAGGTTCCGCAACACTTCTGGCTGCTGCGCTCGCAGCCCCCATCGCGCAGGCTGGGCATGGCAGCGATGCCAATACCAGTTCCACCTATGCAGACGTGGTGAGTTCCAAGCCAATCTATCGTGACGTGGAAATCACCACGCCGCGAGAAGAGTGCTGGAAGGAGCGCGTGGTTCGTCGCGAGGACAACCCGCACTGGGGTGTGACCGCGCAGACCGTCACCGGCGGCCTGATTGGCGGCGTGATTGCCAACCAGGCGGTGAACGGCAGCAAGCGTGATGCAGCTACGGCACTGGGTGCGCTCATTGGTGCCTCGGTGGGCGCGAACCGCGCGGCCAAGCAGCAGGCAAATGTTGGCGAGTACGTGACGTACGAGCAGCGCTGCCGCACGGTACAGGAACGCCACACGGAGCAGCGCCTGGATGGCTATGACGTGAGCTACCGCTACGGCGGTCAGGTCTACCACACCCGCTTGCCCTATGACCCGGGTCGTCGCCTGCGTGTGCAGGTCAGCGTATCCCCGGAAGGCGTGTAAACACAGTTCAGGCCGGATTCAGGCAGGGTTGCCTAAGCTGGTCCCAGTTACAGATCAATGGAGAAACATGAGATGAACAAGGTATTGATTGCAGGTGCACTGGCCGCGCCGTTAGTTGTCGGTGCCGCAGGTTTCGGTGGCTATAAGCTTGCCCAGGGCGACTTATTGCAGGCCGAAAATGATGGTTTGGCCGAGTTGATTGCGGCCGTGCCGGTATCCAGGCAGGTCCAGGTGCCAACCTCAAGCCGTGAATGTAATACGGTTCCGGTCACTTACAACGAGACCGTCAAGACCGAGCAGACCAGCACGCCCACTAACGTGATCGTGGGTGGGTTGATTGGTGGCGTGATTGCCAACAAGGCCGTCAACGGCAGCAAGCGCGGCGCAGCCACGGCTGTCGGTGCAGCGACGGGTGGATATCTGGGCTACAAACGTGCCGAGAGCATTAATGAGCCGAAGGTGGTGCAGCGCACCCGTTACGAAGAACGGTGCCGCACAGTCAAGGGTGAGCGTACGGACATCCAGCAGGATGGTTATGACGTGACCTATCGTTTCCAGGGTCAGGTTTACACCACGCGCATGCAAACCCCGCCACCGGCACGTTTCCCTGTCACGCTGAGCGTCACGCCAGCGGCAGGTTGATGCTGCCAGCGGCCAGCTCAATTACACTTCAGGCATGCGCACGATTCTCACCACAGTGATGGCAGCGGCAGTGATCCTCACCGGCTCACTGTTCGCGCCGGCCCATGCCAAGCCGGATAAGCAGGACAAGCATGAGCGAGCTGAGCGCAGCGAATCAGGCGATCGTCCAGAGCGCAAGCGCTCGCTCAAGGGAGTCCTCACACGGGATGAAGCCGCGCGGCGCGCCCAGAAAGAACATGGGGGTCGGGTGTTGTCTGTCGACCTGCTGCAGTCTGATGATGCACCGGCACGGTATCGGGTTAAGCTGCTGTCCGATGGCAACGTGCGCACGGTAGACATTGACGCCTTGGAGGACTGATGCGAGTTCTGGTTGTCGAGGATGATGCCGACCTTCGCGAGCAACTGTCGCGCCAGCTCAGGGCAGATGGCTATGCCGTGGATGCCGCACCGGATGGCGAGGAGGGTCTTTACCGGGCCACTGAATTCCCGCTGGATGCCGCGGTCATCGATCTGGGCCTGCCGCAATTGTCCGGCATCGACCTGATCCGCAAGGTGCGCAAGCTGGGCCGTTCTTTTCCGATCCTGATCCTCACCGCGCGTGATCGCTGGCAAAGCAAGGTCGAGGGACTGGAAGCCGGCGCGGACGATTACCTCGTCAAGCCGTTCCAGCCCGAGGAGTTGCTGGCACGGGTTCGCGCACTGATCCGTCGCAGTGGTGGCTGGGCACAACCCATACTGCAATGTGGCCCACTGACGCTGGATACCACCCGCCAGCAAGTCAGTAATGCCGGGGAACTGGTTGATCTCACCGCGTATGAGTACAAGATCCTGCAGTACCTCATGCTGCACGCAGGGGAGGTTGCCTCCAAGACCACCCTCTCCGAGCATATCTACGAGGAAGAGACCGAGCGCGACAGTAATGTCATCGAGGTCTTCATCCGGCGCCTGCGGCTGAAGCTGGACCCGGATGGCAGCCTGAACCCGATCGAGACCCTGCGCGGCCGTGGTTACCGCCTGAATCTGCCCCGCGTAAACGGACAGGCCAGTTAAGCCGTAATGCTAGGATGAGACCATGCGCTTTCGCATGAACTCCCTGCGTGCGCGGCTATTGCTGGCTGCCACATTCATCCTCGCTTCCTTCGTGGTGCTGACCGCATTGGCGCTGGAGCGGGCGTATTCCGGACATGCCGAACAGGCCGAGCAGGATAAGCTGCAAGGTCTGGTCTACGCCCTGCTGGGTGCCGCGGATAGTGATGACCAGGGCCTGTTGAAGGTCAATGAGGGTGAGCTGAGGGATCCGCGGCTGATTCATCCGGACTCGGGCCTGTATGCGCTGATACTCGACGAGGTGGGCGATGTCATCTGGCAGTCACCTTCCTTGCTCGATTACCTGTCGGTCGCGCCAGCCCACGATGTCGGCGTCTGGCGCTTCCGGACCATCACCAGCATGGATGGGCGATCGCTGTTTGCGCTGAGCCTGGGTGTCAACTGGACCACCGGTGACAAGACCCGTCGTTACAGTTTCATCGTGGTCGAGAATCGCGCCAACTTCGTAGCCCAGGGCAATCGTTTCCGTCGTGCGCTGTGGTTGTGGCTGGCAATCCCGGCCTCGCTGTTGCTGGTGTTGCAATGGCTGGTGCTGCGCTGGGGCTTATCCCCGCTCAAGCAACTGACGGTGGAATTGCGCAAGATCGAAGCTGGCCGGCAAAACGTGATTGAAGGCAGCTATCCCGATGAGATACGTCCACTGACTCTCGGCCTCAATGCCATGTTGCGCAACGAGCGGCAGCAACAGAC
>JBFKCG010000103.1:0-7691 GCA_041620675.1 Nevskiales bacterium
CCCGGGTCAACAATGGCAGCTTTGCGTCGACGCTCTGGAAGACTTCGACGACGTCAGGTACCACCTTGATCATCAGAAAGCTGACAACGGTTATGGCGAACAAGATCAGAAAGACGGGGTAATACAGCGCCGCCTGCACCTTACGCTGCAGGTCTTGCCTTGATTCGGTGTAGTCCGAAAGCCGCTCCAGCACCTCATCCAAATGACCGGAGCGCTCACCGGCATCAACCGTTGCGACATACATCTGGGGGAAGCTGTTTGGGAACTCGCCCATGCCGGCTGCGAGGGTACGTCCCTCAACCACACGTGCACGCACCCCAAGAATGATGCTCTGCAGGCGACTGCCCTCAGTCTGCTGGGAGGCGGCGAGCAAGGCTTCCTCAACTGGCATGCCGGAACGACACAGGGTCGCGAGCTGGCGTGTGAACAAGGCGAGTTCGGCGCTGCTGATGCCGCCACCAAAAAGGCGGATGCCTTTACGCTTGTCCTGCTGTGCGCCAACCTCCTGTACATCCAGCGGTGTGAGTCCTTGTTCGCGTAGCTGCTGGCGAATTTGGCGTGGTGTGTCGCCCTCGAGCAACCCGCGTTTCTGCTTGCCGCGATCATCAAGAGCGGTGTACTCAAATGCACCCATGGTCTTCCGTCAGTTCTCTCGGGTGACGCGCAGGATTTCTTCGAGAGTGGTCATGCCCGCGAGCACCTTGCGTTGGCCGTCCTGGCGGATGCCCTTGGACGTGGTGCGGGCGTAGGTTTCCATGTCCGACTCGGACGCGTTGTCATGGATCATGCGCCGCAGGGTTTCATCAACTTCAACCAGCTCGTGGATGCCCGTCCGGCCCCGGTAGCCGGAATTACGGCACTTATCGCAGCCGACAGCACGATAAATGGTGGGTTTTGAATGTTCGTCGACTCCCAGAACGCCACACTCGCTGGCATCAGCCTCATACGGTTTCTTGCAGTCAGGGCAGAGCAGGCGAACCAAGCGCTGTGCCAAGAGCCCGATAAGGCTTGAAGCCAGCAAGAATGGTTCCACGCCCATGTCACGCAGGCGCGTAATCGAGCCTACTGCGGTATTCGTGTGCAGTGTCGACATCACCAGATGACCGGTGAGCGAGGCCTGCACGGCAATTTCACCAGTTTCAAGATCACGGATTTCGCCGACCATGACCACATCGGGATCCTGTCGCAGGATTGCGCGCAGGCCGCGTGCAAAACTCATCTGGATCTTGGTGTTGACCTGGGTTTGGCCGATGCCGTCGATGTAGTATTCGATTGGGTCCTCGACCGTCATGATGTTGCGCGTACGGTCGTTGATGCGGGAGAGCGCCGCGTACAGGGTCGTGGTCTTGCCGGAACCGGTGGGCCCTGTGACGAGGATGATGCCATGGGGCTTGCGAATCAGGCGGTCCATCTTTTCCTGGTCGCTGGCCGACATGCCCAGTTGCTCCAGGTCCAGGCGCCCAGCCTGCTTATCAAGCAAGCGCAATACGACGCGCTCGCCGTGACCGGCGGGGATGGTGGAGACGCGAACGTCCACAGCGCGCCCTGCGACTCGCAGCGAAATGCGACCATCCTGCGGCAGGCGCTTTTCGGCGATATCGAGCCTTGCCATGACCTTGATTCTAGAGACAATCAAAGGCGCCAGTGCCCTCGGTGGTAGCAATACCTCACGCAGCACGCCATCCACCCGAAATCGAACCGTCAAACGGTTTTCAAATGGCTCAATGTGGATATCAGAGGCATTTTCCTTGATCGCCTGGGTCAAGAGGGCATTGATCAGGCGGATGATGGGCGCGTCATCCTGGCTTTCCAGCAGGTCTTCCGGCTCCGACAGCTCTTGCGCAATCGAGGCCAGGTCGAGGTCATCATCCAGGCCTTGCATCATCTGCATGGCCTCGCCTGAACCTTCCTGGTAACTGCTCTGCAGGAGCGAATCGAACTGCTCGGCAGGGACCTGCTGCAGCTTGATCGGGCGCCCAAGGAAGCGTCGAATCTCGGCCGCGCTCTGGACGCTGGTACCCGCGCGGCAAATCACTTCATAGTGATCGCCCATGTCCTGACTAACCAGGACGCCGTGACGCTTGGCAAAGGCGAACGGCGGTCGTTTAAGCATTTCCGCCATAGGTTGTCAGGGCTTGCTGGCAGGTTTTGCAGACGGTTTTGCCGTTGGTTTGCCTGTAAGTGTGTCAGATTGTGTTTTTGACGCCGGTGGGGCATCACGCTTGATCTGGTCAAGCGAGGGCGCAACCGGCACATTTTCCCCGCCCATCAGCGGGATTCCCTTGCCTTGTTGTTCTAGCTGGATGTCACGCACGTAGTTGTACTTGCGCTTGGTGTAGTAGTCCGCCACGGTGGCATCACGCATGACGGTTGGGCGAATGAAGATCATCAGGTTGCGCTTGTCCTTCTGCACGCGGCGTGATTTGAACAACTCGCCGAAGAACGGGATGCTGCCCAATACGGGTACCTGCGTCTGGGTCTCGACCACGTTGTCATCAATTAGCCCACCCAGTACCAGGATGTCGCCGTTGCCCACGATGACCGAGGTATTGAGGGTGCGCTTGTTGGTCACGAGGTCGACCGCGCCCTGTGCGCTTGCACCGAGGCTTGATATTTCCTGGGCTATCTTGAGCCGTATATTGTCGCCTTCGTTGATTTGTGGCGTGATCTTGAGGGTAAGGCCCACATCCTTGCGCTCAATGGTCTGGAACGGGTTGACTGTACCCGTGCCGCCACCGGTGCCGGTATTCGTGAAGGAACCGGTCAGGAAAGGCACTTCCTGACCAACCGAGATTTCGGCCTCTTCGTTGTCCAGCGTGACCAGGCTGGGTGTGGACAAAATGTTGGTTTTGCCGTCGCCTGAGAGCGCCTTGATGATGGCGGCAATCGAAAGTCCGCCTGCCTCACCTCCGACAATGACATTCGCGCCTTGTGAAAGCAGCGCAAGTCCGATGGCCTTGGAGCCGCCGCCGGAAGAACCCGATCCACTGGCGGCAGCAGCGGAACCAAAGGCAGCTAACGTCTGCTGGTTGGTGATGCTGGCAAAGGCAACGCGACCGTCCTCGAATGCGGCCATATCCACGCCGAGCTCGCGTGACTTGTTTTCGCTGACCTCGGCAATGATGCCTTCGACCAGTACCTGGGCTCGGCGAATATCAAGCTGTTCGATCACTGTCCGCAGGGCCCGCATGGTCTTGGGTGGCGCGGTGATAACCAAAGAGTTGGTGCCGGGTTCCGGGATGATGCGGTATTCATTATTGCCACCCGATGACGCGGCTGGCGCGGCTGTTGCGCCAGCGGTGCCAGTACTGGCACCGCCCTTTGCGGCTTGTGCGGCATAGCCTTCCAAGACCGGGGCGAGCTGTTCTGCTTCCGCGTGGCGCAGGTATATGACCTGTGTATAGCCTTCGGTATCCGTGGCGGTATCCAGTTGCGCGATCATGGCCCGTATAGAGAGTCGCTGCGATTTATCGCCACCGATCAGGACGCTATTGGTGCGTTCATCTGCCATCACGCTGACCTGAGTTGCAGTCGGGTCTGTTTTCTTGGTTTCCTGGGTCAGTCCTGAAACGATCCGAACCACTTCGGAGGCAGACGCATTTTCCAGCGTCACCACCTCGATCTCTCGGTCTCCAGTCTGGTCAATGCGGCGGATGATGCTTTCAATGCGATCCACGTTCGACGCGCGGTCGGAAATGATCAGCATGTTTGACGAAGGGTAAGCCGCCAGATGGCCGTACTGTGGTACCAGTGGACGTAGAATCGGCACCAATTGAACCGCCGAGACGTTTTCGATCGCGATCACGCGGGTAATGATGTCGTCACTGGCAATACGACCAATGCTGCGTCCGCCGCCTTGGCGCGCATCCGCCTCAGGCACGATCTTGATGACATCCCCGGTGGGAACGACTGCAAATCCATGGACCTGCAGGATGGACAGGAAGGCTTCATAGACACCGTCGGGTGTCAGGGGGGTGGGAGACAATACCGTGACCTTGCCCTTGACCCGGGGATCAACAATGAAGTTCTTGCCGGTGATTTCGCTCACCGTGGCAATTACCGCGCTGATCTCGGCATCTTCGAAGTTCAGAGTGGCAGACTCCTGCGCAATGGCTTTGCCCATCATTGCAAGGGCCAGGAGAGCAGGGGCCACGAGCTGAAATATCAGTCGAATCTTGGGTGTTGTGATCATTGGCTCAGGTTCAGGTTGATGGTACGGGTTTCGCCGCCGCGTTCGAGCACGAGGGACAATTCGGTCACGTCCCTCAGGTTGCCCATCAGCTGCAGCGCCTTGGCGGCGTCATCCAAAGGCACGCCATTGACACTAGTGACCAATTCGCCAGCGCGCAAACCGACGGATTGGAACAAGGTGCGGTTTGCACCTGGATAGACGCGGTAGCCTTGCAGCTTGCCTTCAGAATAAACCGGCTGCAGGCGGATGTACTGGGAGGCTTTGCCAGGCTCACGTAAGAGCTCGTTCCTCAGCTCGGCCAAGGTCGTAGCCTCGCCGCTACGCGTGGTGATGGCAGCACTGCTCTGGACTGGCGCAGCTGATGCCGATGTGCCACTTGAGCCTTTGCTGCGGTCAAGGCGCAGAGTTTCAAAGCGCCCATTACGCTCCAGGATGACCCGGTCAGCATGGATGGCCTTGAGGATCGCGCCACCGGGGATGTCATCCCCTACGGAGTAGGGTTTTTCCTTGCCCGAGGCATCGGCAATCAGGGCGCGCGATGAGCTTTCGTCGCCGTAGGATAGGATGCCCTTGAGGGTCAGGTTGAGTGCGGTATCTGGCGCGTCAAGCGGCGCCTCGGTTGTGGTGGCCTGTCGTTGACCAAACAGGTTGGCAGCTGCAATCTGCTCGACATTCAGCTTGGGCAGATTGCTGGTACGGCTGGGTGCTGTATTGGGCGCAGGCAGCTCAAACCGGCTCTGGGGCAATGGATAAAGGAGCCAAACCACGCGTGCCAGGCTGGCAGCAATGAGCAGGATTAGCAGCAGATTGCAGGCAACTGGCAAGTGGCGCATGTAGGGCGCTAGCGCCTGCAGTCTTTCTCTCGGCATTTCTCCCCTCGTGCCCGGTTGACCGGGGCTGACCTACTTATCGGGCCATCATACCTACCCGCCAGAGGTAGGCACAAGGGTAAAAATTCAGGAAACCCAAGGGCTTCCCCGTGGTCATTACTCTGTGGGGTAAAATATGCCTATGAGCCAGCACAAGCATGAACTAGATGACGGCGTTGCGGTCCTGGCCGAACGGCCAAAGACGGTGCAGCCCCCATTGTATAAAGTAGTCGTCATGAATGATGACTACACGCCCATGGAGTTTGTCGTGGATGTGCTCCAGACCTACTTCCGTATGACTCGCGACAAGGCCGTACAGATCATGCTCCAGGTGCATACCCAAGGGCGTGCTGTGGCGGGCGTCTTCACCCGTGACATCGCCGAGACCAAGGTGAAGCAGGTCAATAATCACGCGCGGCAGCATCAGCACCCGCTGTTGTGCCAGCTGGAGGAAGCTTGATGTTAAGCCAAAGCCTACAGGCTGCCCTTGATGCCGCATTCATGAGCGCCCGCCGCAAGGGCCATGAGCTGCTGACAGTAGAGCACCTGCTGCTCGCCCTGCTGGATGACACTGCGGTGGCGGAGATTCTACAAGCCTGTGGCGCGCATCTGGATGCACTGGAGAAGGACCTGCGCGGCTTTATCAGCGAGAACGTGCCTGTCTACGACGATGCAGCGGAAACACGCGAGGTCCAGCCGACACTGGGTTTCCAGCGAGTGCTGCAAAGGGCCGTGTATCACGTCCAGTCCTCTGGCAAGAAAGAAGTCGGCGTGGTCAACGTGTTGGTTGCG
Source organism: Nevskiales bacterium (assembly GCA_041620675.1). GTDB lineage: Bacteria > Pseudomonadota > Gammaproteobacteria > Nevskiales > DATLYR01 > DATLYR01. The sequence continues at coordinate 5,854 of JBFKCG010000103.1, forward strand.
ATCTTCAGCGAGCAAGACTCACATGCGGTCTATCTGCTCAACCAGCAGGGCGTGACCCGGCTGGATGTGGTCAATTTTGTCTCCCACGGGATTTCCAATGCGGGCTCCGAAGAGCGAGAAACAGCATCAGTTGAAAAGGAAGCACCGGCAACAGAGGCCAATCGCAAGCCACTGGAGTTGTACGCCAGCAATCTGAATGAGCGTGCGCGCAAGGGACAGATAGACCCGCTGATCGGCCGGGCGGTCGAGATCGAACGCATGATCCAGACGCTTTGCCGTCGCCGCAAGAATAATCCCTTGCTGGTAGGAGAGGCGGGGGTGGGTAAGACCGCGATCGCCGAGGGATTGGCCCGTATGATCGTCGAGGGCGCGGTGCCGGCCATTCTGCGTGGCAGCACGATCTATTCGCTCGACCTGGGATCATTGGTCGCTGGCACCAAGTACCGCGGTGATTTCGAGAAGCGGTTGAAGGCTGTCCTGGGCCAGCTCAGGGAAGAAAAAGGCTCGATCCTGTTCATCGATGAAATCCACACCATCATTGGTGCCGGGGCTGCCTCGGGTGGTGTCATGGATGCTTCCAACCTGATCAAGCCCATGCTGGCCAATGGTGAGCTCAAGTGTATTGGCTCAACGACCTACCAGGAATTCCGCGGGATATTCGAGAAGGACAGGGCCCTGGCCCGGCGTTTTCAGAAGATTGACGTGCCCGAACCCACCGTGGCTGAAACGATCCGTATCCTCAATGGCCTTCGGGAGCGCTTCGAGGCGCATCACCATGTTCGCTACACCAGTGGTGCGCTAGAGGCGGCAGTTGAGTTATCGGCACGACACATCAACGACCGTTACCTGCCGGACAAGGCAATTGATGTCATCGACGAAGCCGGTGCGAGTTTGCGCCTGCTGCCGGAGGCCAAGAAGCGCAAGACAGTACAGGTCAGGGATATTGAGTCCACCGTAGCCAAGATTGCCCGTATTCCGGCCAAGAGCGTGTCCTCCTCCGACCGTGAGGTCCTCAAAACGCTGGATCGCGACCTCAAGCTGGTGATCTTTGGCCAGGAAGACGCCATCAACCGGTTGGCGACCTCGATCAAGATGTCCAGGTCAGGTCTGGGCCATCCGGACAAGCCAATCGGTTCCTTCCTGTTCGCCGGCCCGACCGGCGTTGGCAAGACCGAAGTGACGCGGCAGTTGGCCTTGCACCTTGGAATCGAATTCCTGCGCTACGACATGTCTGAGTACATGGAGCGACATACGGTATCGCGTTTGATTGGTGCGCCCCCGGGCTATGTCGGTTTTGACCAGGGCGGGCTGCTGACCGACGCGGTTCTCAAGCATCCGCATGCCGTTGTCTTGCTGGATGAAATTGAAAAGGCGCACCCGGACGTCTTCAATCTTCTGCTACAGGTCATGGACCACGGCACCCTGACGGATAACAACGGGCGCAAGGCGGACTTCAGGAATGTCATCTTGGTGATGACCACCAACGCAGGCGCGCAGGAATCCGCGCGACGTTCAATGGGCTTTACCGAACAGGATCACAGTACTGATAGCCTGGAAGTGCTGCAGAGGATGTTCTCACCGGAATTCCGTAACCGGATAGACGCGATCATCCAGTTCAAGCCACTGGACGAGAAGACTGTCGGGCATGTGGTGGATAAGTTTATTGTCCAGCTTGAAACCCAGCTTGAGTCCCGCAATGTCAGCCTGCGGCTGGATGACGAGGCGCGTGTCTGGATTGCAAGGCATGGTTACGACGCCAAGATGGGCGCACGTCCCATGGCGCGCGTCATCCAGGAGCACATCAAGCGTCCACTGGCCGAGGAACTCCTGTTTGGACA
>JBFKCG010000104.1:0-7633 GCA_041620675.1 Nevskiales bacterium
AACCGCACCATGTAGTGGATGGTGTCATCCACAGCGATACCCAGGGTGATACAGGCGATCAGGCTCGTGGTCGGGGTCAATGGGATATCGAGAAGGCCCAGTGTCCCGAAATAAACCGTAACCGGGATCAGGTTGGGAACCAGTGCCAACGCACCCGCGCGCCATGATGTAAACATGGCGGACATCAGCAGGTAGATCACGCCCAGCGCGAGCGCGACGCTGAACAATTGTCCTCCGGCAATATTGTCCAACGCACGCGATACCAGCACCGTGTTGCCGGTGATTCGCGCCGACAACGGCGGGTTCAGAGCCGCCAAGCGCTGCTCAATCCGCTCCGTCAGCGCGGTAATGGAAGCCGAGTCACCCACGTTGGCGCGGACCTGGATACTGGTGACGCTGAAGCTCTTGTCGATCGTGCCGTCGAGTTCCTCGCCACCGCCAAACACCAGCAATTGCTTGACCAGCGCGCGGTTCTCCGGAATGCGGTAGTAGGCTTGGTCATTACCGTTCAGGCTGCGGTTGATCAACTTGAGAGAATCCACAATCGACAGGCTGCCACCAACCTCAGGCTGGGCAGCAAGCCATGCCTGCAGCGTCTCGATCTGTCGCAGGTTCACTGGCTCCACGATAGCGTCAGCGGCATGCCCATCAATCACGATGTAGAACGGGCTGGCGCCATTGAAGGCTGACCGGATGGACTCGTACTGCTGGCGAACCGGCGCCTTGGCCGGGAAGTCGCCGATAAAGTCAGTGGCGACCTCTATCCGCAAAGTGCCCAACAGGGCCAGCACCATCAAGACCACGGACACCGCGATAATGCTGCGGCGATAGCGCAGGTTGAATCGAGCCAGGACCTTGGCAGCAGACTGGAATAACCGCGTGCTGTTGAGCGGCGCGTTGCCACTACGCTCCTTCAGCAACACCAGCATGGCAGGTATGTAAGCCAGCGTTAGCAGCATGGAGCACAACACGCCCAAGGTGGCCAGCCAGGCAAACTCCCGAATGGCCAAGAGTGGGTTAAGGCCAAGGGCGAAGAACCCGGTCAACGTAGTCAGGCCTGTGATGATGAGCGGCAGACCGATCGTGGAAAGCACCTCACGCACCAGCAGGTCAAAGCGCGGATGATCCGGCTGCTGCTCACGTGCGGCATAGAACTCACTCATGACGTGCATGGCATAGGCCAGGCCGACGGTAAACACCAGCGGCGGAACGATCACGGTGACCATGTTCAATGGCCTGCCCATCCAGCCCAGCGCGCCCAACACCCACACCAGGGCAATCAGGATATTGGAGATAGGCAACAACACACCGACCGTGGTCCGGAACACAAGGATGAGGAACAAGGCACCGACCACCAACATCGCAGGCAGCACGAAGCCCATCTCTGCCAGCAGCAAACGTGTTGTCTCGGCCTTGATGACTGGCGTACCCGTCATCCAGACGTTGGCATCACCACGCTCAGCCTCGGCGATGGCCATGATGCGCCGGTCGATGTCCTGAGCCAGGAATTCCTGGTCATCCAGGTCCTTGAACTGGACCAGAACCACCGCCACTCGCCCATCCCGGGACACCAGGTTGCCACCGTACAGCGGATTGGACATTACCGACTCGCGAAGGCCCTCCAATACAGAGGGATCCTGCGCCACCTGTTCGGACAGCGTGCTGATATCCAGGCTGTCATCATCGGCCCGAAGGTTTGGCGCGGTCGCCAGTGACTGCACGCGGTCCACGCCTGGCAAGGCCTGCAACTTCTCCGTGATTCGTCCGACTCGCGTCATCATGCTTGGCGTGAAAATGCCTTTCTCGGCATCGGCACTGACAAGCGCCAGCATGACCACGTCCTCGCTACCGAATACGCGGCGGATATGTTCGTAGAACTGGCGATCAGAGTCGTCTTCGGGCAACAGGCGATTGATTGAGGGGTCAATCCCCAGTTTCAGCTGGCCCGTCTTCACATCAACGATGCCCGCCAGCGCTAACAGGGTCAGCGCCAGCACCAAGCTCAGGATGCGACCTGGGTGCAGCGTCGCGAAATTCAGCAAGCGATTAATCATGGCCCGCGCCTGGCCAGTGGGCTATCGACCAAGCTGAAAGGTCTGCGGATTGAAAAGCCGGTCTGGAATATCCACTTCCGCTTCAATCTTCTCGATATGCAACTCGCTGCGAGTGCTGTCACGCAAGTCCTTCATCTCGAAATACGTTGGCACCCAGCGTGTGCCTTCCTGCTTGATTTGCTTGGGATCACTGGTCAAACGCTTACGTGGCGCATCTCCCGCCTCGTAGAAATCCGTCTGTAGCGCGACACAGGTCTCCTTGTCGATGTACGAAACCAGGCGCTTGTAGGCCGATTCCTCTACCTTGTCTGGCACGAAGCTCAGGACATACACGGGCTTTCCGGCAACCTCGCCATCTGCGTCGCGCTTCAGCTTGCCGGTATCAAAGATACCCTGGACCTGCTTGATGTCCTCATAACTGAAGTCCGTTCCCCACAACGCGTCCGAGGTCTGATTGCCCATGATGCGCTTGGTACGCCTCGCTGCAGGCAGGTACATGTAAAGATCATCACGGCTATCTCGCTCCAACATCAGGTAGGAGGACCCTTTGAGATCATCGGGCTGGTCAACGGCCAGCATGACCTTGGCCCTGCCATCCTTGTCGCGCTTCCAGTACGCGTTCGCGTGCAACGAGCGCTTGGACTCATCACGACCGTAGGTCGTCAGCATGAAGGTTTGGCTGCTGCTGGTGGCAGGAAAGTTCTTGCGTGCGCAGGCCCGGATATCTTCTGGCTTGTCCAGTGCCTGTACCGGTGCCGCTGCCAGCACCAAGACCACCGCGAATAATTTATGGCGCATCATTATTCTTTCTCCCCTATTTGATCCCAAGCTTAACGCAGTCCTGCCAATCATGCCCTCAGTCTTGCCGGCAGCTTTGCCTTCAGCCGTGCGACATGCCCTTCGGCACCAATTTCGATGAAACAATCCAATGCCAACACCCTCTCGGCATGGGCCAGATCCGGTTTGTCGCAGAGTTCGGCCATCATGGCGCGCTCCTCATGCAGGAAAGGCTGGTATGAACACGCGCCGGTGTCTTTGATCAAGATCTGGAGCTTCTGCAGCTGCTCCTCTACCGCTGCTGCAGACGACGCGCCCAGATCTGCGCGCAAGGCATGTGCCATCTGCAGACGTGCTCGACATTCCCATATGCGCATATGGCACTGTATGGCCGTATCCAGTGCCTGTTGCGCCAATTCCAGACCCCGCGCCGTGTCACCCAGTCCCAGATAAGCATCCGACAAGTTGATGAGGTGAGGCGCAGCATACTGTCGCCCCAGCGCCGTGGGCTCGACCAGGTGCATGGTCCGCTCCAGAACCTCGATCGCATTGCGCCACTGCCCATGCAGCAGGTGTGCGGTGCTCATCGCATTGTGTGCGACCACGCGGAAGAATGGGCTGTCATATTCCTCGGCGGCGCGTACCGCGGTTTGTGCCTCGCTGTGGACCGTGTCAATACTTCCGCTGAAATAAGACACTTGCACCAGCAAGCCGTGCATCCAGCTGACCGTGCGTCCCAGTGAGAGACTTACTCGTACCGCCTCTTCCATCTCGGCGCGCGCTTCTTTCAACTGGCCCATGATCATCAGGTAGTTCGCCCTGAACGCGCGGGACCCAACATTCTCGGCCGTAATGGGGCTACTGGCCCACACATGACCACTGGATTCTTCCATCAGGTCAATGCCCTGCTGCAGGCGGCCAACGGCCAGATAAGCAATCAGGATTGGCAGGCGCAGGCGCGCCTCCAGGTCACGTGCACCGATGGCACGGGTAATCGCCAGCGCCTCATCGGTATGCTGCACGGCACCGAGCGCATCGCCACGCAACATGCAACGGCCGCCATAGCCCAGCAGTAATTCCGCCTGCGCACGCTGGTTGCCAGTCGCCTTCACGATTGCCTGAGCCTCGACGTAGGCTTTTTCGACTTCCTCGTCCGGCACCGGTGTCAACGAGGCAATCCTGAGCAGGCCTGAGCGACCCGCCACTGCGATCTGCATCAGTTCAGGCGTCGGCTCAGGCCGGTCGGCCAGCTCAATGGCCTTGCGGTAGTAGGCCACGGCACCCTTGAGGTCACGGAAGGCCGCCCAGATTCCGGCCTTTACGTTCCAATTTGCGGCTTTTTCAATCCTGCCTGCACGCTCCCAGTGGTGCGCCAGCAGGATACTGCGTTCATCCGGCGGGTCTTCGGCATTGATCTCTTGTTCCAGTTCCGTAGCGAGCGCTGCATGCACGCGTGAACGATGTTCCCCCAGTTGCGACTGGTAGGCCACCTCTTGCGTCAGGGGGTGGCAGAAACTGTACTGGCCAGTGGTCTGCACATTGCCCTGGTTGACGAATCCCAACTCCTCCAATTGCGCCAATGATTCAGCCAGCGCATCCGTCGGCAATGCCATGACCTTATCCAGCAAGGCACTGCCAAACTCACGCCCAACCACCGCAGCATGTTGCAGGACATGCTTCTCGCGTTCCTCCAGCCTGTCGATGCGCGCAGCGATGATGGCCTGCACCGTATCCGGGATAACGAGTTCCTCCACGGGCTTGAGCAAGCGATAAGCGCCGCTGTCTCCTCCAATATGGCCGGAGCCCAACAAGGCGTGCACGGCCTCCTCAACGTAGAACGGATTGCCGGCCGCGCGCCGGCAGATGCGTGCACCCAGTTCCTGCATACCCTCTGCAGGCCCTAATAGTGCCGAGGTCAGTTGTGCCAACTCATCCGCACTCAACGCGGTGAGCGCAATCTCGCAATCAATATTTGGCGTCAACCAGTCCGCCATGAATTCCGGCCGATAGTTGAACAGCAAGAGTGTCTTGCTCGCCGGCGTGAGTTCCACCATGTGGGCAAGGAAAGCCTCGGTGCCTGGATCAATGAAATGCAGGTCCTCCACCATGATGACGGTCGGCTTGTCACTGCTCGCCTTGCACAACAGTTCCAGTGCCTCCTGCAGCTTTTTCTGTTTAAGGTCTGGCGGAATATCACTGGTCGCGCTACGCGACTCCGCCACACCCATGAAGTCAAATACCAGCGGCAGTGCCTCCTTGAGGTTGCCATCCAGCATCAACAAGGTGCCAGCCGCCTTGCGCCTGACTTCCGCAGGGGGATCGGATTCCGCAACGCCAAAGTAGCTTCTCAGCAGCGTCTGGATTGGAAAAAAGGGCAAGGCACTGCCATAGGTCACGCCGGTTGCACGGTGAACCGTGAAACCCTGGGCGCGGCAGCGCTCCGTAAATTCGTAGCACAGCCGGCTCTTGCCAATGCCGGCATTGCCGATCACGCCGGCCACCTGTCCCTTGCCTTCACGTACCCGCGCCAGTGCCTCCTCCAGAAGCGCACTCTCGCGCTCACGGCCAATGAAGCGCGACAAGCCGCGGGAGCGGGACATGTCGAGTCGGGTCTGAACCGCGCCCACTGCCTCCAGCTCATAGACATTGAGTGGTTCGCGCGTACCCTTGACCTTCATCTCCCCGAGATCACGTAGCTTGAAATAACCTTCGACCTGCGCCGCGGTATGGCGGGTCAGGTAGATACGGCCAGGCTCGGCAATCTGCTCCATGCGAGCCGCCAATCCCACGGTGTGCCCCTGCGCGGTGTAGTCCATGCGCAAGTCATCGCCGATCTTGCCGACCACCACTTCGCCGGAATTGATGCCAATGCGCATGGACAGGTTGAGGCCGTGTTCCAGCCGCAGCTCATCGGCAAAGCGGCGCAACTCGACCATGACTGCGAGGGCTGCATGGCAAGCCCGCAGCGCATGATCCTCGTGCGCGATCGGCGCTCCAAACAAGGCCATGATCCCGTCACCCGTGTACTGGTTGACGGTGCCCTCAAAGCGGTGGATGCCATTGGTCAGGATGCCGAAGAATCGATCCAGGATGCCGTGCCAGACCTCAGGATCGACCTGCTCGGCCAGCTCTTGCGAGCCCTTCATGTCGGCAAACAGAACCGTTACCCGCTTGCGCTCACCCTCGATAGCGGAGCGTGAGGTGAGGATCTTGTCGGCCAGGTGACGTGGCGTGTAATCACGGGTGCTGCGCGTGGTGGGAGCTGCCGCTCTGGCAGCCGCTGCAGCGGGCTCGACTGCCGTACCGCACTGGTCACAGAAACGGGCCTGTGCACGCAATTCCGCAGCACAGTGGTGGCAGCTGCGCCGCAAGGGATTGGCGCAGGCCTCACAAAAATTCGCCTGCTCCCGATTGGCGTGTCCACATACCGAGCAATTCATTGTCTGTTTCCAGCTCCTGAGGGAGTTTTACCTTGGCCTGAGCAGCATGCCACCGATGCTAACAGCTTACCTTGTCATGCCATTGAACTGATGACATGCTCAGGGAAGGGGGGCACCAATCCGGTGGCCGCAAGTATTATCCGCGTCGAGATCGGCATGGTGGAAGTTTTCCAATTGGGGTTCTGGGGCGTCCTGTTCTGGCTTCTGGTCGGACACTCGCTGGCAGATTACCCCCTGCAGTCTGAATGGATGGTGCATGCCAAGAACCGGCATAACCTGCAGCCCTCCTCGTCCAGCAAGCGGCCCGACCTGATCTGGCTTCACGTTTTGTCCGCCCACGCCGCGATCCATGCCGGCATGGTGGCACTCGTTACCCAGAACCTGTGGCTGGCAATTGCCGAATTCTGGGCGCATTGCCTGATTGATTACGGCAAGAGCGAACATTGGTACGGCTTCCACACCGATCAATTGCTGCACATCTCCTTCAAGCTCGTACTGGCCCTGGCCTGGCTTTATACGGCCACCCCCTAGATTGAATCACGTGGGTACTCACGACCGAGCCCGTCGTGATTCAAGACATTACACATGTGAGTAAGGCTTATGAAACCACACCGTAAATACTTCCTGGCGCTTGTGTCCGCCGCACTTTTCGCCTCATTGATTGCATGCTCCAGTAATTCCTCAGATGACGACGCGCTACCCCCCACTGGCAGCACTGTCGGTAGCGGCGGCAGTGGTGGCTCTGGTGGCAACGGCGGCAGTGGTGGTTCCGGGGGCACTGGCGGGGGTGGCGGATCTGGCGGCAATGGCAACACCGCAGACTGCAGAATTGCGCCAGACGCGGTTGTGGTCAGGAACGAGCTTGCTGCCGGCACGCCATCTGCAACAGCCCAGCAGCTGATTCGTTTCGTGCAGATGTCAGATGAGCACATCCTGGACGATGACGGTGCAGCCACCAATGGGGCATCGTTCTCGGATCCCATTTACCCGGCGCTCGAGGCGGCCCAACGCTTCCAGGATGAGTACACCGATGAGGTCATGAACGCCATGATCAAGACCATCAATGGCTGCCACGCGGTTAGCCCAGTGGAACTGATGATCGCGACCGGTGACAACACGGACCTGGGCACGGTAGCTGAGGTCCGGCGTTTTATTGACAACCTGGACGGCGAGGTTGATCAGCCCAGTGCCTTTGAAAGAGAGTGCACGAAACGTGTGCCCGCCCAATTCGCGGACCAGGCCTGCACACGCTTCACAGGCAAGGGGATTGCCGATACCCAGACGGTTGACCCGGATATTGACGACCCCAGCTACCAGTTCCTCTACTCGCGGATGCTGCGCCAGCTGTTCGACACCGAGCAG